>NZ_JBIUCQ010000002.1:0-512140 GCF_044538495.1 Acinetobacter sp. ABJ_C4_1 | reverse complement strand
GTCATATTTAATAGTTTTTAATTAATTAATTTAAATTTTATAAATGAAATATTAATTAGATTGAATAAATAGTTGAGTAGTATTTAACCTTGAAGGTGTGGCTATGGTTTTGTTTGATAAATCGACGAATTGACCTTATCTTGTTTTTTTAATTAAATTTGTTGTTTGAAATTATGATTAAATTAAAATTTTATGTTTATTTTTAAATCAGGAAATTTTCTTAATATTTTAGTTTTTATTAAATTGGTGATTTTATATTGAGAGTTTTTAAATATAAGATGGTAGGTTATTTTTTAAATTACTCAAGAAGTTTTGGGTTTTTATTGACCATACTATTCTAATTCTACAAGGCAGTAATATAGGAGGGCGGATATTGAGTGTTAGTACAAATCCTCAATTCCTGTGTAAGAGCCAGTACAAGATATGAATTTTTATCTTAAATAAGTGTCTCAATAAATATGATGTAATGGCTACGACATGCCGTTTTCCTTGATAAACAAATGAGCCAAGGAAAGTTTTCCGAAGTCAGAGTACGCGTGCACACACGATTTTTTATGGAAAAGCTGAATTGAAGAAAGGGGGGAATAGGACGCGTTTTGCTTAAAAGATCAGCATTAATAAAAGCTTTTGTCACATTTTTTCAGTATATTGCTATTAATTTCTTTTTTATAAATTCTAAGTTTGTATGGAACAGGACCAAGCACGCATACCTAAATATATTCCTATTCGCGATGCAATTGCCCATGATATTGAATCTGGCGTATTAGAAGCCCACGCAAAACTCCCTTCGGAAAGAGTGCTTTCTGAACAATTTCAAACCACTCGCGTGGCTGCACGTGAAGCTTTACTGGCTTTGGAAACTGATGGCCTGATTTATCGATTAGACCGTCGTGGTTGGTATGTTCGTTCTCCTCGTATTATTTATCACCCGCAATCGACAAAAAACTTTAATCAGTTTGTGATTGAACAAGGCTATGAACCTTCGACAGAAGTGATTTCGAGTGAACTGACTCAGGCCACTTCTTGGGATGCCAAGCATTTAAAAGTTGAAAAAGGCCATCCGATTTATTCAGTTTGGCGACGTCGTTGTATTAATGGTCGACCTGTTTTGGTTGAACATTTAAGGGTGAACGCCGAGCTTTTCCCTGAGTTTTTAACTCATGATCTTAAGCAATCGATTACTTTGCTGATGGCAAATCAATATAACTGCCATATCACCAGAGCCGATATTAATCTGTATCCAACAGCTTTATCGGAACAGCAGGCCAAAGCACTACATGTGAATGTTGGCGCGCTTGGTTTATATATTTGCCGTAGCAACAGAAATGAAGAAGGTGTGATTACCGATGTTGACCAAGAATATTGGCTACATGATGTTTTAGATTTACATTTCGAAGCGCGAGCATAAAATACAATCTGGTTTAAACCAGATTAATTAAACTGTCATATAAAGCTGTTGAAATACGATCATCAAATAATTGCATTCGATGGTTTGCAGATGAAACAGTACGTTCAACAGACAATTAAACTTGGCACTGCATCAGTTTTAGGTGTAGTGGTCGCTATTCAAATGGGATGTTCATCAGCAACATCAAAACAATCAGAAGAAATTACAGTCTATACGGCAGTGGAAGCCGACCAGCTTAAGCAATACCAAGAAGAATTGCATAAAGCCTATCCTGAACTCAAAGTAAAATGGGTACGTGATTCAACTGGTGTAATCACTGCTAAACTTTTGGCAGAGCAGAAGAATCCTCAAGCGGATGTGGTTTTTGGTGTGGCTTTAACCAGTTTGCTGGTCATGGAAAAAAAAGACATGCTTGAGCCTTTCAAACCTGAAGGTGTGCAAAATTTAAAACCAGAATTTGTAAGTCAAAAATCTGTACCAACTTGGACGGGTATGGATGCATGGGAATCTGCAATTTGTGTCAATAAAGTTGAACTAGAAAAGCGTAAGTTACCAATTCCAAAAACTTGGAAAGATTTAACCAACCCCATTTATAAAAACTTAATTGTGATGCCAAATCCAGCTTCGAGTGGCACAGGCTATTTAGATGTCACGGCTTGGATGCAAATTTGGGGTGAAAAGCAGGCATGGGACTATATGCAGGCTTTGGATAAAAATATTTCACAATATCCTCACTCGGGTTCAAAACCTTGCAAGATGGCAGCACAAGGTGAAATTCCAATTGGTGTTTCTTTTGGTTATCCGGCATTTAAATTAAAAGCAGAGGGTGCACCTTTAGAAGTGGTTTATCCAACTGAAGGTTTAGGCTGGGAAATGGAAGCCTCAGCGATTGTGAAAGGAACGAAGAAGCTAGGTAGTGCACAGAAATTTATAAACTGGTCGGTAAGCAAAGCGGCAAATGAAGCCTATGCCCATAACTTTTCAATGGTAGCTTATAAAGGCATTGAAAATACCACTATGGACTTCCCGAAAAATCTTCCTCAAATGCTGGTAAAAAATGATTTTTATTGGGCAGCCGAGCAGCGTGAACGTATTTTGGCTGAATGGTCAAAGCGTTTTGAAAAGTGATCTTTTGGATAAGGGCCTCATTATGCAAATACCTTCGTCATTGCAATCATCTCTGCTAGGTCAAAACCCAAAAGGCGAGTTAGCAGGGCATTTATTGTCGACCTTAACGACCTATAAATATCCTGAACATGGCTCCTCAGTTTTAGAAGTGGTGGATATCCAAAAAAAATTCCAACACTTTCAGGCTCTAACGCATATTAATTTAGACCTTAAAGCAGGCGAGTTCGTGAGCTTTTTAGGACCTTCTGGATGCGGTAAAACCACATTACTACGCATAATTGCGGGTCTGGAAAAACCTGATTATGGAAAAGTCATAAAAAAAGGCACAGACATTACGTTGTTGAGTGCTGAAAAGCGTCACTGTGGCATTGTGTTTCAGAACTATGCGTTATTTCCAAACTTAAATGTAGAAGAAAATATTGCTTTTGGCTTAGATAAAAAGAAATGGGATAAGGCACAGCGTAGCCAACGAGTTCAGCAATTATTAGAACTGATTGAGTTACCTGATATTGCTAAAAAATATCCAAACCAATTGTCGGGTGGTCAGCAACAACGTGTTGCGCTTGCTCGGGCAATTGCGCCGAAGCCTGATATTTTACTGTTGGATGAACCGTTATCTGCACTCGATGCTCAGGTACGTCTAAAGCTAAGACAAAAGATCCGTTCGATTCAAACGCAGCTTAATTTGCCAACGATTATGGTCACACATGACCAAGAAGAAGCATTAAGCATTTCTGACCGTGTTGTAGTCATGAATCATGGCGTCATTGAGCAAATTGATACGCCGCACAATATTTACTACAAGCCACAAACCCAATTCGTTGCCAAGTTTATTGGCACCATGAATTTTTTAAAAGCCACTTGCGCTGTACCGAATCAGCTCGAGGTTTTAGGTTTTATTCCTCTAAATTTGGAGCAACAAAAACTTAAAGCAGGGGAAAATTACAGTATTGGTTTTAGACCCGAAGCTGTCGAGTTGGTTGATGATTTCGGTAGTGATAAAGAGTCGTTGTATTTGCCGGTTAAAGTATTAAGTACTGAATTTTTAGGTGCCAAGCGTCGTTTATTTTGCGCTATTCATATCGATGGAATTGAGCAGGCAAAACACCTTTTGCAAATTGAAATTGAAAATACCAAGTTCAAATCTTTACAAGAACTCATGTTTATAAAAGTGCCTAATCAGCTCATCCATGTCTTTGACGAACAAGGGTACGCACTATGTTAAATGAAGCTGCTTCAGCGGTTTTAAAAACACAGCCGCGTCGAAAAATTGAATATTCGTTAAGATCAAATGTTGCTTTAGCAACCGTTGCGATCGCTTTAACTTTAGCGATTATTGCTCCATTAATCATACTGTTTGAAACTGCATTTTTTGATGAAAATCAAAATTTTGTTGGTCTTGAAAATTTTTATAATTATTTTGATAGTCCAGCTTTACTCAGTTCCGTATTTAACTCGGTGTGGGTTGCCTGTGCTGCTACTGTCATTACAATATTTCTTGCCAGTATTTATGCTTTTGCACTCACCAATGTAAATATAAAAGGCAAAGGCTTCTTTAAATTAGTGGCTTTTTTACCGATTTTAGCGCCATCACTTTTGCCTTCTTTGGCATTGGTTTATTTGTTTGGTAAGCAAGGTGTGTTTAAACCTTTGCTGGGCGATATACAAATTTATGGTCCAATCGGCATTTTAATCAGTTACTGCTTTTGGCTATTTCCAGCAATTTTGATATTGATGATGGTGTCTTTTCGCAGTGTCGATCAGCGTTTAATTGAGGCATCTTTGTCACTGGGTAAAAATATCTGGAAGACGCATTATCACGTCACACTACCAGCAATTCGTTATGGACTCATCAGCGCAAGTTTAGTGGCTTTTATTTATGTGTTGACCGATTTCGGAATTCCGAAAGTCATTGGCGGTTCATTTAACATGATGGCGCTTGATGTCTATAAACAGATTATTGGTCAGCAAAATATGAGCATGGGTGCGGTGATTTCCATCTTGTTATTGCTACCAGCAGTGTTCGTCTTTATTTTCGATCGTATTCAAAGCAAACGTCATGCACGGTTTCAAGCCTTTCAGGCTAAACCTTATGTTTCAGCACCGAATAAAAAACTTGAAGTCGTTCTGAGCCTATTTTGTTGTTTGGTTTCAGGTGCAATTTTACTGATTATCTTTACGGCTGTGCTGGCTTCATTCATTCAGTCTTGGCCTTATGATTTGTCTTTGACCTTGGCACATTACAGTTTTGAATATGTCGATGGTGGCGGTTGGGCGGCGTATTTTAACTCGGTTTGCATGGCACTCTTTAGTACGTTTTTTGGAACAGCACTCATTTTTATGGTGGCGCTATTAACCGAACGTTTTAAGGCACATCCACTCATTAAAAACTATGTGCAAGCTTTGGTTTTATTACCTCTTGCTGTGCCGGGGCTGGTCTTAGGTATTGCCTATATTTTGTTTTTTAACCAGCAAAGCAACCCGTTAAATGTGCTGTATGGAACCATGACCATTTTGGTGATTTCAACCATTGTGCATTATTACACCGTGCCACACCTCACTTTAACCAATGCCATTAAACAGATTCCGCTACAGCTCGATCAGGCGGCGGAAACTCTAGGAACATCGAAGTGGAAAACCTTTTGGAAAGTCTATTTGCCTATGTGTTTTCCAGCGCTATGCGATGTATCGGTCTATATTTTTGTGAATGCCATGACCACTGTGTCGGCTGCGATTTTCCTTTATTCACCAGACACCAGTTTAGCGGCGGTGGCGGTTTTAAATATGGATGATGCGGGAGACACGGTTGCTGCTGTTGCGATGAGCATTCTCATTTTAACCACCTCATGTGTTGTAAAACTCATTCACTGGTTATTTACCCGAAAAATTATGGCAAGAAGTCAGCAATGGCGTGAAAGTTCTCACTAAGTTTTAGCTAAACACAATTTTTATTTAACCGACTGAAACGAAATGCTTTGTTCAACAAGGCAAGGGTTTATTCATCCTAAATTTCGCAAATTGGAAGTCTTATGAATAATGCACAGTTTGATTTAATTGTTGTCGGAGCCGGTATTTTAGGTTTGTCCGCTGCAATACAGGCACAAGAACAAGGCTTGAAAGTTTGCATCTTCGAGAAAAATGCCAAGCCTGTGGGGGCAACTCGCCGTAATTTCGGCATGGTTGGAACTTCGACATTAACCCATCCAGAGCAACAGTGGCGAAAGTACGCTCTTGAAACGCGTTCTTTTTATCAGCGTATTCAAGCTGAAACCGATATTTCGTTTGCTCAACGCCAAGGTGTTTATCTCGCAAATACGGCACTTGAATGGCAGGTTTTAAATGAGTTTGCCGAGCGTGCAAATAATTACCAAATTCCAGTTCATTTGCTAAAGCATGAGGAATTGGTCACCCAATTTTCTTATTTAAATCCTTCGCAGCAGTTTCAAGGCGGTTTAGTTTTTGAAGAAGACTATTCGGTCGAACCGCATGTGATTGGGCAGCGACTATTGGCATATGCCGAAAGAAAAGGTGTAAAGATTTATACCAATGCTTGTGTCGTTCAAACCCAATATCAGCAGGAAAGTTGTCAGGTTCGTTTGGCAAGTAGTGAGACTTATCGGGCAAATAAAGTTTTGATCTGCCACGGTGAAGTCATCGATGTTTTATATCCAGATCTTTTACAAAGTTTGAATCTGAAACGTTGTGGCCTACAAATGGCTCTGACTCAACCGTTTCACCAAAATTTAAATGCTTCTCTTTATTCAGGCTTATCTATTTCACGTTATCCGGCTTTTGAAATTTGCCCAAGTCATGATGAGCTAGTTAAAGCATCACAGCAGGGTTTCATTAAAGAATTCGGTATTCATATTCTGATTAAACAAAATGAATTTGGTGAACTGATCGTAGGCGATAGTCACGAATATCATTCTATTAATGAAGCGCCTCAGTTCGAGCAGCGTGAAGAGATTAATGAATTTATCCAAGCTTATTGTCATGAAAAACTAGGGCTGAATTTACCTCCAATTCAAAAACGTTGGAATGGTTATTACCTGACCCATGAACATGAGTTGGCCTGCGTCACTGAAGCTGAACAAAATATCTTTCTGGTGAGTGTGATTGCTGGCAAAGGCATGACTACAGGGGCTGGCTTTATGAAAGAAATATTAGAACAAAATATTTATTAGTTTGTCATCTGGTTTAAACCAGATTGATGTATATTGAAATGAACGCGAAAGAAATGAGTAACATTATGAACATGCAACCCCAACTCGATATGGATTTAGAGAACAAATATTTGCTTCTTACTCCAGGACCATTATCAACATCGGCAACAGTACGCCGTGCCATGCAAAAAGACTGGTGTACTTGGGACCAAGAATACAACTCACTGGTACAAGATATCCGCTCTCGTCTAGTCAACTTGGCGACCAGTCAACCTGAAAAATATACGGCTGTGTTAATGCAAGGCAGTGGAAGTTTTGCTGTGGAGTCTGTACTTGGTTCAGCTATTCCGCGTGATGGCAAAATCTTGATCATTAATAATGGCGCATATGGTGCACGTATGGTGCAAATGGCACGTTGCCTAAATATTGAAGTGATCGAGTTGAACTATTTAGAAACTCAAACACCTGATTTACAGGAGATTGAGCGCGTTTTACAAGATAAAACCATTAGCCATGTTGCTTGTGTGCACTGTGAAACCACCACAGGTATTTTAAATCCGATTCAAGAGATAGGCCGTTTAGTTAAAGCAGCAGGAAAAATCTGGATTGTGGATGCCATGAGTTCATTTGGTGGTGTGCCTATGGATATTGCTGAGCTTGAAATTGATTTTCTAATTTCAAGTGCAAATAAATGTATTCAAGGTGTTCCGGGCTTTGGTTTTATTTTGGCGAAGCGTGATTGCCTAGCAGCATGTAAAGGTTTAGCTCGTTCAGTCAGCCTCGACTTATACGACCAGTGGCATACGATGGAGCAGCATAACGGCAAATGGCGTTTTACCTCGCCAACCCATGTGGTACGTGCCTTTTATCAAGCCTTACTTGAACTTGAAGCCGAAGGTGGTGTTGCTGCACGTTATCAACGTTATTTACAAAACCAGCAAACCTTATCGAAAGGTATGCAGCAGCTTGGTTTTGAGTTGGTACTCGGTAAAGAGTGTCCACAATCACCAATTATCACCACATTCCTTTACCCGACAGTTGAAACATTTAGCTTCCAGTCATTTTATGAAACGCTAAAAAAATCAGGCTATGTGATTTATCCGGGCAAAGTCACTGACCTTAACTGTTTCCGTATTGGCAATATTGGCGAAGTTTATATTCAAGACATTGAAGGGCTTCTTGCTGCAATTGCGAGTTACTGCAAAAGCCATCTAAATCAAGCTGTAACAGCATAGTTTTTATTAAAACATTTGAATTAAAGGAAATACACCATGACGACCAACAATACACAAATTCAAGCTGTTGTTTTTGACTGGGCTGGTACAACTGTAGATTTTGGCTCACGTGCACCAATTTTAGCTTTTATGGCGTTATTTAAAGACAACAAAGTTGAAATTACGGTTGAAGAAGCGCGTGCTCCAATGGGGTTGGAAAAACGTGACCATATTGCGGCTGTTTTAAAAATGCCACGTGTGGCAGCTGCATGGCAGGAAGTTTATGGGAAGCCTGCAACAGAAGCAGATATTGACCGTTTATATAAGGACTTTATTCCTTATCAATTAGATTCGATTCCAACATGCTCGGCTTTAATTCCGGGTGCATTGGCGACTTTTGAAAATATTAAAAAACGCGGTGCAAAAATTGGCAGTAACACGGGTTATGCCTCAATGATGATTGGTCGTTTGATCAAAGATGCTGCCGATCAGGGCTATCGACCGGACTGTATCGTTACGGCAAGTGACGTGAAATTTGGTCGTCCATATCCTGAAATGCTATGGAAAAACTTAATTCAACTCGATGTGTCAGATATCAAAACTGTTGTAAAAGTGGATGATACCGTGGTTGGTATTGATGAGGGTTTAAATGCAGGATGTTGGACAGTGGGTCTTGCGATTAGTGGTAACGAAGTCGGTTTAAGCTTTGAGGAGTGGAGCGCATTATCGGCGGATGAGCAGATCATTCTAAAAGATAAGGCATACCAAAAAATGAATGTGTCGGGCGCTCACTATGTGATTGATAGTGTCGCTGATTTGCCAAATGTACTAGATGATATTGAACGCCGTTTGGGACAAGGTGAACGACCTTAATCAAATGCTTGAGTAAAAAGAACCTGCTATAAAGCAGGTTTTTTTATAAGTTAAAATAACTTTTGGTTCTAATCTTTTATTGCTATTTAACAATAAACAAATTTTTGTTCAGTGAATTTGTAATTTTAGACTCATCAGTTTTTGGTAGGAAAAACCAGTTGAGCCAATGAAATAGAGGGTTAACATAAGCATTAAAACGTGAATTTTCATCAAATATTGAAGTTGTATAAGGACTAAGGAAAGAAAATCATGAATGCTTATTATCAATTACTGAATAGAACAATTGGTCCTCAAGGTGAAGTGATTGCTCATTATTGCTCAACTGTTCATGCACAAGGGGCTTGGAACCCTCATGAACAGCATATGGCACCTGCAAGTGGCGTGATCGCAGTAGAGCTAGAACAGTTTTCACCGCGACAAGATATGCGAATTGGTCGAATTAGTTTTGATATTTTTGGATTGATTGCATTTGGTGAATTTACGATTAAGACACATGTGATTCGTGCCGGTAAAACCATTGAATTGATTGAAGCAGAACTACAAGCACAAGGTAAAACTTGTATTGTGGCTAGAGCATGGCGCATGTGTACTCAAGACAGTTCCGAGATTGCGGGACTTGAAGATCAACCAATTCATCATCCAGATACCTTTATAGAATGGACGGGCATGAAAAGATGGCCGGGTGGTTTTATCCAGACACTCGTCACTAAAACTGATGATCAGCATCGTGCGGGTAAAGGCATTGTTTGGCTCAATAATGATAAAGAAATGGTTGAAGGGCAGCCGACCACAGATTTTGCGCATTTGATCGGCATGATAGATACCGCAAACGGAATTGTGCCTAGACAAGAAGGCGAATTTACGTGGGGCTTCCCAAATCTTGATTTGCAAGTTCACATGCACCGTTATCCGCAAGGTAAATGGTTGGGGCTGGAAACCGTTCAGCAATATGGTTCGGATGGCGTTGGTTTAACCAGTGCAGTTTTACATGATGTGTATGGTCCATTTGGACGAAGCGAGCAGATTTTGACTTTACGTAAAATGACTAAATAAATTTTTGAGCCAATAAAAAAGTCATCCCCAAGGATGACTTTTTTATTGAGATTTAATTGTTAGTTACGGACTTTTAGCAATGTTGGCGTAAGCTCATCCCAACGTTGTTTTGCAGCGTCCATTGCTTTCATTTTGATATGCCCATAACCGCGGACTTCTGCCGGTAATTTTGCAATTTGTTCAGCAACTGCCAAGTTATGATTGTCTGGTGCTTCAACAAGTGCTTCAACAAATGCGATGTAACGATCACGCCATGCTTGTTCGTGTTGACGCTCTTCTTGACGTGCAAATGGGTCAAGGAAAGTTTCACGAAGCCATTGTAAGCGCGCAAGCATCATCATTGGGAAGCGCATCCAGTAACCAAACGCACGTTTACGGACATTTTTCAGACCACCAAGTAACGCTGGTGGAGCAAGGTGATACGTTAAACGTAAGCCTTTACCGAATTGGGTTTCGATCGATTCTTTGAAGCTTTTACCTGTTAAAAGACGTGCAACTTCATATTCATCTTTATACGCCATGACTCTATAAAGCTGAGTTGCAATCGTACCTGTTAATTCCTCAGGTAGTTTTTTAGCAGCCAGCTCTACAAGCGTACGGTATTTACTTGCGTAAGCTTCATTCCAATAGTCTGTTAGACGAGCAGAACGGTCTTCAACAAGTTCAGCTAAAGTTTGCGGAGTTTTGGTTTTTGGCATTGCCGCAACTAAGCGTGCAGCTAAAGTTGGGTCACTTGCAAGATGACAACCCACGCGGAAAGCTTCGAGGTTCTTTTCAACAGCAGTACCATTTAAGCGAATTGCTTTTTCAATACTTTCACGTAATAGCGGAATGCGACCAGACTGCCATGCCATACCGAGTAATAACTGGTTGGTATAAATTGAATCACCTAACAGTTGTGTTGCAATGCGAGCTGCTGGCAGAGAAACCAGTTGACCTTGACGAACACGACCACGAAGACGATCAATTAAATCGCTAATAGGCGCATACCAGTCACGAGATTTAATAAACTCAGAAGTAGGAGTACTGTCTTCATTCACAATAACTAAAGCATCATCTTTTAAGCGAGAGAGAGCAGCACTACCACCAGCAACTACCGCATCTGCACCGATGAGTAATTCACATTGACCTGCTGGAATTTTGGTAGAAGAAATTTGCTCATCACTTGCTGCAAGTTGAACGTATGAATAAACCGTACCACCTTTTTGGGCAAGGCCAGCCATGTCCATAACACGTGTTGCTTTACCTTCGAGGTGAGCCGCCATACCAAGCAGTGCACCAATAGTCACAACACCCGTACCACCAATACCACCGACCATAATACGACTTGGAACGTCATATAACTGAGGAATAACAGGTGATGTTGGCCAGCCTGCACCAATACCTTCAAATTTAGCAGGACGTTTCATATCACGTGTATGAACAGTCACAAAACTAGGGCAGAACCCTTCGGCACAAGTGAAGTCTTTATTACAGCTACTTTGGTTAATTTGACGTTTAGTACCTAATGCTGTTTCTACAGGTTCAATAGATAAACAGTTTGATTTTTTCGAACAGTCGCCACAGCCTTCACAAATATCACTGTTAATGTATAAACGCTCAGCAGGGTCAGGGTAGGCATCACGTTTACGGCGACGGCGTTTTTCACTGGCACAGGTTTGTACATAAATTAAAGCGGTTACGCCAGAAACCTCGCGAAGCTCGCGTTGAACAGTATCGAGTTCATTACGGTGGCGAATTTCGACACCCGGTGCAATACCATCTTCTTCATTTAATAGTTTAACTTCATCCGTCACGATGACTTGTTTTTTAATACCTTCAGCAGCGAGCTGACGAGTTAACTGTGCAACGCTCAAATGACCATCTACATGCTGACCACCTGTCATAGCGACTGCATCGTTGTAGAGGATTTTATAGGTAATATTAGTTTTTGCAGCGATGGACTGACGGATTGCTAAGTAACCAGAGTGGAAGTAAGTTCCGTCACCAAGGTTCGCAAAAATATGTTTTTCATTGGTAAATGGTGATGCACCCACCCAACTTACACCTTCACCGCCCATTTGCGAGAATGTTTCGGTACCACGGTCAAGTGAAACTGCAATATAGTGACAACCGATACCGCCTAATGCACGGCTACCTTCAGGAACTACTGTTGAAGAGTTATGTGGGCAACCACTACAGAAATACGGTTTACGTTCAGCAAGATCAATAACACGTTTTGATTCTTGCTCTGCTTTTAATAGTAAGTCGATTCTGCTTTGGATTTGTGTTTTTAAGCTTTCTGGAATATCGAGTTTTAAGAAGCGAGCTGCCAGCATTTTTGCAATAGGTTCAGGCTGATACTCATAGTGACCAATGAGCGGTGCTTCTTCAATAGAGGTACTCCATTCACCTTTGCCGTCAATCGCTTTACCAATAACACGAGGACGTTTGTCATCAGGAAGTGAATAAAGCTCATCTTTAATTTGTGTTTCAATAATTGGACGTTTTTCTTCAATAACGATCAGTTCTTGCAAGCCTTCAGCAAACTCACGAACGCCTTGAGGTTCTAACGGCCAAATCAGTCCGACCTGATAAACACGTAGCCCAAGCTGTTGGGCAGTTTCATCTTCAATACCTAAAATACGTAAAGCTTCAATCGTATCTAAATAACCTTTACCACTTGCGGCAATACCGACACGGGCATTTTCACAAGGCCATGTAACAGTGTTGATTTTATTCGCGCGGGCATAGGCCAAAACAGCAGGTAAACGGTATTTATAAAGACGTTCTTCTTGCTGAATACCATGATCTGGCCAGCGAATATTGACGCCACCTTCTGGGAAATTGACATCTTCTGGTATAACCGGAGTAACACGGTCTAGGTCGACATGAACAGAAGCGGAAGTTTCTACGATTTCACTGACTAGCTTCATTGAAGACCAAAGGCCAGAAAAACGTGAAACAGCAATGGCGTGAACACCAAAGTCTAAAATTTGTTGAACGGATGTTGGGTAGAAAATTGGAATACCGCAACCAATCATGACATGTTCAGACTGGTGAGGGATTGTAGAAGATTTACATGAGTGGTCATCACCAAATAAAGCAACGACACCACCACGTTCAGAGGTACCAGCTAAGTTAGCATGGCGGAGTACATCGCCTGAACGGTCAACACCCGGGCCTTTACCATACCACCATGAAGACACTCCATCATATTTGCCTTGGCCTGAAAGATTAACTTGTTGAGTACCCCAAATTGCGGTAGCAGCCAAGTCTTCATTTACACCAGGTTGAAATACAACATTATGGGATTTAAGTAATCCTTGAACTTGCCAAAGGAAACTATCATAGTTACCAACAGGAGAACCGCGATAACCAGAAATAAAACCAGCAGTATGATAACCATTCATCGCGTCACGGCGAGTTTGGGCAAGAGGCAACCGAACAAGTGCCTGAATGCCGGTCATATATGCTGTACCGTTATCACTTACATATTTATCTTCAAGTGACACATCCTTTGTTGCAATAATATTTGGAGTGACTTTTGTAGCTATATTCATTTATATCTCCTTAGAATTTTTAGTAGCTCGGACTACTTTCTTTTTTCAACATCCAGTTGAATATTTGGAGCAAGTGACATACGAAATAAAAAAAGATCGGTTCCTTTTCTTAAAAAGAATTAGTGCCAATGTATGTACATTTAGTCATTGTGGTTGAACTAAACTGGTGCAACAATCCGTAATTTAGGAAAACATATTTACGTTATGCGCAAAAATCTCGATGGTGGACTATTGCATGCAATGCATGCATTCCTGAAAGTGATTGATAGCGGGAGTTTCACAGCAGCAGCTGAGCAGATGGATCTGACCACAGCACAGGTTTCACGTCTTATCAGCGAGCTAGAAACACGCTTAGGTACAAAACTCATACAACGCTCAACGCGCCAGCAGGCACTGACCGATATTGGTGCGACTTACGCTGAGCGGTGTCGACAAGTCATTTCAATGGTGGATGAAGCAGAATCAGAAGTAACAGGAACAGCATCTAAACCCAAAGGGCGTTTACGCGTATTAAGCATGGGAAGCTTTGGACATCATTATGTTTTTCCAGTAATGGCCGAGTTTTGTAAGCATTATCCCGAATTAACTGTGGAATATACGACCTCACAGTACGTTCCAGACTTGTTGGCAAAAGGAGTGGATGTCAGTCTGTATCTAACTGAATCATTAACAGATTCTCGGTTTGTTGCACGCAGAATTGGGACCATTTTTTCTGTTTTATGTGCATCACCTGCTTACCTCGAGAAACACGGTGTACCGAAGTCCCCAGAAGACTTAAAAAATCATACCTGTTTACGTTTGGTAAACCCGTCTATTACACCAGATTGGCACTTGTTAAATACAAGTGGTGAGTCTTACCAAATCGACATTGGCGGGCAACTTATTGCAGATAATCCTGAGTTATTGTTAGATGTGGTGCAACAGGATATGGGGATTGCATTATTGCCGATGTTTTCGGCTTTAGATGCAGTTCAAAATGGAAGATTATGTCATATCTTGCCAGAGTGGCGTTCGCCCGATATCGGAGTTTATACCTTATTGCCTTCACGCCATTTTATTGATGCTAAAACACGCGCATGGCTGGATTGGGTAGAAGAATATATTTCTCCCAGAATTGAAATGGATGCATCTTATTTTTATAAATAATGAGATAAATTTTTTAAGGACTAAAATAGAAAAGGATGAAGAATAATACGGTTTAGAATAAAAATAGGGTAGAGAATGCTTCTTTTGAAAGAGGCATTTAATACAGAGATAAATAATAGATTTTAAAAAAATTGCATGAGGAACTTAGTCCGAATTCCTGAACAGAATGAGATAAAAATGAGATAGGATGATCTGGTACTTCGCCTAATATTAAGCTTTATACCAGATGTTGAGCTATTTTAATTTATTGACTAGATATACTTGGTTTGCCAATACGCATTTGCATAATTAGACAAGCTTTTTCGGTTTAATACATTGCTAATATTTTGGCTGGCTTGCATCAGTTTTTCTAAGTCAATGCCAGTTTCAAAGCCCATGTGTGACAGCAAATAAAACAGATCTTCGGTCGATATATTACCAGAAGCACCTTTGGCATAAGGGCAACCGCCAAGTCCTGCAAGAGATGAATCAAAAACACGAATGCCTTGTTGTAAAGACTGATAAATATTGGCAATCGCCATGCCATAGGTATTGTGGAAATGCCCAGCCAAAACCTTGCTGTCGAGTTCAGCGAGGCATGCTTGCCAAACCTTTTGAACGCGATCTGGTGTTGCTGTGCCAATAGTTTCACCTAAAGACACCTCATAGCAGCCCATGTCATAGAGCCGTTTCACAACTTTTACGACTTGTTCAGGAGCAATTGCACCTTCATAAGGACAGTCGACAACACAAGAGACATAACCGCGTACACGGATGTTATGTGCTTTGGCTGCGGCCATGACATCGCTAAACTTCTCAAAGCTTTCTTCGATTGAGCAGTTAATATTTTTACGTGTAAAGCTTTCAGAAGCTGCGGTAAATACCGCAACTTCTTTGCATCCTACCGCTTGAGCAGTTTCAAAACCTTTGATATTGGGGGTAAGCAAGCTAAATTGCACATCGGTTGTTTGGGGTAATAACTTAAATAGCTCGTCACTTTGAGCCATTTGCGGCACCCATTTTGCCGAAACGCATGAACCCACTTCAATTGATTTTAGGCCTGCATTAATTAGGTCATTAATAAAGTTTAAGCGTTGTTCGACGGTTAAAGCCTGCTTTTCATTTTGGAGGCCATCTCTGGGACCGACCTCCACGATTTTGACAAACTCACTCATGCAACTTCCTCCTGTGCAGGCTGAAATTCCACAAGCTCGTCGCCAGCTTTGACCTGATCACCGACTTGGAAGTAAGAATCTACAATCACGCCATCTTTAGGCGCACGAATGGTATATTCCATTTTCATGGCTTCAAGCGTCATTAAAATATCGTCTTTCTTCACGCTATGATTTGCACTTACTAGCACTTGCGTAACCACACCCGGCATTGGTGCTTTTAGGTGGCCTTCATCGGCTTGGCTATCTGCTTGATTAAAGTCTTGGCGAATATAAGCAAACTTATAGCTCTGTCCATTTTGGAACAAGGTAATGTCTTGCTGACTTTGGTTAAAAGACAGCTTTTGCTTAGATCCACCAATTTGAACAGACACCGTATGCGCATCAATCAATTGGCCAGAAATCGGGTAGCTTTGACCGTTATATTCTGCGGTGAAGCCACCTTCATTTGAGGCAAATTTAATTTGGATATTTTGATTTAAATAATTCAGTTTAATACTGTGCTGATAGGCAATATTTAAACGCCAAAGTGGTTGAGCCTGCCAAAGCTGTTTTTGGCTTGAGCTGTTGTTATTAAGTTTACTTAGAAATTCAATAAATGCTGCTGCAACTACAAGTTCAGGTTTGATATCTTCAGGGCTAAACAAGAAGTTTTGTTCACGTTGAATCAGGTTAGTATCAAGCTTGGCTTGTTTAAACGATTCGCTACGAACAATTTTTTCAAGAAAAGCAATGTTGTTACCTAAACCATCGACATGGAATTGGCTTAAAGCGTGCTGCATTTGAATGAGCGCAGCTTCACGGTTTTTACCCCATACAATGAGTTTGGCAATCATTGGGTCGTAATAGGTCGTGATTTCATCGCCTTCAACAATACCGCTGTCCACACGTACATATTGGTTTTGAGTTGGATAGTGCAAATAGTCAATTTTACCAATGGCAGGTAAAAAACCTTTTTCAGGTTCTTCGGCGTAGATCCGTGCTTCAAGCGCATGACCGTGAATTTGCAATTCGTTTTGTAGTTTAGGTAAAGGTTCACCATAAGCCACACGGAGTTGCCACTCAACCAAGTCTTCACCTGTAATCATTTCGGTGACAGGGTGTTCGACTTGTAAACGTGTATTCATTTCCATGAAATACGCCGTACCATCTTGTTCCACAATAAACTCAACCGTACCTGCGCCAACATAATTTACCGCACGTGCAGCATCAATTGCCGCTTGGCGCATTGCATTGAGCTTTTCGCTTGGCATTTGTGGAGCAGGGGCTTCTTCTAGCACTTTTTGGTGACGGCGTTGTACGGAACAATCACGTTCAAACAAATGCACGTAGTTGCCATGTGTATCGCCAAACACTTGAACTTCAATATGGCGTGGTTGAATCACATAACGCTCAATCAAGACATCATCATTACCAAAGCTCGATTTAGCTTCACGTTTACAAGAAGCTAAGGCATGCAGAAAGTCTTCACTGCGTTCAACCAGACTCATGCCTTTACCGCCGCCACCAGCACTGGCTTTAATTAAAACTGGATAGCCAATTCGGTCTGCCTGTTGTTTTAAAAAGTCGGCATCTTGGTTGGTTCCGTGATAACCCGGTGTTAAAGGAACACCTGCTTTTTCCATTAAAGCCTTAGAGGTCGCTTTTAAACCCATTGCTAAAATGGCATCCACTGGTGGGCCAATAAAGCAAATGTTGTGTTGTTGGCAAGCGAGTGCAAATTGATCATTTTCAGAAAGGAAGCCGTAGCCCGGATGAACCGCTTGGCTGCCTGTATCAATCGCTGCTTGAATAATACGATCAACCTGTAAATAACTTTGAGTTGCAGGGGACTGACCAATATAAACCGCTTCATCTGCAAGTTTGACGTGTTGTGCATTTGCGTCTGCATCTGAGTAAACGGCAACCGTTGCAATCCCTAATTTTTTAGCTGTACGAATCACACGGCAGGCAATCTCGCCACGGTTCGCAATTAAAATCTTTTCAAACATGATGATCGTCCTTAATTGTTGTTATTCGAGTTAGAAACCCAAGCAGGCTGTTGTTTATTTAAAAAGGCACTCAGACCTTCTTTTGCCTCGCTGCCTTGACGAACTTGAGCAATATGATGTGCTGTCTGTTGCAGCAAGTCATTGCTCATGGTCTGGTTGCTCACCATTTGAATGAGTTGTTTTGATGCCGCTTGAGCATGCGGGCCGCCGAGTAATAGAGCATCAACAATTTCTTGAACTTTTTTATCTAAGTCTTCTGCATCTGCCACTTCATGTGCCAAGCCAATGTGTTTAGCATCACGTGCTGAAATTCGCTCGGCAGTTAAGAAATAACGAGAGGCTTGTCTTGCGCCAATTGCACGAATCACATAGGGACTAATGGTAGATGGAGCAAGCCCTAAACGAACCTCAGAAGTTGCAAACTTGGCATCAGTGCTGGCAATGCAAATATCACATGCTGACGCTAAACCCATGCCGCCACCAAAAGCAATGCCATGCACACGAGCAATAGTCGGTTGTTTAAGCGTTGCGAGTGCATCAAGCATTTGTGCAAGTTTTAATGCATCTGCTTCATTTTCTGCTGAAGATGCCTGACCTGCCTGTTTCATCCAGTTGAGGTCGGCACCTGCCGAAAAGCTTTTGCCGCGACCGGCTAGAACCACTACACGAACATCATCACGCGTATTAATTTGTTTAAAGCAGGCATGTAGTTCTTCAATGACTGTTGTATTAAATGCATTGTGCAATTCAGGGCGATTCAGCCAAACATAGGCAACCTGACCTTGTTGTTCAAGTTGTAAAAATTGATAGCTCATATACACCTCTTACATACGGAACACGCCAAATTTGGTTGGCTGGATTGGAGCGTTCATGGCAGCAGCTAAACTTAAACCAAGTACCTGACGAGTTTGCGCTGGGTCGATTACACCGTCATCCCAAAGTCGGGCAGAAGCATAGTATGGATGGCCTTGACGCTCGTATTGTTCACGAATGGGTTGTTTAAACTCGTCTTCTTCTTGTGCTGACCACTCGGCACCTTTTTGCTCAATTTGATCTCGTTTTAAAGTCGAGAGTACGCTTGCTGCTTGCTCGCCGCCCATCACTGAAATACGAGAGTTTGGCCAAGTCCATAAAAAGCGTGGTGAATAAGCACGGCCACACATGCCGTAGTTACCCGCACCAAATGAACCGCCAATAATTAGGGTGAGTTTTGGTACATTTGCGGTTGCAACTGCCATAACCAATTTAGCGCCGTTTTTTGCAATCCCTTCATTTTCATACTGGCGACCGACCATAAAGCCAGTAATGTTTTGTAGGAATAACAATGGAATATTGCGCTGTGTGCATAGCTCAATAAAGTGCGCACCTTTTTGTGCAGACTCAGAAAATAAAATCCCATTATTGGCAATAATGCCGACAGGCATACCATAGAGTGAAGCAAAACCGGTAATCAATGTCGAACCAAAGCGTGCTTTGAACTCATCAAAACGTGAGCCGTCTACAATACGGGCAATGACTTCACGCACATCGAAAGGTTTACGCGCATCACTTGGCACCACACCATAGAGTTCCGACGCATCAAACAATGGTTCATCAACTTGTTTATTTAAGTCATTTGGCTTTTTATTTAAATTCGCAACAATGTTTCGTGCAATCGCAATTGCATGTTCATCATTTTCAGCTAAATGATCAGCCACTCCTGAAAGACGTGTGTGAACATCACCACCACCTAAATCTTCACTGCTAACCACTTCGCCAGTCGCAGCTTTCACCAGAGGAGGGCCACCTAAGAAAATCGTACCTTGGTTGCGGACAATAATGGTTTCATCAGACATGGCAGGCACATATGCACCACCTGCGGTACAGCTCCCCATCACCACAGCAATTTGGGCAATACCTAGGCTCGACATGCGTGCCTGATTATAGAAAATACGCCCGAAGTGATCGCGGTCTGGGAAAACCTCATCTTGCATTGGTAAATAAGCACCGCCTGAATCTACTAAATAAATACAAGGCAAGTGATTTTGTTCGGCAATTTCTTGTGCGCGTAAATGCTTTTTAACCGTAAGTGGGTAATACGTTCCACCTTTAACCGTTGCATCGTTGGCAACAATCATGCAAGTTACGCCGTTGACCTGACCAATACCAGCAATCACACCCGCAGCAGGAACATCATCTTCATAAACGTTGTACGCTGCCAATTGACCAATTTCTAAAAATGCTGTGCCGACGTCAATGAGTTGATCAATACGTTCACGGGGTAAAAGTTTACCTCGAGCCAGATGTTTTTGACGGGCATTTTCGCCACCACCTAAAGCAATACGCTGGGCAACTTGTTTGAGATCTGTGACCAATGTTTGCATGGCTTGCTGGTTTGTTTTGAAGTCTTCGCTTCGAACATTAATCTTGCTTTGTAATTGGTTCATAAGATGCGTCCTTATTTATAATTATTATTTGGTTTCATTAAAGAGTTCGCGGCCAATCAACATGCGGCGAATTTCAGAAGTTCCCGCGCCAATTTCATAAAGTTTTGCATCGCGCCATAAACGGCCAGCAGGGAATTCATTGATATAACCGTTACCACCTAAAGTTTGAATTGCTTCACCCGCCATCCATGTTGCTTTTTCGGCAGCATATAAAATGGCACTTGCGGCATCTTTACGTAGGCTGCGGTCATGATCCGCTTTGTCGCAGGCAGCACCAACCGCATAAACGAGAGCTTTACATGCCAACCATGTTGAATACATATCGGCAAGTTTACCTTGCATAAGCTGGAATTCACCTAAAGCCTGACCAAACTGTTCACGTTGATGTAAGTAAGGAATCACCACATCTAAGCAAGCATCCATAATGCCTAAAGGTCCTGCACTTAAAACTGCTCGCTCATAGTCCAAACCACTCATGAGTACTTTAACCCCGTTACCCACACCACCAAGTACGTTTTCAGCAGGGACTTCTACATTGTCAAAGAATAGGGGGTAAGTGTTAGAGCCGCGCATACCGAGTTTGTCTAAGTGGTTGCCGTGACTAAAGCCTTTCATGCCTTTTTCAATCAAGAATGCGGTCATGCCTTTCGGACCAGCTTGTGGATCAGTTTTAGCGTAAACGACCAGTACATCTGCATCGCCACCGTTGGTAATCCACATTTTTGAACCGTTTAAAACAAAGTGATCACCTTTTTGCTCGGCGCGTAATTTCATACTGACAACATCGGAACCTGCATTTGGCTCAGACATGGCAAGTGCACCCACATATTCACCGGAAATTAATTTTGGTAAATACTTTTGTTTCTGCTGCTCGTTACCGTTACGGTTAATTTGGTTTACACATAAATTAGAATGAGCACCATAAGAAAGACCAATGGCTGCCGAAGCACGGGAAATTTCTTGCATGGCAATAATATGAGCTAAATACCCCATATTGGCACCGCCATATTCTTCAGAAACCGTCATGCCTAAAAGGCCCATATCTCCGAATTTTTTCCAGAGATGTGCAGGGAATTTGTTGTCTTGATCAACTTGTTGGGCAATTGGTGCAATTTCCTTTGCACAAAATGCGGCTACCGAATCTTGAAGCGCAATTAAAGTTTCATCTATACCGAAATTCAAGCTGCGTAGGTTCATGATATTTTCATCCTATTGGTTATATTTGTTGTCCATAAAATATTTTGTGGGTATTTGATAATTACCATACAATGATTTTTTGAAAAAGTGAATACAGATTCATAAAATGATTTACAATTCATTTTATTTGTTAGAGAATAAATTATGAGCTATAAACGATCATCTTTAATGCAAGAGCGAATGGAGCAAAATCGAAAATCGATTTTGAGTTCAGCCAGAAAAATAATTTCAGAGGGAGGATTCAAAGACGCACAAATACAAACAATTGCAGAGCAAGCGGGTGTATCTAGTGGACTGGTTTATCGCTACTTCGATAATAAAAGCCAAGTGCTAATAGAAGTTTTGTCTGATGCCATTAATACAGAACTATTGGTGATTGAATCGATTACCGAAAGTGAGTTATCGGCAAAGCAGAAATTACACAAGGCGGTGGCAACCTTTGTGAAACGGGCACTGAATAGTCCTCAGCTTGCATATTCACTCATGTTTGAACCCGTCGATTCAACGGTTGAACATGAGCGTTTTCGTGTGAAGCAATTGATTAAACAAAGTATTAAAAAAATACTTGCGGATGGAAATGCAAGTGGTGAGTTTGTCTTGGATGATTTAAACACAGCAG
Organism: Acinetobacter sp. ABJ_C4_1; assembly: GCF_044538495.1. NCBI lineage: Bacteria > Pseudomonadati > Pseudomonadota > Gammaproteobacteria > Moraxellales > Moraxellaceae > Acinetobacter > Acinetobacter sp. ABJ_C4_1. The sequence continues at coordinate 490,229 of NZ_JBIUCQ010000002.1, read as the reverse complement.
CACTTTGTGTAGTCGGTGCCATGACTTATGTGGTGGTTGAACCCTTAGACCCAGCTCAAAATACAAAGTTTGATCATGCGCATAAAGACTATTTTTCAAAACAGATTGCTGACTTTTGTGTAGATGCTGTGCAGAGGAAATAGAGCATATAAAGGATAAAACAACACAAAAAAGGCGGTTTAGAAAAATAGTTGCAGTAACAACAATTAGATCAGGTAAGAAGAGAATTAGAAGAATCAAGGAGAATGATTCAATGCAACAAGAACGGTTAAGCTACGCCTCGGGACCAAGCACACAGCCCTTATTGGGTATGACCATTGGTGAACAATTTGATCAGGCCTGTCGGCAATATGCTGAAAAGGAAGCAATCGTTAGTTTTCATCAAAACAGACGATTAACCTATAAAGCTTTACAGGATGAAGTAAATGCTTTTGCTTGTAGCCTTTTAAAATTGGGATTAAAAAAAGGTGATCGATTAGCGATCTGGTCGCCTAACTGTGTGGAATGGACAGTTACCCAATTTGCAGCCTTTAAAGCAGGGATTATTTTAGTCAACCTGAATACAGCTTATAAAAGCCATGAACTTGAATATGTGTTGAATAAAGTCTCATGCAAAGGATTGATTATTGCTTCTCAATTCAAAACGACTGATTACCAAGAACTACTCACAAAAATTGCCCCTGAGTTAACCAACAGTTTAGATAAAGTGCTGAATTCAGCGCGACTGCCACATTTAAAATTTGTCATTAAAATTGATGAACAACAACATAAGGGTATTTATCGCTTTAGTGATTTAGTCAACACACCAACTTCTGAACAGCTAGAACAATTAAAACAATTAGCGAAGCAACATCAGTTTGATGAAACCATTAATATCCAATTTACCTCAGGTACAACAGGTAACCCTAAAGGAACCATGTTGACCCATCACAATATTTTAAATAATGGTTATTTTGTCGGTGAAGGCATTCGCCTAACACCTCAAGATAAAGTCTGTATTTCTGTGCCTTTGTTTCATTGTTTCGGTATGGTGATGGGGAATCTAGCATGCGTTACGCATGGTTCAACCATGGTCTATCCATCAGCCGTATTTAATCCTTTAGAAACTTTAAAAGCGATTCATCAAGAACGTTGCACGGCAGCTTATGGTGTACCAACCATGTTTATTGCAACCCTAGAACATGAACAGTTTAATGAGTTTGATCTGTCGAGTTTAAGAACGGGCATTATGGCAGGCAGTCCTTGTCCACGTGAAATTATGCAGCGTGTCATAGACCGAATGCATATGTCGGAAATTACCATTTGTTATGGCATGACTGAAACTTCGCCAGTGAGTGTACAAAGTTCGGTAAACGATTCAATCGATAAACGAGTCAGCACAGTTGGGCATGTTCATCCGCATGTTGAAATTAAAATTGTCGATTTAGAAGGACAAATTGTTCCGCAAGGCACATTGGGTGAGTTATGCGTTCGTGGTTATTCAGTGATGGCCGGTTATTGGGGTGAAGAGGAAAAGACCCGTGAAGTGATAGATGCTGCTGGTTGGATGCATACGGGTGATATTGCCGAGATGGATCAAGACGGTTTTATTAAAATTAAAGGCCGTATTAAAGATGTGGTGATTCGTGGTGGGGAAAATCTCTTTCCAAAAGAAATTGAAGACTTTTTATATACCCATCCAGATGTAAGCGATGTACAGGTGATTGGCTTGCCAGATGCGAAATATGGCGAAGAACTCTGTGCTTGTATTATTTTGCATGAACATCATCAAATTGATGAAGACAGCATTCGCCAATTCTGCAAAGAGCACATTTCTCATAATAAAGTGCCGCGTTATGTCCGATTCTTTAATGAGTTTCCAATGACTGCTTCTGGCAAAGCCCAAAAGTTTAAATTGCAGGAAATTATGCGAGCTGAACTTAATTTAACTGGAAATGTCTTTGACTAAAGAAGCCGAAAGCCTGTTCAAAGTGCAGCAAACTATAAATTAAAAGGCAGTTTAAATAGAGGATAAGCAAAATGGCAAAAGACTTTAATAGCCCAAAGGTAGTCGAAGGATATGACGAACATATTCGTAAATTAATTCCAGGTTATGAAGTCATCCATCAACAGGTGGATGCCATTTTGCAATCGCTGTTGAAACCTAATGCTCATATCTTAATTGTGGGCTGTGGTACGGGGTATGAACTTGAATATTTACTTAAGCGACATCCGAACTGGAAATTTACAGCAGTTGATCCATCTTTAACCATGCTGCAAAAAGCTCAGGAGCAGGTGGAGATTTTAGGTAAATCTGCCCAAGTCACTTTTGTTCACGGTGAAACTTCAGCTTTGCCTCTCGAGAGTTCCTTTGATGCTGCACTTTCTATTCTTGTGGCGCATTTCGTTGCCGATGACGTAAAGCCTGCATTCTTTAAAGATATTTATGATCGCTTAACAGAAAAGGCAGTTTTGCTTACTTATGACCTCATGACCTGTATAAACCCAAAGCAACTTCAAGCATTACGTTATTTGTGCTTGGCACAAGGTCTAACAGAAGAACAATGTCAAAAAATGTTGGAGCGTATGGTGGAGGACTTTTTTAGCCTAACCACTGAGGGGTATATAAAACTTTTGCAAAAAACTGGCTTTGAAAGCGTACAGCCTTATACGCAAATTTTGACTTATCAGGGGTTTATTGCAAAAAAATAATACTATTGGGGAATATAAATAAGTGTTTAAAACCGAATATTCTCAATGTGGAAGAGAATATAAAAAGTGAAAAATTAAAAAGTTGCTTTTGCTGCACTAGGGAGGATGGGGCTAAAAATATGAGGGAACGTCTTTCTTGTGAAAGAAAGGCAAATTTTCAAGGATCTATTTTAGATAGGTACATAACAAAAAGGATGTCGAGACTTTTAAGACTACTTAAAGGTCTAAAGGAAAATTTCATGATGAAAATTTTAAATACAACGATTCAAAAAAGCTTGTTGGCAGTTTCTGTGACTCTGCTTATGTCTTCTGCTTTTGCAGGCCAAGTAAACCCTGAAATAGAGCAACTTCGCCAAGAAATAAAAGAACTACGAGCTATGCTACAAATTAATATGGAGGCTCAAAAATCTTTAGCTCAAAAAAGAGTAGAACAAGCTGCTCCTCTAGTTACTCAAGCTCCACAACCTATACAGCAAACATTAACTAAATCTGGTGCAGAATTTAACTTATACGGTTATATACGAGCAGATGCTTCTTATCAAATTAAGGGTGCATCTAGCATGTATAACAATATTAGCGGCGTTCCTCTTGAAAATACGCCAGAAGAATCTGCACAGAAAGACCAGTTGCACAGTACGGTTTATGTGACCCGTTTCGGATTGAATTTTAAAACACCGACAACTGCTGGTGATGTGGGTGGAAAATTGGAAATGGACTTCTTTGGGGCTGCCACGCGTGATCAGTTTCGTATACGCCATGCTTATTTAACTTTTGATAAATGGTTGATTGGTCAAACATGGTCGACATTTATTGCACCTGAATATTACCCAGAAACGATTGATGCAGGAACATTTGTAGGCAGTGCCTTACTTAGATCGCCAATGGTTCGCTATAGCGATAATTTAACGGCAAATACAAGTTTTGCAGTATCAGTTGAAGACCCGAAATATACAGCGGCAACAGACCCAGATAACAAAATGCGTTTACCTGCTTTAGTGGGGCGCTTGAATCATAAATTTGCCAATGGTTCGATGCTTTCAGGCCGTAGTTTTGTTGCAGAAAAAAGAACCAATAATGACAGTGAGTGGGCTTGGGGCGTAGGTTTCGGTGGTAAATACCAAATGACACCAGATACTTTGCTCAAGGCTGATTATTACCATGTTAAAGGCGATGGGCGTTTCTTATTGTGGAGCAATAGTGGCTATGCAATAGATGAGCAGAACAACATGCATAGCAATGAATTTGATACGGTTTCTTTAGGTATAACTCATCAATTTACGCCAAAAATTCGCTCGACTTTAGCTTATGGCTATATGAAGGCCAAAGATGATAACCGTTTTGCTGAATTACAGCATAATAGTACGACTCAAAACAAAGAGCTTTGGCAAGGCTGGGTAAATACGATGTATAACCCATACAAACCAATTACCTTAGGTGTTGAGTATGTATATGGCGAACGAGAAACTTTCGATGGTCGTAACGGGATTGATAACCGCTTTAACATGATAGCGAGTTACGATTTCTAAATAGTTATTCCCATCAGGTGAATAGGTTCACCTGATGGAGCAATTATTAATTTTTAATAATCTGGTCTAACTGTACCAATTCTGCCATGTGTTGATTACCGTGGTCATTGGGGTGTAAGTGATCGCCCGAATCATAAATTGGATTTAACCGATTGGGATGTATTGGATCTTTTAAACCTTCATCAAGATCAAGTACACCATCAAAGGTATGGCTAGTTCTTATCCAGTGGTTGATGCGCTGACGTAATTGATCTTTATTCGGTTGATAGTAATTATCTAAAGGCGTATTGGGTAAAGCACCAGAAAACGGAAGTAAAGTTGCACCAATCACCTGAATACCTTGTTTGTGAGCTTCTCTCACAACACGTTGATAACCTTTAGTTAAGGCTTCAAAAGAAGGTATTTGCTGTTTAGGAGCAAAGGCTGTACCGGGCCATGAAATGTCATTTATACCAATCAAAACAATTAAAGTTTTAACACCAGAATATTGAAATACTTCACTGTTTAAACGTTTTAAAACGCTATCGCCCATACCATCGGTAAGTAATCGATTTCCTGAAATTCCGCTATTAATCACGGCTACTTGGTGTACTGATAAACGTTTCGCTAAAAAATCGGTCCACCTGCTATTAGCGTCTAAAGTTGCAGTGGCCCCATCGGTAATTGAGTCTCCAATAACAGCAACCACCTGAGCTTTCTGATTGGGTTTTACTTCTATTGCTGATAGTAATAATCGCGCCGTTGTCGTTTTAGCATTAGTTGGCGCAGTTAAATTTGTTGTCTGATTTCCAGTAATGAGCCAACTGGTTTGTTTAGCATCCCAATGGAAAGTTTTAAAAGTTGTTGGTTTTTGAATAAAGCTATTTACCACCAATTGAGTGTGGTCGGGAACGGCTAACTCGATTGGATCACTCACCAGTTGTTTGCCTGGTAAAATTTTTGCTTTAAGTTGACCAGAAAAATAAACAGGATAGGTGCTCTTAGATTTCAGGCTTGCTGCGTTCGCTAAACCAATTGTTGTTTGATCTATATAAAGTGGTTGCTCGCCATATTGATTGGTAAAAACAAGCCGAACAGCTTCACCACCTAAACTAATTTGGCTTACCTGCCTAATTGTTTGGTTGGATATTTGCTCTGGAATAAGGGTTGGAAAAACGAAGTCTTTATTCCAGACTTTTTGAGGACTCGCAGACCAAGTGGTAATCCACTGATGCTTTGGTACTTTAGCTTGTGTAACGCTCGTAAATAAAGCCAAAGAAAATAGGGTGGCTTGATAAAGTTTCATCTCGTGAACTCTTTAAAACAAATTAAAGGTATCTTGAAATAAATTGATGCCTTGTTATAGCGGGCTAAGCGGAATAAGATTTGTGAATACAATTCATAAATAAATTTTGTTATGTCTTATTTTGATATAAATCGATCTGGCGAGTTGGCAATTTTTATACGTGTGGTCGAGCTTGGAAGTTTTTCAGCCGTAGCAAGGGCATGTGATATGACGCCGTCTGCGGTCAGTAAGTTAATTTCCCGTTTAGAAAAAAGACTTGGTGTCAGATTATTGAACCGTTCAACACGTCAGTTCCAGCTTACGAGTGAAGGATGCCAGTTTTATGAGCAAGGTCTTCAAATACTCAATAATTTAGATGAACTTGAACAATCCGTTACCGCAAATCATATACCGAAAGGGCGAATTAGAATCCATACCAGTCTTTCATATTGGACTCACTTTTTATTACCGTGTATTTCCTTATTTAATCAGCGCTACCCACAAATTGAGTTAGAGGCTCATTTGAGTGACGAAGTCATTAATTTGGTTGAGCAAAGAATTGATGTTGCAATTCGGACAGGACCATTAAAAAGTTCCAATTTGGTGGCTCGCTCACTCGGTAGTACACATAAAGTTTATGTATGTTCACCCGCATACATTGAACAGCATGGTTGCCCCAGACATCCAGATGAACTGCATGAACATCAGCTTTTAGATGTAAGTTATCAGCGCCAGAACAAAACTTGGCTATTTAAAAAAGCAGATCAGGAAATTAAGCTAACCCCCTCTAGAGTTTTGAAAGTAAACCACGGTGAAGCAATTTTACAGTTGGTACTGGCAGGTGTTGGTATTGCTCAACTCAATGAATTTCAAATCCAAAAAGCATTACAGCAAAAACAACTCGTCAAAATTCTTGAAGACTGGAATATTCATGCTTCTGAAGAGTTTCATGCTGTTTGGATTGGTCATGATAAATATGTCCCTAATCGTGTACGTGCATTTTTAGATTTTTTGGTAGAGCATGCTCCTATAGATTAGTACACTATTTTCTTGCGCTAAATTGGCACTGTTGCATTGTTTTATTCATGGTTTCTACAAAATTCATTTTGGTATCAATGTTCTGCAAACTCACTTTTGGTAAGCTTTCCACAAACTGTGGCGAATAGTGCTGCTCTAACGAGTTATAAATACAATTACACTGTGAAAGGTCATGTCCCGCCCACACACAACGCGTATTAAATTCATTTTTACTCATGGGTCTACAGCCCATTAGATTTAAAACACTGATTGTAAGAAGGCTCACCAAAACAAAACGATAGAGAAAAAACATTATTGTTACTCTGCATAGGTTGTTGTTATCGTTAAGTGATGTTGATAGAAGTTCTAATCTTTATGATGTGGTATTTGTATACATAAAACTTTTGATCCCAACTTATATAGATGGGTAGGCAAAAGGATTAAGTAAACAATTTTTGAACTCTATATAAGGTTTTTATTTTCGAGGGATGAGTAGAGCGATCTCTAAAAAATGCCTGAATAAATAAAAGATGTCTAATGTAAGTAAGATCAATAAGAGAATGTAAAAAATATAGAATAATAGTCATGAGTGACTCCTTGATTAAAAGAAGTTACGCCCACTCATTGCTAATCATTATGGTGGTGAAACGAAAGGGGGTTAGCAGACTGATACCTAAGAAACCAGCACACCCGAAGGTGTCCCACTCTCGTTCCTCCATCAAAGGCACGAGGGGCTTCACACCAAAAAACATGTTTTTAGTGCACTTAGGTAGACGGTCTGCTAAAACCGACTGACAAAATTTGTCAGCGCGAGCATCATAAGCTGAGCATTGGAGTGGGTCAATTGCAAAAATAAAAGATTGATTTATATAAATTGATATAAATATTTACCTGTTTTTATTTAGAAAATAGAAAAATTAAAAAATATTATATGACTATAACTAATTTTTATTTTACTGGCGGTGTCGTTTTTTAATCATATATATCAAATATTTATTAATTGTTTATTTATATAGTATATCAATGCCGTTAATTAGATGTGTTGTTTGGCTAAACTATTTAATAATTCGATTTTTATAATTTGGGCTATGGAGTATATCCACTGCTTGCCAAAAAATAACCAAAATTTCAATTGCAAGAAATATAATTTTATTAATCATATTTTAGGGTTTTTACATAAGCTTGCATAATCTACAAAAGTTAAGAGAACCACTGCGGTAGGCCAACATAAGATAATGTTATTCATAAACCTACATTTTAATATTTATAAAGGTGATCTAAATGGTAAGAATCTTTTGTGCAGTGAGTATGGTGCTTGCAATTGCTATGGGTATGAGCGCTTGCCAAGACCGCAATTCAAGAAATGATGGAATGCATGAAGCAAGTGATCCAGCAGCACCTCATGATATGAATAGAAACTCACAATAATTAGTTTTTCTTAAAAAAGCCTGCTTATTAAGTGGGCTTTTTTTATAGGTATTTTATCTAGGAAAGAAAGCATATTAAAAATTAAATACAAGAAAATATAATATTAATCAATTAATTATGTGGGGTTGGTGGTCTGGGGTGCTAGTGTTTCTGAATTGTTGCAAACTAAATATATCTTTTCAAAAAGTTAATAAAACAAACACAATAGCTTACTTATATTCATCCAAAATTCATTTTAGTAATAATGAACTATAAAGGTAAGGATATGCCCCAATATTTAAAAATAGCTGAGAAAATATATCAAAATGTTAAAGAAAAAAAGGGTTTTACGGATGAACCGATGGAAGATCTTAACAATTTGATGATTGAGCTCAGACATGAAATAAAGGGGACACAGCTTAAGCTTTTATATAATTATATTGATTTCGCTGAGCTGTTAATTAAGCCTTTACAAGAGTCAAAAATTAAATTGGATTTAAGTCTTATTCCTAAAAGTAAGAATACACAGGAGTTTGTACTTTGGCTTGCTGGTTTTATTGAACGGATTACAACAGGTGGGCAAGAGAAATTACCCCCAATTCAGGCCAAAATTACATTACCAGCCTATGCTTATGAGGAAAATTATCCTTCGCAGAAAAAGCCGGTAAATAATGGTGAAGAAATAATTGAATATTTTAAGAAAAATCAAAATTGATTTTAAAGAAAACCTGACTTGATGATTTAAGTCAGGTTTTTATTTTGATAAGCCAGTAATTATGGATATTCAAGGGGACAGATATGTTTATGTATTTTTACAGATGGTACTTGCATTAACGATTTTGAGATTTATGGCGTAAAAGCAAAACGTGAGCAAAGCAAAAACAATAAAAAAGCCTATTTCCCAGGGCCAATAGGAAATAAGCTTATAGCTTTGGACCGTTTGAGGGCGTTAAATGTCATCCCATGCATCTTTAATGGCTTGTTTCGCGTGTTCCCATTTTAAGCGAGACTCAGCTTTGAGTTCTTCCCATTTTTGCTGCAAACTACCTTCCATGTCTTCAAACTGAGTTCCTTCCTTAGATTCAGAACGAGCCCGATGACCAAGTTCATAAGCAGCAGAAAAATCACGATCATAATCTAGATCTGGTGTTGTTAATTGCGCTTCTTGGTAATAAGGTCGGGTAAGATAGCTTTCACGCCAGCGAGAGTCAGAATAGTTATGATCGCCAGCTACTAGTTGAGCATGATCTGTATTTTGATCTGTCATCAGAATTCCCTCATATTTTATTGAATTTTATGCTTATATTAGATTTAGGAAGGTGAGATCACCTTCCTAAATGATCGACCGCATCAAAGAACAACTACAAACGATTAACGTTGTTGGTTGTTATTTGAATTTTGTTGACCAGAATCTTTTTGGTTAGATCCTTGTTGTTGGCCGCGGTTATCATTTTGCTGTTGTTGCTGATTATTTTGTTGCTGTTGATCGTTTTGCTGTTGGTTACCGTGTTGTTGTTGATTACGGTTGTCATTTTGCTGTTGTTGCTGTTGCTGATTATTGCGTTGATTTGCTTGATTATTAGTAGTGCTCATTTTTAATTACCTCATATCAATTATGACGATGTGTTTTATCTGAGAGCTTCAGATAGGGTTATTAAAACATGTAGCTTTTAAATGTGTAGGGTAGGGGTGTTACCCTATATTTAAATGTAAATTTAAAAACTATCAATTTTAAATAACTTACTGATTTTTAGTGAATGTGTTTTTTAGTCATAAACATTATTAATATGAATGTTTAAAAAATTACATTTCAGCAAATAATATTTAAGAAAGATAATAAATATTTCCAAATGTATATTTGTTAACTTTTTATATAATTTAAGAGGCTTTTTCATCTAATATAATAAGTTTTATATCTTGAGTAATATAGTACGTCAACTTTCTAAGTTTTAAAAAGGCTGTTCCTTTTAAAACACGTCTAAAATTATAAAAATTGTTTTTATAATATATTGAATAAAAGAACGTTCCTACAGGTTTTTCCTCTGTTTCAGAACCCCCTTTTTTTAAGAGACCTGTGCAGGCAACATACAGGTCAGCATGCAAAAGTTCTTTTCCTTTTTTAATCATTTCAACAGTCACTTGCATCGATTCAGCTGTATATTTTTCAATAAGTTGCTCTGAAATGTGTAGGGTGTTTTCCTTTACACGAAGGTCATAACTTACAAGACTACCTATAAGAATATCTCCAGAATAAGGACTCAAAGAGAAACGATAAGCAAGATAGCCAGCAGAAGCGCTTTCAAAAAAAGCAATTTTAATTTTTTCATCTGCTAATAATTTGCAACATAAATTAAACATTTTAATTCTCCATTTAATTGTTTTTAAAATGTTATAAAACTATTTAACTGTTTGCTTTGTTATTTTTTTAATGTTTATAATTTTGATGGTGAAATTAATGTAAATTTAGATTAAGTTTTTCAAATTTTATATAAAAACAGCAGCTTAAATAATTCTAAAAGTTTAAATGTAATTTTGCGTTAATTTGTATATCTTTGAATTTTTTTGATTTATGTGGTTTGTCTTAATTTTTAATAACGCAAAATAACAAACTTAAAACTTGATTATAGTTCGGGTGACGTATGGTAATTGATATCTCACAAACGGAGAATGAAAATGCCTGTTGTAGTGAAAAAAAGATTATTAGACTTATTACAAGATAATCAACAAAATTATTATGAATTATTCGTTTTTTTTCTTGATCCTGATGTTTCGAGTTTTGAGAAAGAGAAAAAGGCAAGAGATTTTCTGATTAAAGAGATTGAAAAATTAGAGATGAAGGAAATAGATTTTCCTTCAGATATCAATTCGATTAAAACATGGTGTGAGAACGATAATAAAAAAAATTGTCAGGAATTTCAGGCATATTTAAACCGTAGGCAAGCTGGTCAGGATCGAGAGTATTTTCAGAATGTTGCTCAGGCGTTTGAATTTCTCATAAAAGTATCGCCGACTAAAAAGGTCGATGGTGCATGGTTATATAGCTCAGTGCATTATTGGAATGATCCAGTCTTTCATGAGCTCATTATTACTTATTTGGAAGAACTTGGTTTAGGTGAACCGAAAGCGAACCATGTCTGTATTTATGATGATCTTTTACGTAGTCTTGGACTCGACAGTTTCGATTTGCTTTTAGAAGACGAATACTATCATCAAGCAGTCGTTCAGCTAGCACTAGGGTATGCACCACCTGAGTTTATTCCTGAGATGGTTGGTTTTAATTTAGGATATGAACAGCTTCCACTGCATCTTTTAATTTCAAATTATGAGCTTGCCGAATTAGGCATTGATTCTAAATATTTTAATCTACATATCACCATTGATAACATTGACAATGGCCATGCCCATAAAGCCATTAAAGTTATTGAAGATATTTACAACAAATACAGAGATAAAGAGCTTTTCTTTACCAAGTTAAAACAAGGTTTTGCCTTGAATAACCGTGGTGAATCTTCCTCAAATATTATCAAGAATTTAAGTCTTGAAGACTTTGTTCATAAAATTTTGAAAAGAAAAGCACTTGTCGGGCAGCTAATTCATAACGAAACCAGACAGTTTGGCTGCAAAACCATTAATCAGTGGCTATCAAACCCTGATGATATTGCAGGTTTGATCACTCATTTAACAGAACAGAAATGGATTAAGTTTAATACCGATCCTGAACAGAGCGTGTTCTGGCGGATGATTAATGAAGAAAATGGAAAAATGTTTGGGGTATTTAACCCTGTAGAGCGCCAAATTATTCATGACTGGATTGCTGGTAGTGATCATTCCTCTAACTTCTTGGCATACAGCAGAGAACTAAAAAATAGCCAACGTATTCAGGACTATTTATTTAGCTATATCTCTGATGGCGAGCTTGATGCACTGCAAGAGCGCGTGCTGCAATCAAGCGATCTTGCAATAAAAATATGCAAACTTACCCCATTTCTAGCCCCCGATTCTCATCATAAAAGTATTGGTCTTTGGAGTACTCGTAAATACGTAGAACTTCTTTTTCCTTATTTAGGTACGTTTAAAAACTAGTTTGATAAACGTTTTCAACTTCAACCCCAAGTTTAACTTTCAAAACATAGGTAATGGACATGAACGACAAAACTAAATTAACTAATAAAACAAGTGAAATGGCTGGCGCCGATGCAGCAAATAAAGCCAATACTACCCAGAAAACTGAACAGTTAGACACAGTAAGAGATGATGCAACCAATGAGGCATTAACCACCAATCAGGGAGTTAAAATAGCGGATAACCAAAATAGCTTAAGAGCGGGTATTCGTGGCTCAACTTTATTGGAAGATTTCATTTTAAGAGAAAAAATCACCCACTTTGACCATGAGCGTATACCTGAGCGTATTGTGCATGCACGTGGTGTAGGGGCACATGGTTATTTTCAGGCATATGAAGGAAATGAACGTTTAACCAAAGCTGGTTTTTTAACAGACCCAACTATTCAGACGCCTATTTTTGTACGTTTTTCAACAGTGCAAGGACCACGTGGTTCAGCCGACACTGTCCGTGATATTCGTGGTTTTGCAATTAAGTTTTATACCCAAGAAGGTAACTTTGACTTAGTGGGAAATAACGCACCTGTCTTTTTTGTGCAAGACGGGATTAAGTTTCCGGACTTTGTGCATGCGGTAAAACCTGAACCCGATACAGAAATCCCGACGGGTGCAACTGCACATGATACTTTCTGGGATTTTGTGTCTTTAGTTCCTGAGTCTGCACATGCTGTGATTTGGGCAATGTCAGATCGTGCGATTCCACGTAACTTACGTTCAATTCAAGGTTTTGGTGTGCATACCTTCCGTTTAATTAATGCAGAAGGTAAATCCCATTTCGTAAAATTTCACTGGACACCAAAACAAGGTTTGAGTGCATTGGTATGGGATGAAGCTCAAAAACTTGCAGGTAAAGACCCTGATTTCCATCGTCGTGATCTTTATGAAGCAATTGAGCAAGGTTTTTATCCAGAATGGGAACTCGGCGTGCAGATTGTCGAAGAAGAAGATGAAATGAACTTTGACTTCGATTTATTGGACCCAACCAAAATTATTCCTGAAGAATTAGTTCCTGTTACGCCAATTGGCCGATTTGTTTTAAATAGAAATGTCGATAACTTCTTTGCTGAAACAGAGCAGGTGGCTTTCTGTCCGGGCCATGTAGTCCCTGGTATCGATTTTACAGATGACCCACTTTTACAAGCACGTTTATTTTCATACACAGATACCCAATTAAGCCGTTTAGGTGGACCAAACTTCCACCAAATTCCGATTAACAAACCAGTGTGTCCATTCCATAACAATCAACGTGATGGCATTCATCAACATACTATTCATAAAGGCCAAGCCTCATATCAACCAAACTCAATTGATGGAAATTGGCCAGTCGAAACTCCACCAGCGGCTTCAAATGGTGGTTTTGAAAGTTATCCTGAAAAAATCAGCGGACATAAACTCCGTCAAAGAAGTGAGACGTTCTCTGACTATTTTTCACAGCCTCGACTTTATTACAAAAGCCTTGCACCGCATGAGCAAAAGCACGTGGTCGATGCCTATACTTTTGAGTTAAGTAAAGTTCAAAGAAAACATATTCGTGAGCGCCAAGTTCAACAAATTTTGGCAAATATTGACCTCGATTTGGCACGTCAAGTCGGTGCGAACCTAGGTATTGAAGTGCCTGACTTAACCCTAAACTATAAGAAAACAGCAGTTGAAAAATCTGCCAAGTTATCTCTTTTAGCTTTCCCACCTGAGGATATTCAAGGTAGAAAAGTTGCTGTACTTATTCATAATCTTGTGAAGTCAGATACACTTGAAGCTATTAAAAATTGGGCGATTAAAGAAGGTGTGGTTGTTCATTTACTAGCGCCGAGCTTGGCTCCAGTAAAAGACCATAAAGATAACATTATTGTAGCTGATGGTATGCAAATGGCTGAACCTTCAATTGCTTATGATGCTGTAATTGTTCCAGATGGCGATAATTTAAATGCAGTAATGCAAGATGGGGTAGCACGCCATTATGTACTCGAAGCTTATAAGCATTTAAAACCAATTGCATTTTTAGGTAATAAATCTGATTTGCTTGAGCCACTTGGTTTAGTTGCAGATGAAGGAACTTTAATAGAAGATGAATTCCAGCATATTGCGGAAAAATTTAAGAACCTGATTAAAGCTCATCGTGTTTGGTCACGAGAACAAATAGCCGCACACGTACCGGCTTAAATAAAGAAGCCCTGAAAGTTGAAGCTTTCAGGGCTTTTTCAAATCATGTTAGTGCTTAGCCATTAACGATTTGTCCACCGTTTACATGAATAACCTGACCTGTAATATAACTTGCATCGTCTGAGGCAAGGAAAAGATAAGCAGGGGCGACTTCACTTGGCTGACCCATTCGACCCATTGGGGTATCTTTACCAAATTTTTCGACGGTTTCTGCATCGAAACTACTTGGAATGAGAGGAGTCCAAATTGGTCCTGGTGCAACACCATTTACACGAATACCTTTTTTCTGTTTCATTAAATTGTTCGATAAGCTACGAGTAAAAGAGGTGATCGCACCTTTAGTACTTGCATAATCAATGAGCTCATCATGACCTTGATAGCTAGTAATACTGGTGGTGTTAATAATACTGTCGCCTTCTTCCATATAAGGAATCGCTTCTTTGGTTAAATAAAACATGGCAAAAATATTTGTTTTAAATGTCTTTTCTAATTGCTCATTACTAATACTTTCAATTTCTTTTTGCTGATATTGAACACCAGCATTATTTACTAAGATATTAATTTTACCGAAGTGCTGTAAAACCTTATCAATATTTTGTTTGGCAAGGTCTGCATCGGAAATATCACCTTTTAATAAAAGACAATGTTGTCCTTCCTTTTCAACGAGCTGTTTGGTGATTTCGGCATCTTGATCTTCTTCAAGATACAGTACAGCAACATCGGCACCTTCACGAGCAAACAACACGGCAACGGAACGGCCTATACCACTATCACCACCACTAATGACAGCAACTTTACCTTTTAGTTTCTCACTACCTTTATGCGATGCTTTAATAATTTCTGGTTCAGGATGCATCTTCTCCTGATCACCTGGTTGATGAGGTTGAACTTGTGCAGGAACTGCAGATGGATACTCATTTGTTGTATTTTCCATGTTTAGACTACCTCTATTTAAATTTCAGTCCCTCTATAGTGATTAATCTGCACGTGAATATGAGTAAATAGTCTTTTTTAAAAAGTTGACTTTGTTATTTTATATATAAGGATGTAAAAAAATATAACATTGAGAGTTTATTAAGTAATATCTAATAATTTAACCTTATTTTTATCAATCATACTTTCAATAATAGATCGGTTGCCTGTGTTATTTAACCAATTCTCTATAGGTATATAATTAGATAAATCTAAAATTTCTTTTATTAAGGTTTCTGCTTCTACTATTGTCTTTAAGTTATATTTATTTTTATTATTTTTGGAAGCTACTTTATCTACTAGCTCTTTTATATCTTCTTTTTCAATATCTTTTGATTTAATAATATATAAGTCTCTTTGGAAAGGGTGACTTGCATGAGGCGGGTCTAATCTGTAGCTCCATTCTTGATTATAATTCTGCCAAGAGTTTTTAAGCTGTATATTGCTCAATAAAATTTCAGGTACAGAAATATGAATATATTGTAGAGTTGGCTGTGTTTGAGTTAATTGCATGATTCATTTCCCATAAATATTATATGTTAATTTTAAATCTTGATTTTGTTCGCTCAAGTGAATTGTTTTTAGAAAAGTAATCATTTATGTTATTGTTTTTAAATAATTTTAATTGTATTTTTGATTTGTTTCTTCAAGAGAGAAGATGTTTTTGTTTTTTATTGATTTGTACATTCTGAAAGTTTATGTTATTTAAAATAGATTTTTAAATGCATTTGTAAAAATATATTGTTATGTAGGTTTGAGTAATAATAAGTATGATGAGTATTTAAAAGGTAAAAGTGTATAATAATTTATAAATATTTTAATTGATAAAATCTTTATTTAAATAATCATCTTAGTGTATTTATCTCTATTTTAATTTATATACATTTAAAAAGATTGAAACATAGCATCGGTATAAAAATATTCTAAATCTCTTATCTTAAATTTATCCGTTAAGTAAAAGCGGTAGCGACTATAATTTTAATATAGGAAGATATAACTATGGCTAATACTAGATATGAAGATCAAGATAACAATAGTTCAGGTACTTCAAATCGTGGATTTGCAAGTATGGATCCTGAAAGAGTCAGAGAAATAGCCAGTAAAGGTGGGCGTGCTGCGCATGCAAGTGGCAATGCACATGAATTTACTTCAGAAGAAGCTCGTGAAGCTGGACGAGCTGCACATGCCAGTGGTAACGCACATGAATTTACCTCAGAAGAGGCTCGTGAAGCTGGTGCTTTAAGTCATAAGAATGATGATCGTAATGGTCGTGGTCGCAGCCGTTATGACGACGACGAAGATGATGACCGCGGTCGTTCAGGTGGTCGAGGCCGTAGCCGCAGCCGTTATGATGACGACGAAGATGATGATCGTGGCGGCCGTTCAAGTGGCCGAGGTCGTGGTCGCAGTCGTGATGACGACGATGAAGATGATGATCGCGGTCGTTCAGGTGGTCGAGGCCGTAGCCGTTATGATGACGACGAAGATGATCGCGGTGGCCGTTCAAGTGGCCGAGGACGTGGTCGCAGCCGTGATGACGATGATGAAGATGATGATCGCGGCCGTTCAGGTGGTCGAGGCCGTGGCCGTAGCCGTTATGATGACGATGAAGATGATGATCGCGGCGGCCGTTCAAGTGGCCGAGGTCGTGGTCGCAGCCGTGATGACGACGATGAAGATGATGATCGCGGCCGTTCAGGTGGTCGAGGCCGTGGCCGTAGCCGTTATGATGACGATGAAGATGAAGATCGTGGCCGTTCAAGTGGCCGAGGTCGTGGTCGCAGTCGTGATGACGACGATGAAGATGATCGTGGTCGTTCAGGTGGCCGAGGTCGTGGCCGTAGCCGTTATGACGACGACGAAGATGATGATCGTGGCCGTTCTGGTGGCCGAGGTCGTGGCCGCAGCCGTCGTGATGACGACGATGAGGATGATGATCGCGGTCGTTCAAGTGGCCGAGGACGTGGCCGTAGCCGTTATGATGATGACGAAGATGATGATCGTGGCCGTTCAAGTGGCCGAGGCCGTGGTCGCAGCCGTGATGACGACGATGAAGATGAAGATCGTGGCCGTTCAAGTAGCCGAGGACGTGGTCGTAGCCGTTATGATGACGATGACGACGATGATCGCCGTGGCCGTTCAGATGGTCGTGGACAAAACTCTCGTAATCAAAAACGCGATGCGTATGGACGCTTTACGTCTTAAGCAGACAGTTTTTGAGAATAAAGGAGGCATTATGCCTCCTTTATTTTTATAATTTTTATAAACTTACGAATGAGTAAGAGGCTGTAAACCTTTTACAATATCTGTAAATTCTGAGCCATTTATCCAAAAAGATTTCTTTAAAAATAGTGTCGTCATAATACTTTCGGCTGCTTCACTTTCCGGATTTTCACAAAAAATTCCGTAGCTTTCGCCTAATACCGCATCATTTTCAATAAGACGGATAAAGTAAGCATGTTGTTCATTTGCATAACCTAAAACTGCATCACGTTGATTTTTCATTTCGCATGTCTCCATACCAAAAAAACTGAATCTAACTCATATTTAAGTGTTCAGAGTTTCATTTGATAAAAATCAAAACAGTCAGTAATAAGGACTATTTCACAATGGGTTTTGATTCTCTTCAAATTGCCATTTCGTTTTAGCATCCCTGTTAAAAGCAAAATGGATTAAAATCTGATCATGAAATTTATTGTTATGCAAAAAAAATATTTCGTCAACTTGAAAATGTAACTTTTTCAAGTTACATTATTTGTGTAGGATTTGAACGGTGAGATGGAGGCGGTATGCCAAAGAAAAAAGAATTCGAGCATGGCGGTGCGCGGGAAAATGCTGGCCGTAAAGCACAGTTCAATGAACCCACCAAAGTGATTCGTGTTCCTGAGTCTCAAGTTAACTTTATCAAAAATTGGTTACTGAATAATGTCAAAACCGATAACCAGACAGATTTCACCTCAAAACTAAAAATACAGCAGGTGCATCCAAACAACGATAAAATTTATCAGATTCCTTTAGCAACAGAACGTGTGGCTGCAGGTTTTCCTTCGCCTGCGCAAGATGATATTGAGCAAGCACTCGATTTAAATGAATATTTAATTAGAAATGAAAATGCCACGTTTATTGTCAAAGCCAATTCTTTATCCATGCTAGACGCTGGAATTGATATTAATGACCCGCTTATTGTGGACCGTAGTATTCCCGCTAAATCGGGTGATATTGTGATTGCACTCATCGACAATGATTTCACTGTGAAGCGCTTAATGATTGATAGTCAATTTCAGCCACCTAAAGTTTGGTTAAAAGCTGAAAATCCTGATTATCAGAATATTTATATTGAAGAGGGGCAAGAACTGGTGATTTGGGGAGTCGTGACGTATAACCTTAAACGAATGAGATAAATTTTCTTATATTTTATTATTCAAGTTACTGACCCGAAAAGTGAGTCAGTAACTTTTTCCTGAATGATTTTTAAATTTGTCCAATCAATAAACATGTAGCGATAACGACCATCAAACCGCCTGAAAAACGGCCAACTAATTGAGCTGCTTGTGGTCTGGTTTTCAAAATAGCTTCTGAACCATAACCTACCATTAAGTAAATAATCGCGCAGCTAATCATGTGAACAACACCAAAGGCAAGAATTTGTGTTGTCACGGACCATGTAGCAGTAGTGTCAATAAATTGAGGAAGCAGCGCTAAAAAGAGTAAAAAAACTTTCGGGTTTAACCCACTTACATAAACGCCTTTGGTTGCCCAGCTCAACCATGACTGAGCCTTTTCAGAACCAGACTCGTTCGGAGTTGGAGGGGTAAGTAATAAGTTTATTCCCATCCATAGCAAATAAGCAGAACCTGCAATGGTTAGGATCATGAGTGCAGTTGGATTATTTGCAACAAGCAGCCCAACACCAGCTGCTACCAATAAAATCGTAATAAAGTGCCCAAATAGCATACCTGCAACAGCGGGTACGACGACTTTGCCTTTAATCCCTGCCGAAATGGCATAGGCCCAGTCTGCCCCTGGCGTAATAATAAAAAGAATGGAGACACTCCAAAATGCAATAAAAATGTTAAAAGCCATATGCTTATCTCGGCAAACTATTTTCCAAAGGCTTCGCTCGTGGTTTAGAAAAAATCCCTATTTATTCGAGCTTGTTGAAAATAATATGCTCATGTATTTAGAATGTGCTTTTAAATGTTTGCTCATATCACACTCATTTGGGGTAAATTTTTCTAAATGGATCGCACAGATAAAAAGATTCTTGCTGAATTGCAATTAAATGGCCGATTATCTATCACTGAATTGGCAGAAAAAGTAGGCTTGAGCATTTCACCTTGTCACAGACGAGTGAAGGCTTTAGAAGAGTCGGGCGCCATTAAAGGCTATCGGGCAGAACTCGACCCAAACTTAGTGGGATTTGAATTTTCAGCGATTGTTTTTATTACGCTTAAAGAAGGTGATAAACAGGCAGTCGAGAAGTTTGAAAATGCAGTGATAGACATCCCGCAAATTATTCAGGCTCAGCGCTTGTTTGGTGAGCCAGATTATTTACTACATGTGGTCGCTAGAGATTTACCAGCTTTTCAGCGTTTATATGACGAAAAATTATCTGCTATTCCAAGTGTGCAACGGCTCATCTCAACCATTGTGATGAAAGATGTGGTGCCTGAACGTTTATTTCCGATTGGTTAAGAATCATCAGATATAAAAAAGAAGCTTTAAAGCTTCTTTTTTAGTTTCGAGAGTATTTAAGCATCGAGTGTTTTACACAAAGAACAGATCGTACCGTTATGTTTATGAGAGAACATAATATCTGGACGCTCATAACCTTGCTCACATACACGGCAGTGATAAACAGTTGCTACAGGTGTACCTTCAGCATCGTAACGTGGTTCTTTAACGCCGTCATCGTGTGACTTGATGTAATATTTTCCTTTGGTTAATAGACCCATGGTTGGTGTTAATACAAAGGCAAGTACAAGTGCAATAATTGGAGAGTAAGGCGCTAGGAAATTACCCAATAATCCGAAGAATGCTGCAATCGATAAACCTGCTGATACAAGGAAAGCAACCATACCGACAGGGTTTACGTTGTAGAGCATGTCACGGCGGTATTCCGGTTCTTTTGGTGAAAGTTTTAAAACATATTTGTTGATTGAAATGTCTGTTGCAACAACCACAACCCATGCAATCGCAAAGTTTGAATAGAATCCTAAGATTTTACCCAGTACCGCAAACATGTTGCCTTCCATCAAAGCAAGCGCAATTGCCAAGTTCACCATCACAAAGACAATACGACCCGGATAATGTTTGCTAATACGAGTGTAGGCACTTGTCCATGCAAGGGAACCAGAGTAAGCATTGGTCACATTAATTTTAATTTGAGAAATAACCACCAAAATAACCGCAAGTGTTAAAGCCGCCCAGCCCGGAAGCATGTCATGAAACGCCGCATTAAACTGTTGAACAGGTTCAGTGCTGTTTACGCCCGGTATTTTAGTGAGTAAATAGAAACCTAAAAATGCCCCAATAATTTGTTTAATCGCCCCTAAAATCACCCAGCCCGGACCCGCTGAAATAACTGCAGCCCACCATGCTTTGCTATTTTCTTTTGTTTTTGCAGGCATGAAGCGTAGGTAGTCAATTTGCTCACCGATTTGCATAATTAGGGATAAGCATATACCCGCACCAAGCATGATCGCTGCCATATCTACAGGTGCAAAACCTTCATGACCTGTAAAAGTTGCAAACTGGCTAACTAAGGTAGGTTCTTGGTAAATCAGATAGGCCACAGGACCAATCATTAGAACGAGCCAAAGTGGGGTAGTCCAGACTTGTAATTTACTTAAAGCTTTCATGCCGTAAATGACGAGTGGAATGACCATAACGGTTGAGATGAGGTAACCTGCCCAAAGCGGAATGCCTAAACCGAGCAATAAACCTTGCGCCATGATTGAACCTTCAAGGGCAAAGAAAATAAAGGTGAAACTGGCGAAAATGATACTGGTCAGGACCGAACCGATATAACCAAAACCTGCACCGCGGGTAATCAAGTCAAGGTCGATGTTATAGCGAGCTGCGTAGTAGGCTAAAGGAATGCCGGTTAAGAAGATAATAATCGCTGCAAATAAAATGGAGAAAACAGCATTGGTTGTTCCATAAGACATACCAATACTGGCACCAATAGAAAAGTCAGCAAGATAGGCAATACCACCAAGTGCAGTAATAGCAACAACTTTGGGACTCCAGCGCCGAAAGCTGTGTGGAGCATAACGTAAAGTATAATCTTCTAAGGTTTCATTCACTGCTTTTTGTGAATCTGCACCTTGCACAGTGTCCAGATTTGGATGTTCAGATACACTCATAACATCAATCTCCCAATCATTTTCGGTCAATCAACACAAATATTGATCATTGTTTTTTGATGGTTTTGAGTGTGTGATTTTTGGGAAAAATTGAAAATACGTTATTTTGCGTATATGTGCGTATTAGAAAAAATCACCATGATAAATGACTTTTGGCATAAGGATTGCTGGGTTTAATGCAGCCACATGCCAAACATGAGTGTTATGCCAGATTCTTCACGTCCCCAACAAGCGCCACAACGTGTGATCAAAACACGCCGTGAATATAATATTTGGGTGGCAGATGAAAGTATCGAAGATTATGCACTCCGCTATGCACCTACCTCAGTACGAAAATGGTCACCTTGGACTGTGACCAACACCGCAATTTCGACCGTTAGTTTTCTGGCGATGGAAGCCATTGGGGCGACCATGCTTTGGCAGTATGGCTTTAGCAATGCAGTATGGGCTGCAATTGTCGTATGTACCATCATATTTTTAACCAGTTGGCCGATTAGTTACTACGCCGCAAAATATAATGTAGACGTCGATTTGCTTACTCGTGGTGCAGGTTTTGGCTACATTGGCTCGACCATTACATCTCTAATTTATGCTAGCTTTACCTTTATTTTGCTTGCGTTTGAAGCCGCCATTATGGCGATGGCACTTGAGCTTGCTTTAGGTATCCCACAAGTTATTGGTTACTTAATTTCTGCCTTAGTGATTTTGCCTTTAGTGGTTAAAGGCATTGGTTTTATTAATAAAGTTCAGGCAGTCACTCAGCCAATCTGGCTCTTATTGCTGTTATTACCGTGGTTTTTTGTACTTTGGAAACAGCCACAAATTTTAAGTAGTAGCCTGCATTTTGTTGGTGCGGTTTCAAACTCGACTGATTTTAATCTGTATTACTTTGGTGCGGCGTGCACTCTTATTTTTTCATTTGTGATCCAAATTGGTGAGCAAGCCGACTATTTACGCTTTTTACCCCAACAAGAAAAAAACAGAACCGCATGGCGTTTTGCCGTTTTTTTAGGTGGCCCATCCTGGATTATTTTTGGTTTTCTAAAAGTTCTAATGGGCATGCTGCTGATGGTGCTGGCTTTTCAGCTGTTTATTCCTGTCTCTGAACTAGACAATCCGACTTATCTGTATTGGGTTGCCTATCAACAATTTATTCCAAATCCTCAGCTTGCTTTAATTCTCACATTAGCACTGGTTTGCTTGGCGCAAATTAAAATTAATATGACCAATGCATACGCTGGTTCACTGGCATGGTCCAACTTTTTTGCCCGCTTGACTCATAGTCATCCGGGGCGAATTGTCTGGCTACTTTTTAACGTTTTTATTGCCATTGTTTTGATGGAAATGGGAATTAGCCATGCGGTTGAACGCATTTTGGGGCTATATAGCAATATCGCTTTGGCATGGATTGGTGCCGTTGTTGCCGATTTAATTATCTGTAAACCTTTAGGTTTAAGCCCAAAAGGAATTGAATTTCGCCGTGCTTATTTATATGACATTAACCCCGTAGGTGTGGGTGCTTTACTGATTGCTTCAGTGTTATCGATGCTGAGTTATTTGGGTTTTTTCGGATTGATGGCGAAAGGTTTAGCAAGTTTTATTGCTTTGGGGAGTGCGGTGTTATGTGTTCCTGTTATTGCTTACTTAACCAAAGGCAAATATTACATTGCACGCCAACCTGAAAAAATTCAGGCAACTTCAGTTGCAAACTGTGTCGTGTGTGAAAGGGACTATGAACTTGCTGATATGGCTGGCTGCCCAGCCTATAACGGTACGATTTGCTCTCTATGCTGTTCACTTGAAGCCCGCTGTCACGATTTATGTAAACCCGATGCACGTTGGTCGGTACAGCTCAAAAAAGCCATTTGGCACTATTTACCAGAACGTTGGGCTAGTCGTTTAAATAGCAGGGTCAGTTTATATTTATTGCTGACTTTAGGGCTGTCGATCGTTTTAGCAGTGAGTTTAAGTCTGGTTTATATCCAAGAAAAGACCTACTTAGAAACCATTAATGCGGCAGCCGTTCCTCAGCTATTTACGCTGTTTGTGAAAATCTACACGATTTTATTTTTATTGATGAGTGTTGCTGCATGGTGGTTAGTGTTAAACGATGAAAGCCGTCGTAATGCCGAAATCGAAACGCATCAGCAAACAGCATTATTGATTGATGAAATTGCTGCCCATGAAGTCACTTCAAAAGATCTGCAAGATGCCAGAATTTCAGCAGAGCGAGCAAATGATGCAAAAAGCCGTTATGTCATTGGCATTAGCCACGAACTAAGAACCCCTCTAAATAGTATTTTGGGCTATAGCCAATTGCTTCAAAAACAAGAGCAGCTTTCAGAACAAGGCAAAATGGCGCTCGGTGTGATTAGCCGTAGTGGTCAACATCTGACTTCACTGATTGACGGTTTACTAGATTTAGCACGAATTGAAACAGGTAAAATTTCTTTAAATGTAGTGGATGTTCATTTCCCCAATTTTATTGAACAGATTATTCAAATGTTTCAGCCACAGTTTGAACAGAAGAATTTACAGTTTATTTATGAAATTGGAGAGAACCTACCGCACTATGTCCGTACCGACAAAAAACGCCTAGAGCAAGTGCTCATCAATTTACTGGGCAATGCTTTAAAGTTTACAACGAGTGGCACAATTACTTTAAAAGTCGAGTACCGTTTTCAAACGGCTTATTTTGAAATTAGAGATACGGGCTGTGGTATTGCCGAGGCAGATTTAGAGCGTATCTTTAACCCGTTTGAACGGGGCAGTAATGTGGTTCAAGGCGGATTTACTGGAACAGGACTCGGACTACCCATTGTAAAATTGTTGGTCGATTTACTTGGTGGCCAGCTATCTGTGACTAGTCAGCTCAATCAGGGTTCACAGTTTAAGATTAAGTTTTATTTACCTTCAAAAGAAGTGGTTCATCCAATTTCTAATGTTTATTCCAACCAGATTACAGGCTATCAAGGTGAGCGTAAACGAATTTTGGTTGTCGATAATGAAGCGGTGGATCGAGGTTTAGTCGCTAATTTTCTAAAACCTTTAGGATTTATGATTGAAGAAGCCGAATCGGGCATTGACTGTTTAAGACGTGTACCTATTTTTCAACCGAACCTGATTTTGATGGATTTAAATATGCCTTTGATGGGCGGGTGGGAAACAGCACGACTATTACGTCAGAATAATATTACTAATGTGCCGATCTTAATTATTTCAGCGAATGCAGGCGAGCGTGAAGTCAATCCACAAGATGCAGTCTTAAGTGAAGACTTTATGCTAAAACCAATCGATCTTAATTTGTTGCTGAGTAAAATTGGAGACAAGTTAGGCTTGGTATGGATTGATTCCAAATCAGATGCACTATTTGAAAATAACGAAGTTCAAGCACTAGATGTAATGGTATTCAAGCAAGAGCAAGCCATTGTTCATACATCAATTACACAACCCGAAAATAATGATCTGCTCGATTTACCGCAAAGCTTGCAACAGTTAAATGATTTGATTGGACAGGGGTACATTCGCGGAATTCAACAGACTTTAACGCAATGTCGTCAAAATTTTCCAGAGCATAACGAGTTATGGGAACAGCTGGAACAGGCTATTCGAAAGTTTGATCTAAAACACGCGCAACGATTAATTCAGGATAAGCAATGAGTACGCAACATGTTTCTTTTCAGCAAGCTTCGCCAAACGAGCAGGCTGTTATTCTGATTGTGGATGATGTGCCAGAAAATTTAGGCTTGTTACATGAAAGTCTGGATCAGGCCGGTTATCGCGTGCTTGTCACAACCGATGGATTAAGTGCAATTGAAATAGCACACCGATGCTTACCAGATATGATTTTGCTTGATGGGAATATGCCACATATGGATGGTTTTGAAAGTTGTATACAACTTAAAGCGAGTCCAATTACGCAGTTTATTCCCGTCATTTTTATGACAGGTTTGTCTGAGACAGAGCATATTGTGCGTGGTTTTCAGGTCGGTGGGGTGGACTATGTAACCAAGCCTCTGAATATTGAAGAAGTATTAGCAAGGGTAAAAACACATTTGGCACATGCCAAACTATTGCAACAACAGAAACAGGTGATTGATGCAACGGAAACAGCCATTCTTGCGCTAGATGTTCACGGTAAAATTGTGTGGAAAACCCAAAAAGCTAGTGATCTACTAAATCAATATTTACCTGAATTAGAAGGTTTTGAAGCAGGCTTAAAAGCTTGGTTTTCAGACTTAGAGCATGAAAAAGACCCTAAAAAATTAACCAGCTGTTCTTATTCAACACCATCTCAGCAATTACAGCTTTTATTGCTTACACCGTGGGAAACTGAACCAAGTGTGGCAAAAAATTATCTGATACAGATCAAGACAACTACGCCAGCTTTGGAAATGGCTGATATTTTAAAATATTGCCCGCAGTTGACTCAACGTGAAGCAGAAGTCATGCACTGGTTGTTGTTAGGAAAAACCAATAAAGACATTGCAGAAATTTTGGAGCTTAGTCCACGGACAGTGAATAAACATTTAGAGCATGTTTTTGAAAAACTTTGCGTTGAAAATCGAACTGCTGCGGTGGCGCATATTAATAGTTTGGTGCAAGAGTTTCACTAATTTAAGTGAAGATTGTATTTAAAAAGCATACAGACTCACTGCTAAAAATAGGCTATTTTTTTACAGTTAAATTTGTTCTTATAGATAAAGATTATACAAAGTCATTTTTAAATAAATACGATTTGTAATATGAGGAATTCATTGTGAATATTCAACAAAAAGATGATACAAAACACGGCAGCTTTAGCTTACTTGATGGTGAAACCGTTGCAGGCGAAATGACTTATACATGGGCAGGCGAAAGCATGCTAATTATTGATGCCACAGATGTGAATGAAAATTATCGTGGACAAGGTGTAGGTCGCCAATTACTTGATGCTTTGGTGGCTTTTGTTCGTGAAAAAGAAGTAAAAGTAATTCCGCTTTGCCCATATGCTAAATCGGTTTTTGATAAAGACCCAAGCATTGGCGATGTACTTAGAAAGTAAGCAATAGATTGAAAATCATTTAATAGGAATCGGGCCTTGGTGTCCGATTTTTTATTGGTTTTATTATTCATCTTTATTTCAATGAATATGTTTTGAGCGGTTGTATTCAACGGTTTTCAAGATTTTCGATTGCCAGATCGAATTTATCAAACTTATAGAAAAGCTTATCTAATAAAAATAGTTTTAGACCAATTGGGAAAAAAATAAACTCATTACACAAATATTTAATAGCTGATGAAAGCTAAATATTTATAACGTTTTAATATTATTTTTTGGAATTTTCCTTGAACTGGCAGTATATCCATAGTGTGTTGCCGCAATTTTTCTCTGCAACTTTGACCACGCTGAAGATTTCAATTATCAGCATTATTTTGGCAATTATTGTAGGGCTAATTTGCAGCATTTTAATCACATATCGCGTGCGGGTACTAAATAGAATTGCCCAGTTCTATATTGAGTTATCTCGAAATACCCCTTTATTAATTCAACTGTTCTTTTTGTATTACGGTTTGCCAAAGCTTGGCATCAAAATTGATGGTTTTGCCTGTGGTGTGATCGGGTTGACCTTTTTAGGCGGAAGCTATATGGCCGAAGCTTTCCGAGCAGGTTTGCAGTCTGTTGCTAAAGGGCAGATTGACTCTGCAAAAAGTATTGGTCTGCAACCGATTCAAATTTTTAGATATGTCATTTTTCCTCAAGCACTGGCTATTTCAATTCCGGCAATAGGGGCAAATTGTCTATTTCTAATTAAAGAAAGTTCTGTGGTTAGTGCCATTGCTGTCGTTGAACTGCTTTTTGTCACTAAAGACTTAATTGGCATGGACTATAAAACAACCGAAGCTTTGTTCTTACTCATCATGGCCTATCTCATTATTTTATTGCCCGTGTCTATTTTAACCAGTTATCTGGAGCACAGAAGTCGGAAGGTGAGCCATGGAACTTGATTATCTATTTCAAGCGAGTCACCTCGAACGTTTAATGTGGGGACTTTGGGCAACTGCAAAAATTGCATTTATTTCAGTGTTTTTCTCTGCGATTTTCGGCACAGTTTTCGGCGTCATTATGACTTCTAAAAACATAGTCGTTAAAGCGCTGTGCCGTCTGTATTTAGAAGCCATTCGAATCATTCCGATTTTAGTTTTGCTGTTCGTGTTTTATTTCGGCTTTGCGACATGGTTTAACTGGCAGTTTTCAGCAATGTGGGTCTGCGTTGTTGTGTTTGTTTTATGGGGTACGGCAGAAATGGGCGATTTGGTTCGTGCAGCCATTACTTCAATTGACCAGCATCAACGTGATTCAGCCTATGCGCTCGGACTTACTCATGTTCAAGCCTTAGTCTATGTCATTTTTCCGCAAAGTCTAAAACGAGTAACACCAGGCGCGATTAATTTATTTACCCGAATGGTGAAAACCAGCTCTTTGGCTGTCCTGATTGGTGTGGTTGAAGTCATTAAAGTTGGTCAGCAAATTATTGAAAATTCGCTGTTGACCGTGCCGAGCGCTTCTCTTTGGATTTATGGTTTTATTTTTATTTTGTATTTTCTGATTTGCTATCCCTTATCTCGTTTGGCGGCACATTTAGAAAAGGTCTGGGAGTAATTATGCCTTTGTTATCGATACAACAATTACAGAAATCATTTGCACAAAGTCATATTTTACAGGGCATTGATCTGGATGTAGAACAAGGAGAGGTGGTTGTTATTTTAGGCCCATCGGGCTGCGGTAAAAGTACCTTACTGCGTTGTATTAACGGCTTAGAACCGATTCAGGGTGGTGAAATTCGTTTAACAGGTTCAGGTGTGCTTGGTAAAGATGTGGACTGGACTAATGCTCGCCAAAAAATTGGCATGGTTTTTCAGAACTATGAGCTATTTGGGCATATGAACGTTATTGACAACATTTTGCTTGGACCACTTAAAGTACAAAAACGCCATAGTGATGAAGCAGAACAAGTTGCAGATGAATTGCTAAAGCGAGTTGGACTGTTTGAGCGAAAACTTGATTATCCACGACAGCTTTCAGGCGGACAAAAACAGCGTATTGCCATTGTGCGTTCACTGGTCATGCAACCTAAAGTCATTTTGCTTGATGAAATTACCGCTGCACTTGATCCAGAAATGGTTAGGGAAGTACTCGATGTGGTACTCAAGTTGGCGAATGAAGGAATGACCATGCTGATTGTGACACATGAGATGTCCTTTGCGCGCAAGGTTGCTGACCGCATTATTTTTATGGATAAGGGCAAGATTATTGAACAGGCTTCACCAGAAGAATTTTTTGAACAGCCGAAAACAGAACGAGCGAAAGCATTCTTAAATATTTTGTCGTACTAAATTTTTATTATTTGAATCATGAGGAAGTGAATGTTTAAACGTAATTCAATAAAAATATTAAGCAGTCTTGCTGTTGCTGGGGTGTTGTTAACTGCATGTAGTAAAACGCCATCCACTGAACAGGCAAGCAATGCTCAAGCAGACCATTCTTTAGAGCAAGTCAAAAAAAATGGAGTTCTACGAGTTGCCGTTTTTGCAGATGATCCGCCGTTTGGTTATGTAGATAGTGCGGGGAATAATCAGGGCTTTGATGTGGCTTTAGCAAAACGGGTGACTAAAGATTTGCTCGGTGATGAAAAGAAAGTTGAGTTTATTGTGACTGAAGCTTCAAATCGGGTGGAGTTTTTAAAATCGAATCGCGCTGATGTTGTATTTGCGACGTTTACAGTAACGCCAGAACGTAAAGAGGTTGTCGATTTTGCTGAGCCTTATTTAAAAGGTGCTTTTGGTATTGTCTCGCCTAAAGCTAAGCCGATTACCGACATTGCCCAATTAGAAGGTAAAACCTTAATTGTCAATAAAGGCACAAGTTCAGATACCTACTTTACCAAGCATTATCCGAAAGTAAATTTACTGAAGTTTGAACGAAATTCGGATGCTTTCAAAGCATTAACTGATGGTCGTGGTGACGCGATTTCACAAGATAGTACCTATGCTTTGGCATGGGCCGCGAAGAACCCAAGTTATGTGGCAGGTATTCAGTCTATTGGTGATCAAGAGTTTATTGCACCAGCAGTTAAAAAGGGCAATACCCAATTATTGAATTGGCTCAATACTGAAATTAAGCAACTCAGAACAAGTGGTGAAATTAATAAAATTTATGATGAAACCTTGAAACCAATTTACGGTGACTCGGTCAATCCGAATGTGTTTTTAGATGTAGGCCAATAATTTTCGATATCGCTAGAGCAGTAGTGTCTACCAAGAGGCGCTGCTGTTTTAAATAAGACTTTTACAAGAACGATAGGGTGAAATAATGACAACATTAACATTGCAAAACGTGAAGCATATTTTAGCTGCGTCTTTACTGAGTTTAGGTTTAGTTGCATGTGACAAAGGAACTCAGTCTACTGAAAAAACGGCAGATACCACACAAACTACGTCGAGTATTGAACAGATCAAAAAGAATGGCGTGGTACGAATTGGCGTATTTAGTGATAAACCGCCGTTTGGATATTTAGATGCTCAAGGTAAAAATCAGGGCTTTGATGTAGAAATTGCTAAGCATGTCGCTAAAGATCTGCTCGGTGATGAAAACAAAGTTGAGTTTGTTTTAACTGAAGCAGCTAACCGTGTTGAATATTTAAAAGCCAATAAAGTGGATATTATTTTTGCCAACTTTACCGTTACGCCAGAGCGTAAAGAAGTGGTCGATTTTGCTAAACCTTATTTAAAAGTGGCGCTCGGTGTAGTTTCTCCTAAAAGCCATCCAATTACTGATGTTGCTCAACTGAAAGACAAAACTTTGTTGGTAAACAAAGGTACAACGGCTGATTCATTCTTCACCAAGACTCATCCTGAAATTAAACTACAAAAGTATGAGCAAAACACTGAAACTTTTGATGCTTTAAAAGATGGTCGTGGTGCTGCGCTTGCACATGATAACTTGCTGGTTTTAGCTTGGGCTAAAGAAAATCCAAATTACACTGTTGGCATTACCAATTTAGGTGAGCAGGACTTAATTGCACCAGCAGTGAAAAAAGGCGATAAAGAGTTATTGGACTGGTTGAACCAAGATTTAGAGAAACTGGCTAAAGAAGGCGTGATTCATCAAGCTTATGAAAAAACGTTAAAACCAGTGTATGGCGATACGATTAATCCAAAAGATTTATTGGTTGAGTAATCGTGCTAATAACCTCTAATGATTAGAACTCTAGATAGTATTTACTCGAGCTAAGATTCATCTACAGCCTGCCCATAATTTATAAAGATAATGTTTTTGCAATATTTTCTATAGATATAAACAGTGGTCAGGTTCTGTAGATGAGAAAGTTTTTTGGTTACTTTTTTCAAAAAAAGTAACAGAATTAGCTGCTTGCTTTAGAGGTTAAAAGGTAGGATTCCATCGTGCTAATTCCTTGACTCTATATTACTTTAACTTAAATAAAGTCGGCTCTGCTGCTAATTTATCTGCCAAATATTGAATCAAGACACTCAATTTAGGTGGGACATGCCGTGTCGGTGGGTAGAGTAACCACAGCCCACCGCTATAATAGGTCTTAAAATACCAGTCGGGTAAAACCTGAACTAAGGTACCTTGTTGTAGAGCATGGCGTGCAACGAAGTACGGCAAGCTCGCAATACCAAAATGCTGTAATGCGGCACTCAAACGCACACCTGTATGGTTTGCTGCATAACGGCCACGTACAGCCACACTTATCGATTTATTTCCTTGTTGAAATTTCCATTTTGAGTCACTGGCTTGTTCGCCCAAGTAAATACATTCATGCTGCTTTAAATCATGAGGGTGGTTCGGTGTGCCATGCTTGGCCAAATATTCAGGCGTAGCACAAACCAAGTGATCAATATCAATGAGCTTTCGACCCATAAGGCCACCCGGTGGTTGCTCTGTAATTCGAAGTGCTAAATCGACGCCATCATCAATCAGGTCTACATAACGATCTTCTAAAAGCATTTGAATATCAATTTTCGGGTAGCGTTCTAAAAATTCAGGTAAATGCGGATGAATCATAAAATGTCCCACAGCTTTGGGAACACTCATACGAATAATACCTTCTGGCTCGACATGAAATTGACCTGAACTTTCCATGACTGCTTGTGCCGCATTCACCATGTCTAAACAACGTTGATAAACCTGTTGTCCACTTTCACTTAAACGAAGTTTCCGTGTGGTCCGATAGAGTAAGCGGGTACCTAAAGCACGTTCTAAACGAGCAATTGCACGACTAACAGCGGAAGGTGTTGTACCAAGCTGGCGGGCCGTTTCAGAAAAACTTTCCGACTCGACAACCTTAACAAAAGTCGCCATTTCATTTAACAGAACCAGACTTTGATTTGTGCTCATGAGGCAAAAGTTATTTGGATTTTGATTGGATTATCGCGTCTAAAAAATCGCAATACAATCTTTTAGGTGATTTTCAGGAAACTAAATTGTTATGTGGCAGTTGTATGGACATGAGTTTTTAACACTAGCTCTTATTCACTTTATGGCGGTGATTTTACCAGGACCAGATTTTGTGATTACGGTAAGGCAAAGTGTTCGTTATGGCTATTTGATTGGATGTCTAACCGCAATTGGTATTGGTGTCGGAATTTCAGTGCATGTTTTTTATACACTGGTTGGTATTGGCTTTTTGATTCAGCAAAGTGAATGGCTCATGTCTCTTATCAGAACAGCGGGGGCAGCTTACTTAGTGTATTTAGGATGGCAGTGTTTAAGTAGCCAGCCGAATACCAATATTGAGATTAATGGCCAAGCAGACAGTGACACGCCGAGTTTATTTAAAGCGTTTACAATGGGTTTTCTTACCAATGCGTTAAATCCAAAAGCTACTATCTTTTTTCTGGCAATTTTTACGACGATTGTGAGTACGACCACACCAATGAAAGTTCAGATCATTTATGGGGTCTGGATGTGTATGGTCAATGCCATCTGGTTTATGGTGGTGAGTGTACTGTTTGCACAGCCTATTGTACGTAAAAGGTTTTTGGAGTTCGGCGTTTACTTTGAGCGGGTGATGGGAGTTTTATTAATTGGGATTGCATTGAGATTGATTTGGGGATTGTTTGTTTAATTGCCGTGAGTATTTAATGGGGGTGCAGAAGTACGATTTTAGATTGTATATAGTTTTTACGGCGTTCATACCAGTATTTGCTCGTGCTAAATTTCATCCACAGCCTGCCCATAATTTATAAAGATAATGTATTTGCAATATTTTTTAAAAAATGAAAACAGAGAACAGGTTCTGTGGATGAGAAAGTTTTTGGTTACTTTTAAAAAAAGTAACAGAATTAGCTACTTTCTTTGGAGATAAAACGGTAAGACTTCACCGTGATAATTACTTTAAATTGTCTAGAGTATTAATAACTCTTAGCTCGAGCCGAAGCTTAATCTAGGAATCGAAATTAAAATAATAAGACTCCGCCGTGATAACTACTTTGACTTGTTACTTCATATATAACTTTTGAGCTCAAGTAGTTTTAATAAATAATCCATAAAAAAGACCGCTCAAAAGCAGTCTTTTCTAGTCTAGAAATAGATTTAATTGCTACGCCTATTACGCGTTAGTTGATGTAAAACCGACACCAATAAATCAATTTCTTCAGTTGTATTATAAAAAGCCAAAGACGGACGCACGGTTTGTTCTACACCAAAACGACGTAAAATTGGCTGTGCACAGTGATGGCCAGAACGTACGGCAATGCCATGTTGATTTAAAGCTTTACCCACTTGTTCAGTTGAATAGCCTTGTAAAGTAAAGGACATCACACTGGCTTTATGATGTGCCGTTCCGATCAAGCGTAAACCAGACACACTGCTCAGAGCATTTTGACCATATTCGAGCAGATCATGTTCATAGCGAGCAATGTTATGAATGCCTAGACTCTCGACATATTCAAGCGCAGCGCCTAATCCGACAGCATCGGCAATGTTTCCAGTTCCAGCTTCAAACTTGTTTGGTGCAGGTTGGTAAACTACTTGTTCGAAGGTCACATCATGAATCATGTTACCGCCGCCTTCCCAAACAGGCATGCTTTCTAGCAACTCTGGTTTTGCATAGACCGCACCAATACCCGTCGGCCCAAACACTTTATGTCCAGAAAACACAAAAAAGTCTGCATCAAGGGCTTGTACATCGGTAGGGATGTGCGAAACAGATTGAGCACCGTCAACTAAAACACGTACACCTTTGGCATGCGCAATTTTAATGACTTCAGCAACAGGTGTGACTGTTCCTAAAGCATTCGAAACTTGAGTAATCGACAGCATTTTAGTGCGTTCATTAATCAGTTTTGGCAACTCTTCTAAAATAATCTGGCCCGTGTCATCCACAGGAATGACTCTTAATTTTGCTCCAGTTTTTTTAGTAAGTTGATACCAAGGCACAATATTGGCATGGTGTTCCAAGTGAGAAACGATAATTTCATCACCTTCACCAATATTTTGCTCACCCCATGTTTTTGCAATCAGGTTAATGCCTTCGGTTGTTCCTCGAACAAAGATAATTTCTTTAGAAGAGGGTGCACCAATAAATCGGGCAACTACATTTCTTGCATGCTCATAGGCATCGGTTGCACGAGCCGCTAACTCATGTGCAGCACGGTGAATATTTGAATTTTCATGCTGATAAAAATAAGCAATTCGATCAATCACGCGCTGCGGTTTTTGTGTGGTCGCAGCATTATCCAACCAGACCAGAGGACGACCATTTACGCGTTCCTGTAAAATTGGGAAATCGCGACGTATAGCATGTACATCGAGTGGTTGAGCACTACTTGCTACAAAGGTAGGTTGCGATGGTTGATAGTGACTATAACTTTGTCCACTTTGAGGCAAGTCTAAAAAATAAAATGCAGAGCTTGCCGAACTTTGGGGCGGAGTGTTCGTTGCAAAACGATCTTCAGTTAGCAATGATTTCAGCTGGTCACCATGTGGCAACTGAAAAGACTGCGCAACCGAATAATTATCCTCAACACCTTTAACAGATGGCTCTGCTGCATTTGGAGCAGAAAAATCATTTAAAAAATAATAAGGTGATTCACCTGCACCAGTGGGTAAGCTTGGTTCAATGCGTGGCACATTGGGTTCACTATGAGCACTTTGTGGCAAATGTGGTTCAAATGGTGGGCGTGGCAAATTAGCTCCACCAACCACAGGCGCAGACGCTACAATTCGACGTTCAGGGTAGTCTGGCAAATTTGGAATATGCTCAGGAAATTCCGGATTGAGACTTTTCTGAAAGGCGATATTGGGCGCACGACCACTGAGAGCAGAGAATGGTTCACCCGGTTGCGGTGGGTGAGGTGGCGCTCCGACAGGTAAGTCCAAGTTAAGGCCCGATGGAGAAGCTGAACTGCTTGAGCTTGGTAATGCTGAAAAAAACTCATTAGCAAGTCGAGCAATGGTGGACTCATCAGGGAAGTTGGCTGGTGGGTTAACACCAGTCACTTCAGGCCCCGTTGGACTACCTTGCAGATTACTTGTAGTTAACTGGGTAGTCATGATATTTGTCCACCTCCACATCATCTAATACTGCCAATGCATCATCAGTGAGTACTGCAAGTGAGCAATATAACGAGATTAGATACGACGCAATCGCGTTACGGTTGATTCCCATAAAGCGTACTGAAAGCCCTGGTGACTGTTCACCAGCAAGACCTGGTTGGAACAAACCAACAATCCCTTGACGCTTTTCACCTACACGAAGAAGCAAGATTTTAGTTTTGCCATCTTCTACAGGAATTTTATTTGATGGAATGAGTGGAATACCGCGCCATGTAATGAATTGCGAACCAAATAAGCTAACCGTTGGAGGCGGTACACCACGGCGTGTACATTCACGTCCAAATGCTGCAATCGCATCAGGGTGTGCTAGGAAAAATCCCGGTTCTTTCCAGACTTTACGTAGCAAATCATCAAGATCATCTGGAGTAGGTGGACCATTTAAGGTCGAAATACGTTGGTCATCTGTCACACTTGCCAGTAAACCGTATTCGGGGTTATTGATAAGCTCACTTTCTTGACGTTCTTTAATGGTTTCAATTGTTAAACGAAGCTGTTCTTTAATTTGGTCGTGTGGGCTGCTGTAAAGGTCAGCAACACGTGTATGTACATCTAAAACAGTAGATACACCATTTAAAAAGTATTCGCGTGGTTCTGGATCATAATCAACAAAAGTTTGAGGTAAAGTTGCTTCATCACGTTGTGTGCAAGCGACTTGAATATCATCGGTATTATTTACACGGTTTAAGCGGTAGATACCTGCTTCAACAGGAAGCCATTGAAGTAAGTGAGTCAGCCATCTGGGAGTAATTGTAGAAAGTTGGGGAGCAGTTTTGGTTGCATTGGCCAGTTGACGGGCTGCGTGGTCCCCCAGCGCAAGTTGGGCTTTGTCAGTATTTTTCGCCATGAATCATTTTTCCTTATTACAGTGGCTTGGTTATAAAATGTTAAATTTTTAAATTATCGTGTTAACAGATTAGAATTAAATATTCGATTTTCAAAATATGAATAAGGTATAAATAAATGAACACAGTTCACTTATTATGAATAAGCATATGTTTATGAAAATTTAATATAAATAAGTAATAAACTGATTTATATATACCAAATTCATGTTTTTAATATATTGGTTAAAACTCTTATATATAAAATTTTGAATACGATTTATTTAAATTCTGGATTTTTTTGATAAGACTCCAGTGGTGACTGTAAAATCTGGCTTCCTGCGGGAATACTATGTGTAAGCCAGACATTTCCCCCAATAA
Organism: Acinetobacter sp. ABJ_C4_1; assembly: GCF_044538495.1. NCBI lineage: Bacteria > Pseudomonadati > Pseudomonadota > Gammaproteobacteria > Moraxellales > Moraxellaceae > Acinetobacter > Acinetobacter sp. ABJ_C4_1. The sequence goes on along the minus strand of NZ_JBIUCQ010000002.1, from coordinate 453,877 downwards.
TGGACCCTCGACCAATCGTAATACGACCTAAAATAGTGGCACCTGCATAGATCACCACGTCATCTTCAACAATTGGATGGCGTGTATAGTCTTTTTTCAAACCACCATCATCATTCGTTTCAAATCGTTTCGCTCCAAGGGTTACTGCCTGATAAATACGGACACGTTCCCCAATAACGCTAGTTTCACCAATCACCACACCTGTACCATGATCGATGAAAAATCCTTTACCGATTTTTGCACCCGGATGAATATCAATACCTGTTGCAGAATGCGCCAACTCGGAAATAATGCGAGACAATAAAGGCACTTGGGTATACAGTTGATGCGCTATTCGATGATGAATAATCGCAAATATGCCCGGATAGCAAAGTAATACCTCATCCACACTATGCGCCGCCGGATCGCCTTCATAAGCAGCACGCACATCGCCGTCTAAAAGACGTCGTATAGAGGGCAAGGTGTTGGCAAAATCCTGCACAATATTTTGAGCAAGTTCGTCTGGTTGTTGGACTGTGTTCGAATGACTCAAATGACGTTTTGCTTCATAGTTCAAAGCCAGTTGTACTTGAGCATGTAAGGCTGTGAGTACCCGATTTAAAGTATAGGCAATATAAGAATCTTCAGTTTCTTGACGTAAGTCAGCAGGGCCTAAACGCATTGGAAATAAAATTCCGCACAAGTCATCTAAAATGGCTTTTAACGCTTCTTTAGATGGAAGTTCACGGCCCCCAAATTCTTTGGTCCTGTGTTGCTGCTGACGCCAGTCATGCCTTGCTTGTTGCAAACCTTGTACAACAGCATTAATGTTCCATTGAGTCACAAGCTTTCCTTGATTCACTGAAAATTGATTAAAATATTAGTCTTGTTGCCAAGGAAGTTGATGGATGCGCCAGCCATTTTTCTGATTACGCTGTTGCTGATCATTTAGATCGCCTTCGAAGCCTTCAAGAACGTTATAAATATGCTCAAAACCAGCATTAAATGCGGCCTCGGCAGCTTGTGCTGAACGGTTGCCACTACGGCATAACAAAAGAATGGTTTTGTCTTTGCCAACTTTTGATTCGAGTTCTTTTAAAAAGCGTGGATTACGGTTAAACGATGTGCCTGTTGCCCAAGCGACATGAACACTTTCAGGGACATAACCCACAAATTTACGTTCTTCATTGGTACGCACATCAACTAAAACAGCTTCGCCTTGTTGTACGAGCTGCCATGCATCAGTAGGTGATAAACTGCCACTAAAATTAAGTTCATGGTCCTGTGCGTATTGCTGTGCTTTACTCAGAATAGTGTCTTTTGACAAAGATGTATTAGAACTCGAAGAGATAAAACCAGATGGGTTTTCTGTATTTAATTTGGCATTCATTTAAATAATTCCTTATCTTCGATTCAGATTGTTATTGTTCAATTTACGCGTTTTTAAATATAAGCAAAAATAAGTAATATCTATTTATATATATTTTTTTAATAAATAAGCAAGCTAAATATTTTATATAAAACAGTATTAATTAATCTTATAAAGTTCTTGTAATAATATGTTTAATGGATTTTAATATTTGGTAAAAACCATATGGATTAAAATAATCCATATGGTTTTAAACATTAAGAAAATCCACCATTTACTCGAATAACTTGTGAATTTACCCAACGTCCATCTGGGCCAGCTAGCATGGCAACTACACTGGCAATTTCTTCAGGTGTTCCGATTCTTTCCAATGGAGCGAGTTTTGCAATTGCTGCTACTTGCTCATCAGTTTTTCCATTGTAAAAAAGGTCAGTACCTGTCGGGCCGGGCGCAACGGCATTCACAGTAATATTTCGGCCGCGTAACTCATTTGCTAACACATGGACCAAACCTTCTACACCTGCTTTTGACGCAATATAGGGACCATATGCCGGAAAAGATTTAGCAATTACACTGGTTGAAAGCGCAATAATCCGGCCACCATCTGGCACCGTTTCGGCCGCATGCGCCAATATTAAAAACGCGCCACGTAAATTGGTATGAATCACTTTATCGAAATCTGGCAGGCTTTCAGGTGTAATTTTTGCCATAGGCATAATACCAGCACTATGAACCACAACGTCTAATTGCCCGTTAATCGCTTTAGCTTCTTGAAACAAACGGCTCACCTCATGTTCATTTGCAACGTCCGCTTGAATAGCTGAGGCTTGACCACCTTGCTCAATAATATGATCTACAGTTGCTTGGGCATGCACTTTATTGCCCGCATAGTTAACAATCACATAAAAACCATCTTGAGCTAAACGTTCTGCAATAGCACGGCCAATACCACGTGATGCGCCAGTAACCAGAGCTGTTTTTCTTGAAATATTCATTTTTAGATTGCCTGTTTGAGTCGGTATGGCTTATTTTAATAATATAGAAATATGGGATAAATCTTCCTAATTGGATAAGATAATTCCATATTCATTAATAATAGATAGGGTTAAAAGCGAGCACTATGGATAAATTTGATACCTTGCAACTTTTACCCGTATCGTAGAGCTGGGTAGTTTTAGTCAGGCAGCCGATCAGCTAAATATCCCACGTGCTACAGCAAGTAATGCCATTAAGGAGTTAGAGAGTAATTTACAGTGCCGTTTGCTAGAACGGACGACTCGGCATGTAAGACCATCACTAGATGGACAAGCATTTTATGAACGTTGTACACAAATATTATCGGAACTCGATGATGCCGAATCATCTTTACGCAATGTAATTGCTCAGCCCCGTGGTTTATTACGTGTCGATTTATCAGGCGCTCATGCGACTAAAATTGTTTTACCCAATATCGATCAATTTCACGAGTTATACCCCGACATTGAACTCGTAATTAGTATGGGTGATCGCTTGGTTGATCTGATTAGGGAAGGGATAGACTGTGTGGTGAGAGCGGGGCGTTTGGATGATTCCACTTTAATTGCTAGGCATTTGGTCGATATGCCACAACTCATTTGTGCAAGTCCTGACTATTTAAATAAACATGGAACGCCTCAGCAACCAGAAGATTTGTTATCACATTATTGTGTTAATTTCTTCTCGACATCAGGCGGGCGAAATTATCCATTTGAATTAATGGTGAATGGCAAAAAACAAGATTATTTTTTGAAAAGCTGGATCGCGGTAAATGATGCTGAAAACTATGTATTATCTGCTTTACGTGGGGCAGGTTTAATTCAGGTCCCGCGCTACCATGTGGCAAATGAGTTAAAAGACGGACAACTGGTTGAGGTTTTATCTGAGTGGGAAATCCCGAAGATGTCAGTTTCTGCTTTATATCCGCAGCATCGGCAGCTCTCGCCACGCGTACGAGTTTTTGTCGCTTGGCTGAGTGAGTTATATACGAGTTATTTTGCCAACTTTGAATACCCGCAAAAATGAAATATCTTGCGGGTGAGTCAAAAACTGAATGATATTTTTAAGACTGATTCTGCAATTTATCTTGAGTCTTGGTCTCAAAATCGCTGGCATCATGGCGTTCATGCAACTGTGTAGCTAAATCACCAAAAGTACGGTTGACCATACGGCCACGTTGTACCGCAGGGCGCGCTAAAATCGCATCTGCCCAACGTTGAACATTTTTATATTGATCGACACCTAAAAACTCCGCGCCGTTATATACCCAGTTTTTAACAAGACCGCCATACCAAGGGAATGCTGCAATATCAGCGATGCTATATTCAGAACCCGCCAAATATTCGTTTTTTGCCAGATGCTGATCTAATACATCAAGTAAGCGTTTTGTTTCCAAGGCAAAGCGGTTAATTGCATATTCAACTTTAACGGGTGCATAAGCATAAAAATGCCCAAAACCGCCACCTAGGTAAGGCGCGCTGCCCATTTGCCAGAATAACCAATTAAGGCATTCAGTACGTGCAGCAATATCAGTTGGAATGAAAGCTTTAAATTTTTCAGCCAAGTAAAGCAAAATTGAGCCAGATTCAAACACTCTTAATGGTGGGTTTTGGCTATGGTCAACCAATGCTGGAATTTTAGAGTTGGGATTAATTTCGACAAAGCCACTGCCAAATTGCTGTCCTTCACCGATTTTAATGAGCCATGCATCATATTCAGCATCTTGGTGTCCTAGCGCTAAAAGCTCTTCTAGCAAAATAGTGACTTTTTGCCCATTAGGCGTTGCTAAAGAATAGAGCTGGAGCGGATGTTTCCCTACTGGAAGTGTATGCTCGTAACGCGCACCTGAGGTAGGTTGGTTTAAATCGGTTTTTTCTCCAGTCCATTGCCAAACTTGTGGAGGAATATAGTTTGAATCACTCATTTTTTATCTCATGTTTGGTGTAAATATAAGGATTTATTTATGTCGCAAGGCAAGCCATTTTTGTACAGTCGGGCGTTGCCATTGCTGTAATACATAGTTTTTTAAGCGTTCTGGTACAGCATCACCATTTTGAATAAGGCGTTGCAACATCAGGGCAAGTTCAGCATCCACAATGCTCCATGACCCAAAAAGAAATTCGGCATCAGGCGCGAGAAGTTTTTCTGCAACAAAGAAAAGTTTCTCGGCTGCTTTTTTGCCTTCTTCTGAAAGTGGAGTGGACGTGGGCTGAATAAAAATAACATCGGTTGGACGTTCAGTTCTTAGTGCCACTAAGTCTGATCGGAGCCATGCCTGAATTTGTCTTGCTCTTGCGCGTGCTTGAATATCTTTTGGATAAATAGATGTGTTTGGATAAAGCTCTTCTAAATATTCCAAAATGGCAGAAGATTCTGATAAGGCAAAATCGTTATGCTCAAGTACAGGCACTTTGGCAGTTAATGACTTTGCTACATAAGATTTTTCTAACTGGCCTTGCTGGCCTAAGTTGATGGTCGCTATTTCAAATGGAATTTGTTTTTCATGTAGCCCTACAAAAACTGTAAACGCGTAGGGGCTTAGAAATTGTGAATCTGTGTACAGCTTAAAATGTTCATTATTCATTGTTATTGTCCATGTCATAAAACAATCGGATCTAGTCTAAGTGAGCTGATCCAAGATTGGGTAGCTTTTTTGTGGAAAAGCTTTATCGGTTTTTGAATTAAGCCATTTCAGTGTTCAAGGTTAGGGCTTAATGTGCTGAAAATGTTGACGAACAATGTTCAGCCACGCCTGTACTGCTGGTGAGACAGGAAGATTCTTTTTCCAAGCCATGACTAAGTGCCATTGAATATTTGGTTTTTCAAGCGGTACTGCTGCAAATAAATTAGGGTCAAGCATGTCGGTATAATACTGCGGGAGAAGTGCAATCCCCATTCGCTGTAACACCATGTCTGCCAAAAGGTGCCATTGGCTGGTCCGGCAAGCAATGGTTGGGTAGAAACCATGCTGCTTACAGGCATCGAGAATAATACTGTTTAAAGAGAAATTTTCTGGAAACATTAAAAACGATTGGTGTTGTAGCTCTTCTAGATTTATTTTTTTACGGGTTGCCCAAGTGGCATCACGACGTAAAAGAACCATTAAAGGGTAGTTACATAGCTCAATGCTATTAAAGATTTGCTCATCAAAGGGCTGCAATAAAACGCCCACGTCCAACTCATTGTTAAGCAAAGCTTGCTCAATACCGCGTGAACCAACCTCCATAAAAGCCAATTCAATATCTGGTAATTGCTGATGATAATCAAACAGGGCAGTCGTTAAGAGCTGCGAGCCTAAAGGCGGAACGCCAAGTTTTAAAGTTCCTGTTTTTAATTGTTGGTAGTTTTCAATTTCAAGAAAGATGTTTTGTTCTGCTTGAAGAAGCTCGACTGCATGTTGATAAATGCGCTCTCCAATTTCAGTTAGTTCAATTTGTCTTTTACGGCCGTGATCAGGTTTAACCAAAAGCTGTACCTGAAGCTGCTCTTCAAGCTGCTGTAATATTTTACTAATAGTCGGTTGAGTCAGATACAACTCTTCAGCAGTACGTGTAAAACTTTTAGTTTTTACCAGTGTAACGAAGCACTGAAGTGATTTTAGAGAAATCATAATAAAGAATAAATTATTCCATTTTGGAATAATATTAACATGAATAATTCATATTTAGCAGCTTTAACCAAGATAGCATAATGGTGTAGTTAACCATTTAATTTCGCAAAATGAGTACTGAATCTGCTTCTGGCACACCCACACAACCTTCACTTTTAGTTTTAGTTAAACAAATTTTGATTTTGGCTGGATTTTGGTGCGTCGGATATCTCTTACATCAAAAACTTGGCGTACCTGTCTCGGCAGGTATTTTAGGTATGTTTTTATTGCTTTTATGCCTGTTCTTTAAAATTATCAAAATGGATCAGGTAGCAATGGGAGCAACCGTTGTTTTAGGTGAACTGTTGCTGTTTTTCGTGCCCGTTGTGGTCGCTGTAGTGCAGTATAAAACCTTGTTTATGACCGAAGGATGGCAAATTGTTTTGAGCATTGCGGTTGGGACCATTTCGGTCATGCTCAGTACATGTCTGACGATTCACTATTACAATCGTTTGAAAGCTTATTTACAGGCTCGAAAACGTCTTCAACATAAGCATATCTAAAGAGCAAAACGACATGAATATTTGGTCAATTCTTTGTCTGATCTGGACTTTGGCAGCCTATGTTGTGGCAAAGCGAATCTATCAGAAAAATCCAAAACTTTGGTTGTCACCCGCGATTAGTGTGCCTGTACTCACCATTATTTTGATGACGATTTTTGGAATTTCATATCAAACTTATGCTGAAGATACGCAGTGGATTGTTAATTTATTAGGGCCAGCAACGGTTGCGTTTGCTGTACCGATTTATCGCTATCGGGAAACGATACGTAAAAACCTTGGGGTCCTTTCGATTGCGATTATTGTGGGCATGAGTGTAGGTGTGATGTCTGCTTATGAAATGGCGCAGTGGTTTCACTTTAGCCCTGAAGTCACCAATAGTTTGATGGCACGTTCTATTTCCACACCATTTGCCATGATTTTAGCGGAAGATATTCACGGTTCGGCAGCTTTGGTTTCACTATTTACAGTCATTACTGGTTTGGTTGGTATGATTTGCGGCGATGCGATCTTAGCGATTACTAAAATCCGTTCTAATGTGGCAAATGGGGCAGCCTTTGGCAATGCAGCGCATGGTTTTGGTACAGTTAGAGCACAGCAGCGCAATAGTGAAGAAGGTGTAATTGCCAGTTTAACCATGGTCATTGCAGGTATTTTAATGGTGCTGATTGGGCCATTTGCGATTCATCTATGGTTGCTATTGTAGGCCATGTCTAAGTCGGCTTGTCATGTTGTTGAATAATCTTTGATAGTTTTTTGATGGCTTGTCTCATCAGTTCAGGTTCAAAATCGCCTAAGCCGACAATTAAACCCGAACGTCGCCGCTCTTTTGAAAATGTCGGTGAAATTGCTTTGATGGCAATACCTGCATCGACTGCCGAGCTTGCAACGTCAATATCATTAATATGTTGAGCAAGCCATAACACCATATGCATGCCTTGATCGCCCGGCTGTAACCAAGCCAGTTCTTGAGGTATGTATTTTTCAATCAGACCAATAATGTATTCTCGAACTTCTGCATAAACATTTCGAGTACGTCGTATATGCCGCTCTAAATAACCCTCTTGAATAAACGCAGCCAAAACGTGTTGGTCAGCAGCAGGCGGGTGCCGATCAATTAAGACTCTAAGCCCACAAAAAGGAGCTACCAGTTCTTTAGGCAACACTGCATAGCCAAGCCTAAGCGATGGAAATAAGACTTTGCTGAAAGTCCCAAGATAAATGACTTGGTCAGGTGCCATGCCTTGCAAAGATGGGAAGGGCTGACCGTTGTAACGAAGTTCACTGTCATAATCATCTTCAATGATCCATGCATTTTGTTGTTTTGCCCAAGCTAATAAAGCTGTACGTCTTGCTAGACTCATCGGCATACCAAGTGGATATTGGTGAGAGGGTGTTACAAAAGCAGCACGCGCATGTTTAGAAAGTTTAATTCCGGTTTCAACCTGAATGCCTTCTTCATCAACAGGAACACGCACCATTCGAATGTTTTGTACAGTATGCTCAAAAATGGCTGTTGTACCGCGATAAGCAGGATCTTCAACCCAAACTTCATCTTTCGCCTCAAATAAAATTTGGCTGCAAATATAAAGTGATTGTTGAATGCCGGGCGTAATCACAATTTGTTCAGGTTCGCAGTGGACAGAACGTGACCGTCGTACATAGTCTGCTATAGCAATTCTTAGTGATAATACACCTTGAGGTTCACCATATCCTGAAGGAACACCTGCACCCCGTGATCTATATTTATTACCAAATTTACGCCAGATATCACTTGGTTGAGTACGACCGACGGGGACAGATACTGCAAAAGGAACATGGGGAAGTGGCTTAAATTCATCAAGCACTTTGGCATAAGAACGTGCCGATTTGGTCAAAGATATCGAGTTAGGTTTATTTTCTTTTGATGAGTGTTGTATTACAGATGTTTTAATCAAAGCATGAGACACATAAGTGCCAGTTCGTGGTTGAGAGTCAAACACACCTTCAGCTAAAAGCTGATCATAAGCTTCAATAATGGTTCCGCGAGCGACACCTAGGGTTAAAGCTAGTTCACGAGAAGAAGGCAATGGATCGCCGGGTTGTAAATCACCACTTTGTACAGCTTCACGTAAAGCTTGAGTCAGTTGAGCACTTATCTTTCCTTTGCTTTTATCAATCTTTGCAATAGACGGAAGTTCCACAACTTTTGCCATTCTTGCCATAATTCTGGTCTACTTAAAAAAATACAAAGTGGTTCTTTTTAATAAACCACATAAACCAGAAAATTTACAACACAAAATATAAATAACCCTGATATTTACAGTGAGGTTTTGAGCCATGTATATCCCCGATGATTATGCAGAAAACCGTTTGGATGTATTGCATTCTCTTATTACCGAATATCCGTTTGGCGTGCTTTTTACGCATGGAAGTAATGGGTTAGATGCAAATCATCTTCCATTCGAATTACAGGCAAGCGAAGGGGGATTGGGTGTACTACATGCGCATGTGTCTAGAGTTAATCCTGTCTGGCAGGACATTAAAAATGGAGATGAGGTACTAGTCGTATTTCAAGCGGGTGATGCTTATATTTCACCAAACTGGTACCCATCCAAACATGAACAGCACAGACAAGTACCGACATGGAACTATAGGGTTGTGCATGCTTATGGCAAAGTAACCATTCGAGATGATGAACGTTACGTCCGTGGTGTTGTGGCTCGTTTAACTCGTACCCACGAAGCATCTCAACCTGAACCATGGAAAATGTCCGATGCACCAAAGGACTATCTTGAACCGATGTTAAAAGCCATTGTAGGTATTGAGATTGAAATTACCAAGCTGCGAGGCAAATCAAAACTTGGGCAAAACAAAGAACGTCGAGACATTTTGGGCGCGGCAGATGGCCTATCGAAATCTGGTCATCAAACTATAGCGAATGCCATGTACAGTGTGGCTGAGTTAAATAAATAATTTTGAAAATATAAAAGCTTAATATCAATTGAGGAGATAAAGATGTCTTTGACTACACCTGTTGAGTTATTGGGTGAACACGTTATTTTAAAGCCGCTAAATGTAACTCAAGCTGAAGCGCTCAAAGAGGCCGTTTGTGATGGGGAACTCTATAATCTTTGGTATACCCGTGTGCCAAGACCTGAACAGATGACTGCTGAAATTGAAAGACGTCTCGGTTTACAAAAATCCGGCTCTATGTTGCCATTTTATATTGAAGACCGAAAAACGGGGCGAGCGCTTGGCATGACGACGCTAATGCATATTGAAGAAGCACATCGCCGTGTAGAAATTGGTTCGACGTGGTACAGAAAATCTGCACAGCGTTCACCTGTAAATACTGAGTGTAAAAAGCTATTGCTGGCCCACGCATTTGAGACTTTAAACTGTATTGCGGTTGAGTTACGCACATCTTCTTTAAATGTTCAAAGCCAAACTGCAATTCTTCGTTTGGGTGCAAAGTTGGACGGTGTACTCAGAAGTCATCAAATTGTGAAAGATGATATTTTGCGGGACACCCATGTTTATAGCATTTTGAAACATGAGTGGCCTGCGGTTCGCCAAAATCTGGAATGGATGTTGAACAAACCGCGTTAGGAATTAATGCATAAGTCTATATTCTTGCGGAGTATTACCTGTCCAGTTTTTAAATGCTCTGCTAAAAGAGTTGTGCTCTTGAAAGCCCAATAGAAATGAAATTTCACCCGTGCTCATTGATGATTTTTCTAAATAATGTTGGGCAAGAGATTGACGAGTCGCATCCAAAAGCGTTTTAAAATTAGTTTGCTCTTCTAAAAGTAGCCGTTGTAGCGTACGTTTGCTCATCGCGAGTCGTTGAGCAACATCTTCTATTGTACATAGTCCAGCAGGCAAGTTTTCTAAAAGTATTGCTTTAACTTTTTCGCTAACTGTTGCATCTTCATCAAGCTGTATAAGACTACGTTGCAAGTTTGGCTCGAAAAAAGACCACATGGTCGGGTTGGCTGTTAAAAAAGGACGTTCAGCATCTTGGCGTGAAAAGACAATTGAAATGTGTTCACTTTTTTGTGGAAGTACGCCAAAAAATGTTTTGTACTCTGCCAGATTATTAGGTAAATCGGGCAGTGTAACTTTCAAAGGTATAACCTGATGCCTTGTACATATTCTTGCTAATTGAGCAAAGAAGACCAGTTCTGACATAGCAAGGCTTTGGGGCGTTGGCGTAGATACATTATAGAATTTGAGTTCTAGCGTTGTTGTGTCGTTATCAATTGCGACTTGTAACTGCATTGGCCCAACGAGTCTTTTAAATTCAGATAGACGCTGTATCGCAATATTGAAGTTGGGACTACAAATACAAGCAAAAATCGCTGGATCAAACAGTTCAACTGTAATCATTTGACCAATTTTTAAAGGTAAGTCATTTATTCCAGCAAGTTGTTCAATTGCGTGCCAAAAATTGAAATATTGAACAGGCGTAAGGCTTGCATCTTTACGGTTGAATAAATCAAGCGGTAGAGATGCCAAACGTAATGCATCTTCAAGATTTATGCCTAGGTCATTCAGTAATAACTTCCAGTTGGTATTTAGGGCAAAATTTGAAGCATATTTCATTTGAGCATCTCAACATTAAACTTATATGGGTCACTTCATTTATTTAATAACTGACATCACCATACGATCAAACACACGGTCGCCAAACCATTTACGTACAAATATCATCAGTTTGGCATATTTGCCACCCACATAACGTGTTTTAGGTGAGGATGCATGAACAGCTTTCATCAGCATATCAACGACAACTTGCACGTCTGAAAGTTCACCTTTTTCAACAGAGGTATGTGTTGAGTTAGCAACTGCGGCTGCCATATGGCTATACGCACTTTGCCCTGAACGTTCAAGCATAGGTTGGACCATTACATCTGCAAATTCAGTTGCGATAGCACCCGGTTCAATGACAACAACATCAATATTAAATGATTTTAACTCTAAACGTAGACAGTCAGACCAGCCTTCAACTGCATGTTTACTCGCATGATACCAACTACCAAGTGGGGTATAAATTTTCCCACCCATTGATGAAATATTGATAATTCGACCCTGCATTTTTTTACGCATACTAGGCAGAACCTTTTGGGTTAAATAGGCCATACCAAACAGATTCACTTCAAATTGATAGCGTGCATCGGCAAGGGTAGTATCCTCCATAGCACCATACATACCAAAGCCTGCGCAGTTAACTAAAATATCAACACCCTGGGTTTCTTTTTCAATAGTTTTCACAACTTGGTCGATATCATCCTGATTGGTAATATCCATTTTTAATGTATGAGCACCAAGTGCTTTTAGTTCTTGCATAGCATCAACGCGACGAGCAACGGCATAAACAGTTGCACCTTCTTTGAGTAATGCTTTGGTAAATGCTTTTCCCATACCAGATGATGCGCCTGTGATGAGAACGATTTTTTCTTTAACTGTGTTCATATTCTGTCTCTCAACTAAAGTTTTAAGGAACTTGCTTTTCGATAGAGACATCATAGGAATTTGAACGATATTTATCCAAATCGAATGGCGACAATGTTTAATCAAAGTGCGCCAAATTTTAGTAAAGATCATTTATTAGAAATAGAAAAATAAACTCTGCATAAAGCGAAAGCTTATTTTTTGTTTAATCATGATGAACATAGGGCAATTAATAACCACGGGATTAAGCCATACTTAAATCATTAACCTGAGGTTAATAACTAATGATGTAGGTTGATTGATCGAAACTCCATAAAGCGTTTTTATAGATTCAGAACAAAACTGCGATCTATAGGTAAGCACATGGAAGGATCAGTTCAGAATAAAGAACGGTTATGGACAAAGCGGCGTCATGCCAAACAATTAAAACTAGAGATGGCAAACCAATATACCGATGGTGTGGTGATTCCAACTCAGGACATTATTAAAGTTTTAGAAACCTTAATTACTCCGGGTGACAAGGTTGTACTTGAAGGAAATAACCAAAAGCAGGCAGATTTCCTTTCGCGTTCTTTGGCTCAAACCAATCCAGATGTTTTGCATGATTTACATATGATTATGCCGAGCGTTGGGCGTTCGGAACATCTCGATCTGTTTGAAAAAGGCATTGCGCGTAAGCTCGATTTTTCTTTTGCTGGCCCGCAAAGTTTACGTATTAGTCAGTTAATTGAAGATGGACTATTAGAGATTGGTGCCATTCATACATATATCGAGTTGTATTCACGTTTGGTGGTCGATCTCATTCCAAATGTGGTGCTCTCAGCTGGTTTTATGGCAGACCGTCAAGGCAATATTTATACAGGTCCTAGTACCGAAGATTCTCCAGCACTTATTGAACCCGCGGCTTTTAGTGATGGTATTGTGATTGTTCAGGTCAATGAACTGGTTGATGATGTTTCAGATTTACCGCGTGTTGATATTCCGGCTTCTTGGGTTGATTTTGTAGTAGTCGCAGATCAGCCATTTTATATCGAACCGTTATTTACTCGTGACCCAAAACACATTAAACCTGTGCATGTGCTCATGGCCATGATGGCAATTCGTGGAATTTATGAAAAACATAATGTGCAATCCTTAAACCATGGTATTGGTTTTAACACTGCGGCAATTGAACTGATTTTACCGACCTATGGTGAGTCTTTAGGATTAAAAGGAAAAATTTGCCGAAATTGGACACTGAATCCGCATCCAACCTTAATTCCTGCTATTGAAACAGGTTGGGTTGAAAGCGTGCATTGTTTTGGTACCGAACTCGGTATGGAAAAATATGTTGCAGCTCGTCCAGATGTTTTCTTTACAGGTCGGGATGGTGCGCTACGTTCTAACCGCATGATGTGTCAGCTTGCAGGTCAGTACGCCGTTGATCTATTTATTGGTGCAACGTTGCAAGTTGATGGCATGGGGCATTCTTCGACTGTCACCAAAGGTCGTTTGGCTGGTTTCGGTGGTGCACCAAACATGGGGCATGATCCGCGTGGCCGTCGTCATGATACGCCAGCATGGCTAGATATGCGTTTACAAGGTGCCAGTGAAACTGAAACCTATTTGGCACGTGGTAAAAAACTCGTTGTTCAAATGGTGGAAACCTTCCAAGAGGGTGGCAAGCCAACTTTTGTAGATCGTCTTGATGCGATTGATGTTGCTAAAACGGCAGGCTTACCTTTAGCGCCGATCATGATTTATGGCGATGATGTCACCCATTTACTGACTGAAGAAGGTATTGCTTATCTATATAAAGCAAGCAGCCAAGAAGAACGTCAAGCCATGATTGCTGCGGTGGCAGGTGTGACCAGTATTGGTTTAACCCAAGACCCGAAAACAACAGCACGTTTAAGACGTGAAGGTCTGGTGGTATTCCCTGAAGATTTAGGTATTCGTCGCACCGATGCAACACGTGAACTTTTAGCTGCAAAAAATATTGCCGACTTGGTGACATGGTCAGATGGTCTATATCAACCCCCTGCAAAGTTTAGGAGTTGGTAATGATGGCACAAGTTCAATATCAAACGTTCAGCGGTAGTCAGCTTTTGGCAGATATGGCAGTCGAAGCGTTAATTGATGAAGTTAATCTGACACCGAAACCAGCATTGGTTGATCGTCGTGGCAGTGGTGCACACAATGACCTGACTTTGGAGTTAATGGAGCGCTCTGCGAAAAGTTTAGGACCCATGTTTGAAGCGATGGCTCAAGCTGCGAAGCATCACGGAAAAGTTTGTCTGGCCTTACGCGAAGACATTGGAGAAATTGGCCGCCAAGGTGAAAAGACCATGATGTTGGCGACAAATGGTGTCAACACACATCGCGGTGCAATTTGGGCATTAGGGTTAATGGTTACCGCAGCAGCATTAGCGCACACGAATCAACAGTACTTTTCTGCTGTTGAGCTATGCCAGTTAGCAGGCCAGATTGCTCAGTTTGAAGATCGCTTTATTCCAAAGCAGGCTTTGAGTCATGGTCAGCAAGTACAAAAGAAGTTAGGCATCTTAGGTGCCAAGGAACAGGCACAACAAGGCTTTCCAACTATTGTGAATTTTGGGTTAAAGCAACTTTATCAAAGTCGTAGTAAACCCATGAAAGAAGAGTTTGCTCGCTTAGATGCCTTACTTGCCATGATGACAGATTTGACCGATACCTGTGTGCTTTATCGCTCTGGCACATCTGGTTTAAAGCGTATGCAACAAGGTGCTCAGCAAATACTGGATTTGGGTGGCAGTTCAAGCTTAGAAGGTCGACGTGCTTTGCATCTTTTAGAGATTGACCTGCTTCGGATGAAGGCGTCTGCTGGTGGTGCCGCAGATTTGTTGGCAGCAACCTTGTTTATAGATCGTGTTGAGCAGTCATCTGTGAAAAATAAAAAGGGATTTTGATTATGGAAACACTTCATTTTGAATTTGTGGCCACAGAGCCACCTGTAAAAAAAGCACTAGTAGGATGTGTAGGCTCTGGCGATTTAGAAATTTTGATGGAACCCGGTGAAAAGGGAAAGACCTCTATTCAGGTAGTGACTTCGGTAGATGGCAGTGCAGCACGTTGGCACAATCTTTTTGAACGGATTTTTACTGCTCAAATACCGCCAGCGGTCAATATTGATATTCATGACTTTGGTGCAACTCCCGGTGTCGTTCGCTTACGACTGGAACAAGCATTGGAGGAGATTGCTCATGACTGATATTCAGAGTTTGTTAAATAAACAAGATTTTATTGAGCTGAGTGCGAGAGAGCGTGCTAAAGCATTATTAGATGAAGGGACTTTTCGAGAGTTGCTCGACCCATTTGCCCGTGTTATGTCGCCTTGGCTCGTTAAACAGAATATTGTGCCGCAAGCCGATGATGGCGTGGTGATTGCAAAAGGATCTATTCAAGAACGCCCAGTGGTTTTAATTTCTATTGAAGGCTTATTTCAAGGTGGCAGTTTAGGTGAGGTGGGCGGTGCCAAAATTGCGGGAGCCTTAGAACTTGCGGTTGAAGACAATCTAAAAGGCATTCCAACAGCTGCAATTTTATTGTTGGAAACGGGTGGCGTTCGTTTACAAGAAGCAAATCTGGGCTTGGCTGCAATTGCTGAGATTCAAGCTGCAATTGTGAATTTACGTCAGTATCAACCCGTGATTGCCGTGGTTGCTGGTAGTGTAGGGTGTTTTGGCGGTATGTCAATTGCAGCTGGACTATGTAGCTATATTGTAATGACACAAGAAGGACGTTTAGGTTTAAATGGCCCACAAGTGATAGAACAAGAAGCTGGTGTACAAGAATATAACGCCAAAGATCGTCCATTTATATGGAGTATTACTGGCGGGAACCAACGGTTTGCTAGTGGTTTGGCAGATGCTTATGTAGACGATGATCGCCAGAAAATTCGTCAGCGAGTCATCGATTATTTAACTCAAGGCGTGCCTCATCAGCATCGTAGTTCAAATTACACATTCTATTTAGAAAAGCTGCAACAAGTTGATACTGCTGAGCAGATTACCCCAGCACAAGTTCAAGCTTTGTATCAAGGAGAGCAAGCATGAATATCGCCGTTGATACATTAAAAACATCTACTCGTGGTGCACATTGGTTTAAAGCACTTACGCAGGGCTTTAAAACAGTTGAAGGTTTTCCAGCTTCGATTTGGGTGGCTGATGGTCAGATTGATCAGCAAGCAGTGCGTATGATTGCAGTTGTGCAAGACAGCGATAATCTGTTCCCACGGGCAAAACAAGGAGAAGTTGGACTCTTGGAAGGCTGGGGCTTGGCAAAAGCAGTCGATGAGGTGATTCA
The DNA here is from genome assembly GCF_044538495.1 of Acinetobacter sp. ABJ_C4_1. NCBI lineage: Bacteria > Pseudomonadati > Pseudomonadota > Gammaproteobacteria > Moraxellales > Moraxellaceae > Acinetobacter > Acinetobacter sp. ABJ_C4_1. Next base: position 437,607 of record NZ_JBIUCQ010000002.1, on the reverse strand, counting down.
AGCCGATGCACAGGCTGAAACTAAACGCGGTATTTTATGTCTGGTTGATGTTCCAAGTCAGGCCTATGGGCGCCGCGAAGAATTATTAGGTATTCATCAAGCTTTAGCGGGTGCAGTAGATAGCTATGCTAGAGCTAGATTAGCAGGTCATCCAATTGTGAGTTTATTGGTTGGTAAGTCGATGTCTGGTGCTTTCTTGGCGCATGGATACCAAGCCAATCGTATTATTGCCTTAAAAGATTCAGGTGTTATGGTGCATGCAATGGGTAAGGAATCTGCTGCACGCGTTACTTTACGGTCGGTTGATGAGTTAGAGCAATTGGCATCAAGCATTCCGCCAATGGCTTATGACATTGAAAGTTATGCCACGCTTGGTTTGTTATCTGAACTGTTATCTGTTGAAAACCCTGAACAACCGACAAACGATGATCTTTTGTTAGCGAAACAAGCAATTGCTCAAGCGTTTAAAGAAATTAATGCTGAGCAATCGAGAGGACTGGAACAAAGACTGCATGGCCAAAACCGTCAAATGTCTAAAAAGGTCCGTGAATTATTGCGTGAGCAATGGTCATGAAACTTAAGCTCGAAGCCCATGATTTGTTGTGGGGTATGACGGTCGATTGCTTGGCTGATGATGCTCCGCATTGGGTGAGAGAGGTATTGCAACGTGGTGATCCTGTTGTAGTTCGACGGGAAATTACTCCTGAAGATCAGGTGGCCGTAGGTATAAGAGGACAATTTCGCTATCAACGATATGCAGCGCAAATGCCAAGAAATGCTATTAGCAGACAGCTTAAACCCGAAGCACTAGCTGAAGTAAATCCAAGTCACTTTAAACACTTGGCAGAACGTTTACAGAGCATTTCTAGCATCATGAAAAACTTTTCAGGATGTTGGGGATATACAGGAAGTTTCGGCTTTGAACTGGCAACGGGCATTAAAACAGTAACTCAGCAAAGTGACATAGATTTGTTGATTCGAGCTGAACAACCTTTTGTTAAAAAGCAGGCGATTGAGCTACTCGAAAGTTTTCAGCAAGCAGGGCTGAATGTGGATATACAGCTTCAACTTTCACAAGGCGGTTTGGCATTAAAAGAATGGGCAAGGAATAGCAGAAAAGTTCTATTAAAACGTCCTGATGGTGCTGTCTTATTAGAAAACCCATGGAATTAGGGAATAGATATCATGGCTTCAATTTGGGTATATCCGGGACAAGGTGTGCAAAGAAGCAATATGTTGCACGATTTACCTCAAACCGCACTGGTTAAAGAATACCTTGAGCGTGCATCGGATGCACTCAAAGAAGATGTCTTGACGCTGGACAGTTCGGCAGCATTAAAGTCAACGCGTGCAGTACAGCTGTGTTTGCTTATTTCAGGTGTGGTGAGTTCAGCTCTATTAAGGGCTGAAAACTTAAAACCTGATTATGTAGCAGGTCTATCAATTGGTGCATGGTCGGCTGCAGTTGTAGCAGAAGTTTTAGCCTATGAAGATGCTGTTCGTTTGGTTGCCTATCGAGGTGAACTCATGCAAAACGCTTACCCCACTGGATATGGCATGACGGCCCTGATTGGTACAGACCGTGCAGCTGTTGAAACATGGGTCAAACAAATTTATGAAATAACGCCAGAGGTGTTTGTCGCAAATATTAATGCACATAACCAGATTGTTATTTCAGGAAGCTTTGAAGCCATGACTCAAGTTGCTGTTTTGGCAAAGCAACAAGGCGTGGTGGCAAAAAAATTAGATGTATCGGTGCCATCGCACTGTGAATTATTAAGTCAGCAAGCAAAGCAACTTGCAGCGTCTATGGAGGGAGTGACTTTAAAGCAGCCTAAAATACGTTATTTAAGTGGTACAACGGCTCGTACGCTTAGCAGGCCAGAACAGATTGGTGATGACTTGGCTTTTAATATGAGTCGAACTGTAGATTGGGAAAGTACCATCCAAGCTGCATGGGAGCGAGGTGTGAGGTTACAGATCGAAGCTTTGCCGGGAACGGTGCTTACTACACTTGCACGCCGAACATTTAAAGAAGGAACCGTGTTGTCATTTCAAGGGACACGCATAGACACTATTCAGATGGCAATGCAAAAAGAACAGGCAAATAGTTTTTCTTTTTGAGTCAGATTTTACAAAAGCATAAATGATCCAAGGATATGAGGGATTGTCATGATTATATATGGAGTTGGTTTACTCGCACTTTGCACCTTGGTGGGTGTTATTGTTGGCGACTTGTTGGGCGTTTTATTGGGTGTAAAGTCCAATGTTGGTGGCGTGGGTATCGCCATGATTTTACTCATTTGTATACGGTTATGGATGGAAAAACGTGGTGTTATGACAGTTGAAACCGAAAAAGGCGTTTCATTCTGGGGCACTATGTATATTCCTGTTGTTGTTGCTATGGCAGCACAACAAAATGTGGTTACAGCATTATCTAGTGGACATATGGCACTCTTCGCTGCGGTAGTTTCGGTTATCGTTTGTACACTGACCATTGCAGGCTTAAGCCGCTATAACAAGGCAAGCCCTTTACCGAAGGAAGAAGACACCACATTAAACCGCATTGGAGGCAAAGTTCATGGTTGAATTATTATTAAAGGACTTAACCCATTTAGGTTTAATTACAGCTTTCGCCTTAATTGCTTTAATTATGTGGTTGTCGACTAAGCTATCTAAATATTTAACCAAGGGACGAGTGCATGCTTCAGCAATTGCGATTGTAATTGGTTTAATTTTGGCATGGTTTGGCGGAAAAATGACAGGCGGTGAAAAAGGGATTACAGATCTTGCACTCTTTACTGGTGTCGGGCTTATGGGCGGTGCAATGCTTCGTGACTTTACCATTGTCGCAACTGCATTTGAGGTACAAGCGACTGAGGCGAAAAAAGCTGGGTTTATTGGTGCCTTCTCTTTATTTCTCGGAACCATTTTGCCATTTATTGTCGGTTGTATGTTTGCATGGATTTTTGGCTATCGTGATGCGGTGAGTATTACCACAATTGGCGCAGGTGCAGTGACCTACATTGTGGGACCAGTGACTGGAGCTGCAATTGGCGCGAGTTCTGAGGTCATGGCCCTGTCAATTGCAACGGGGCTGGTAAAAGCGATTTGTGTAATGGTTTCAACACCGCTTACCGCAAAATTTATGGGATTAGACAATCCACGTTCTGCCATGATTTTTGGTGGTTTAGCTGGAACTGTAAGTGGTGTGTCGGCTGGTTTAGCAGCGACAGATCGTCGTTTAGTGCCTTACGGTGCGCTTACTGCAACGTTTCATACAGGTCTTGGTTGCTTAATGGGACCGACTGTTTTGTTCTTCGCGGTTAAAGCTTTAGTCGGTTAATCAGTATTTAATATTCAGTCAAAAAGGCCGTTGCTACTAACAGCGGTCTTTTTTATTTTTGAAATTAGAGGCAAACATTCGACATTCTGCAATCAGAGCAAGTAAGTTTGGGTCACGCTCTTTACTCTTTAGAAAGACCAATCCAATTTCTTGTTGCATGTGATATTGCTGTTTTAGTGGAATAAGTTTTACTGAACTTTCATAAACTGCAGAAATACGTCCGGGTAGTAGAGCAAAACCGACACCTGAGCTGACCATACTAATTAAGGTAAAAATATCATTGACCTGTAAAGCAACTTTTGGTGAAAAACCAGCTTTTTTAAAAATGATGTCGCTGTCGTTATGAGTTGCAAAACCCTTAGTTAAAGTTAAAAAAGTTTCTTCTTTTAAAAGGCTTAAATCAATGTCTTTAAAATCGGCATATTTTGAATCTTTATTGACTGCCAGAAAGATATCGTCTGAAAACATCGGCAAAATTTCAAAGTCATCATCTTGAGTGGTTTCATTTAAAGCCACGATAATCGCATCAAGCTCAGTTGCTTTAAGCTTTTTCACCAAGTCTTGATTTGAACTCAGCAACAATTGAATATCAAGCTCACTACGTCTGAGTTTAAGACCGCTAATCACATTTGGAATGGTGTTTACCGTCAAAGAATAAAGAGACCCTAAATGTAAAACCTTAGCCGCAAAACCAGCAGCTTCTCTGGTTTTATTTACGGTGATAAAAATGTCTTGTACTATTTTTTGTGCCCGTTCCTCAAAGACATAAGCACTTTTTAACGGAATGAGGTTACGGCCTTCATTTTTAAAAAGAGGACAACGTAAAGCGCTTTCTAAAGAGTGTAAGGCTTTATGAACACTGACATTACTCAGCTGCATTTCAGTGGCTGTTTTAGACAAATTTCCACAGCGCATGAAAGCCAAAAAAATCTGTATTTTTTTAAGGGTGAGTTCTTCATCAATTTCCATATTAACATCCAGATATTCTTACCCTTAAAATCGCGCTTTAAGATGAAACTATCATAAATTAAATACTTTAAAATTGTGCTTAGGTCGAAGCATCACTTTACAGGCTTGCTTTGACCCTTTGTTGAATAGTTTTGATGACTTGATCTAAAGCAGCTTGAATTTTTTCGTTCCACTCAAAAGAACAATTGATTCTTAAATAATGTTGCTGTGCGGGTAAAACACTAAAGAGTGGGCTTGGCGCAACACCAATATCTTGTTGGATGAGTTCTTCATAAATTTGCATGCTATCGAGTTTATGAGGCAATTTAACCCATAGAAAATAACCGCTTGGGTAATAATAAATCTCGCAGGTCGCGGGCAGATGTTGCTTCAAATAGTGGTAAAACTGCTTTTTATAACGTTCAAGTGAAAGTCTAAGTGTGCGTAAGTGTTTTTCATAATGATGATGAGACAAAAACTCAACCAATGCATTTTGAATAAGTGCATTTACTGAAATGGTACTCATAAGCTGCAAGTGTTGAATATGGTCTGAAAATTTACCCGCATAGACCCAACCAACCCGAAAACCTGCACCTAATGTTTTAGAAAAAGACGAGCAGTGAAGCACCAGATTTTGTTGGTCAAAATACTTCATTGAAAGTGGTTTTTGACCGCCATAAAAAAGCTCTTCATAGACATCATCTTCAATTAAATAAATTTGATACTCATGAAGTAGTTTGGCAATTTTATATTTAATGTCATCACTGACGGTAAAACCAATCGGGTTATGTGCATTCAGCATGAGCCAACACACTTTGATAGGATAGGTTTGAATAACCTGTTCAAAAGCTTCTAGGTCAAAACCATATTGAGGATGTTCAGGAATGGTAATGACTTTAAGCCCTAAACGCTCGGCAGCTTGCCAAGCGCCGTAAAACACGGTTTGTTGCAATAGAATATAGTCACCCGGTTTAGCGACTGCTTGTAGGGAAAGGTTCAGTGCATCTAAACCTCCCGATGTAATGACAATGTCATCTGGGTCTGTCTGTATGCCTTGCATACAGTAGCGCTGAGCAATCAGTTTCCTTAAAGCTAAATTACCGGGAGGTAGACTTGCTGTTTGGTCATAGCTTTGTCTTTGACGCGCAAGTTGCCCCATAATTTGAATGAGTTTGGGGGCAGCTAAAAGCTGACTATCTGGAAAAGCTGAACCAAAAGGTACAACAGATTCATGTTGAATCGATTTAAGATATTTAAAAACTAATGAGTTAATTTCGATTTTAGAATTTAATGAAACAACAGAATATTGCTCGAGTGGCTTAAGTGCAATTTGCTCGGCAACGAAGTATCCCGATTTTTCTTTTGAATAAATCAGACCTTGTGATTCAAGCTCCTGATAAGCATTCATTACGGTCATTAAACTAAAACCAGAGCGTTGTACCTGATCTCTTAATGAAGGTAATTTCTCATGTGCACTTAAAGTACCACTTTCAATGAGTTGGCGAATGCTATGAGCGAGTTGTTCTGATTTATACATGTATAAGCTGCACGAAATAAAAAAGGATGCACTGAATCAATAATAAATGCCGTTTGCAGAATCTACAAACGGCATTTGTCTATAAGGATGGAATTACTTTAAGTAAGGGGCTGCATAAATCAATATCACTTTAAACAATCCCGCAATCACAGCTAAGGCTAAAAAACCACCAAGCCATAGCAGAATAAACCATTGGGTTTGATTGAGTTTAACGGATGACTTTTTCATAAAACCCTCCATACTTAATGATAGCCTTCATCACCTACACGGACTTTGTCTCTAAATACCCAGTAAGACACAATGGTGTAAGCAATAATGATTGGAATCAAAATAAGTGCACCGACCAAAGCAAACATCTGGCTTGAATGAGGCGCTGCTGCCTGCCAAATGGTGACTGATGGCGGAATAATATAGGGCCATAAACTAATCACAAAACCAGTAAATGCAAGGAAAACGAGCGCTAATGTATATGCAAATGGTTTAAGGTCATGATCCTGCTTTTTACATGCTGATAAAATCAGACCAACAAATAATAAGACCAAAATAGGTACAGGGCTAAAATAGAACAGATTTGGTAAAGAGAACCAGCGATCTGCAATTTCAGGATGCGTCAACGGCGTATATAAACTCACGCCACCAAAAATAATGAGCAGTGCAATAATCAGCTTTGGCATAAGCTCATACATACGTTGCTGCAAACCTTTTTCGGTTTTTAAAATCAGCCATCCACAGCCTAAAGTGGCATACATGGCAACTACGCCAATACCAGTAAAGATCGTAAACGGGGAAAGCCAATCAAAAGACCCACCAGCAAAAATACCATTTTCGGTTTTGATTCCTTGAATATAAGCACCCAAAATAATCCCTTGAAGGAAGCTCGTTAAAACTGAACCCCAAATGAAAGCCAAGTCCCAAAGGTGTTTGGTTCGATGAGCTTTAAAACGGAATTCAAAAGCAACTCCACGGAAAATCAAGGCGATCACCATAAAAATGATAGGCAGGTAGAGTGCTGATAAAACTGTTGAATAAACCAGCGGGAAGGCTGCGTATAGACCAGCACCACCGAGAACCATCCACGTTTCGTTACCATCCCAGACAGGAGCGACGGTATTCATCATGACGTCACGTTCTTGGCTATTCTTAATGAAAGGGAACATTATTCCGATTCCTAAGTCAAAACCATCCATGACCACATAAATTAAAACACCTAAACCAATAATACCGACCCATATTAAAGAAAGATCAATCATGATGTTTCTCCCCAGATTTTTGATTATCGTCAATGTTTTCATCGACAGCACTGAGTGGACGCATTGGTGTTTTAAAGTGTCCAACACCACCAGATTCAATAGTTGGAGTATCGATAAATACAGGGCCTTTATTAATGAGTTTTAAGGTGTAGTAAATACCGCTACCAAAAACGATGGTGTATACCACCACAAAAATAAAGAGACTCAGGCCCACCTGATCTGCGGAAACCGTATGTGAAAGCCCGTCTTTAGTGCGCATAATCCCGTATACAACCCACGGTTGACGACCTACTTCCGTAGTAATCCAGCCAGCCAGCATTGCCACATAACCCGCAGGCCCCATCACTACAGCAAATTTATGAAACCATGATGTTTCATAGAGTTTTCCACGCTTACGTAACCAAAGCGCAATTAAAGACAGAGTGACCATGAGCACACCAAGACCCACCATCACACGGAAGCTCCAGAAAACGATGGTTGAATTTGGACGGTCTTCAGGTGCGAAATCTTTTAAACCTGTCACTTGGCCATCTAAGCTATGCGTTAAAATTAAACTACCCAAATAAGGAACACCCACTTCGAAGTGGTTACGTTCTTCTTTCATATCTGGAATTGCAAATAGCAATAATGGCATCGGTTCATTGTGATTGGTTTCCCAGTGACCTTCCATTGCCGCAAGTTTGGCTGGTTGATGTTCACGGGTGTTTAAACCATGGTTATCGCCAATCACCACTTGCAAACAAGATGTCACAAGCACCATCCAGAGACCCATCGAGAACGATTTTTTCACCAATTCATCACGACGGCCTTTTACTAAATGCCATGCAGATGTTCCGACGACCAATAATGATGAAACTAAGAAGGCGGCTGCACCCATGTGGGCAAAGCGGTAAGGGAAGGATGGGTTAAAGACAATTGCAAACCAGTCTTTTGGCACAATAATGCCATTTTCGATGGCAAAGCCTTGAGGTGTCTGCATCCAGCTATTAGAAGATAAAATCCAGAACATGGAAATACATGTTCCGATGGCCACCATAAGTGTTGCGAAGAAATGGGCTCGAGGACCAACACGTCCCCAACCAAATAACATAATGCCTAAGAAACCTGCTTCTAAGAAGAATGCACTCAAGACTTCATAGGTAAGTAAAGGACCAGTAATACTTCCGGCGACGCGTGAAAATTCACTCCAGTTGGTACCAAACTGGTAGCTCATTACGACACCTGAAACAACTCCCATACCAAACGCAACGGCAAAGATCTTAATCCAGTATTTAAATAGATCTTTATAAATTGGGTTTTGCGTTCTTAACCATTTCCATTCTAAAACTGCTAAAAAACAGGCAAGACCGATGGAAGTGGCCGGAAAAATAATATGGAAGGATACTGTGAAAGCAAATTGTATTCGCGCTAATTCTAGAGCGGTTAGACCGAGGCTCATAAACTTTCCCCCTGTGAACTAGCTGATGATGATTAAATGAGTTAAATACTTATTTTTAGGCAAAAAAGTACTCTGGCAATTAAACTTACTTCTGTGGTAAATGTTCTTAGCAAGTAAAATGCCAACAGGGTAAAGCAACATAATTGCTTGATATTTCAATAGAATAGAGCGATTGATTGTTTTTAATCTGTTAACAAAGTTTATGCTTGATGTTGCATTTGTAAAAATGCATGTTGCATTGAAACATTGATGAAATATCTGGCGATATGCAATAGATCGTCTCATGAAAACTACCTACCTTAAGAAGTTTTCTTAATCATGCACTCGCTCTATTTGTATATGTAGATACAGAAATTTTTTATAAAACTATAACAGTTCAGTGTGGTTTCAAGGGTGTGCTATAGTTTTTTTTCAATCATCTGTAGCTATATATTCATTCCTTCAAAGTTCACAATAAAAATGAACAGGATTTACCGCCAACCTAAACCAACCTTCAAGACTCAATGTGAACGCTGTTTTAGATTTTTTTAAGCACATGATTATGTTCTTCTTTTCTATTTCCATTGTTGTTTTGTGTAGGGTCCGGTTGCTGCGTGTTTCTTAAAGACCTAAGTGTAAGTGTAGCGCTTCTAAAATAGCTTGGATGTTAAAAAATGTTTATTACTTCTCAACTAAATGTTCTACATAAAATTATTAAAAATCAGTCTATTTCTACATTGGTAGTAGATCAGTTAGAACAGACTTATGTGAACCTTGAAGCAACCTTACTTAGAGCGAAAGTACTCAGAGACTTTTCTAAAACTCAAACGGTTTATTTAATTCAGTCTCATATTGAGCCACAGCAAAGCAGTTTGGCTTATCTGTTCTCGCCATTTATTTTTGCTAACTTAAACAAAGCAGCTATTTATACAACATCTGCAACTGCGCCTGTGCTTTCTATTCTTAATAAATATTATCAAGCAGACAAGAAGGTCGTGTTTAAAGTAGATGACGTTTTAGAAAGTCTAAAAATATATCTCGATTTAGAGCTAACAAATATACAAGAGATAGACTTTCTCTATTTAAAATTAATCAAGGCATTATGTCGAAGTGATATCTCTACAGTTTTTTTAATCACCCATTTAGAGCTGGATTTAGAGGCATTAAAGCAACTTGAACAGTTCTTAAAAATAAAAATTCATTGGGTAAAAGTCGTAAAAGATGAGGGACTAAAAGGCTTAGATCAGCTAGATATGCGTAAATTATTATTTAAAAATAAAGATGAAGCATATGTACAGTTATGTGCACGCTTTGCTCAAATGAACGCAGCATTGGTCGGTTTGTGCGATACCTTTACCGCCAGTCAAATGACGCACTTAATTGATGATATGTTTTATTCAGAGCATATTTTCGAGAAACTATCTGTTTATTCAGAATATATGCAAACCTTATTGCAAACTCAGCATAGTCTTAACAAGAAAGAGATTGCTTAGTGCTTTCAGGCTTTTGTTTTGCGTTATATAAAGAATGAATACAGTTATAAAAAAATAATCGTTTTCATGTGAAATAAATATTTTATGGTAAAAGCAAAGCAATATTGGTTTTACTTACATGACAAATTTAAATTTTGAGCATCATCTCGGTTCACTAACGCATGCAGCACTTAGTCAGGCTTCAATCATTTCTCGCGTGTGGGGTGAAGGGCCTTCAGAACGTTATGATGAATTGGCAAAAAATTTCAGACCAACTTTTGCCCGTATTAAAGAAGGGGCTTTAATCCGTGAGCAGCAGCATATTTTGCCTTATGAACAACTTCAGTGGCTCAAAGATGTTGGTTTTACGCGCTTAAGACTTCCCAAAGCTCATGGTGGCTTTGATGCAACCATTCCTGAATTATTTGCATTGCTCATTGAACTTGCAGAAGCGGACTCAAACTTACCGCAAGCTTTGCGTGTGCACTTTGGTTTCACTGAAGATGTGTTGGTAAGTAAAGACAAAGCGTTTCAACAGCGTTGGCTTAGCCGAATTGCCAATGGTGAAACGGTGGGTAGTGCATGGTCTGAAGGTGGGAAGGAGTCAATTGATCAGTTCGAAACACATTTGTATCGAGACAGTGACGGAAAAATTCGCGTTAAAGGGAAAAAATATTACACCACTGGAAGTTTATATGCAGACTGGGTGGATGTTGGTGTAACTGACTTAAAGGGTGAGTCTGGCTCGGTCGTTGTTCGCCGTGAAGATGAAGGTGTCGAAATTGTTGATGACTGGAATGGCTTCGGTCAGCAACTTACCGCGAGTGGTACAGCATATTTCCATGATGTATTGGTCGATGAAACTGAAATTTTACCTGATGATGACCGTTTTAAATATTCAGCGGCTTACTATCAACTGGTTCAACTGGCAATCATTACAGGTCTAGGACGTGCTGCAACCTATGATGTTTCTCAAGCTGTTGCTAAACGTACCCGAAACTACACGCATGCGAATGCCCAATTTGTAAAACAGGATCCGCAAATTTTACAAGTCGTAGGACAAATCCGTGGTGCGGCTTACAGTGCAGGGGCGATTGTTGAAAAAGTCGCACAAAGCTTACAGCGTGCTTACTTGGCAGCATTTCAAAATAATGAGCAACTTGAAGAGGAGCAAAATGCGCTTGCCGAACTTGAAAGTGCGCAGTCTCAAACGGTCATTACCGATCTAATTTTAAATGCTTCTACGATTTTATTTGATGCTTTAGGTGCTTCTGCAACAGACAAAGATTTAGGCCTAGATCGATACTGGCGTAATGTACGAACTTTATCTTCACATAACCCGAGAGTATTTAAAAATCGAATTATCGGTGATTTTAGTGTAAACGGCACATTACCTCCTTATCAATGGCGAATAGGGAATGTTGCTAAACAATAAATTATAGTTTTAGATATTAAGCTGCTATTTTTAGCGGCTTAATATTATTTTTGTTTTTTTAATAAAATATAAAAATCTATTAGAATAAAATCATATTTTGTTTGGGGTTTATATTATAAAGAAAACATAAAAATTGCTTTAGTATAAAAATAAATAAAATGCTGGCGAATATTTTATGACTAAGAAAATTAGTTTTAATGCTTTTGAAATGAATTGTATTGCCCACCAATCTCCTGGATTATGGCGACATCCTCAAGACCGATCTGTTGAATATAAAGATTTAGAATATTGGACAGATTTAGCGCAAATTCTTGAGCGTGGTTTTTTTGACGGTATTTTTATTGCAGATGTGCTTGGTATTTATGACGTTTATCATCAAAGTGCTGAACATGCCTTAACAGGTGCGGTACAAGTTCCGGTCAATGATCCACTACAGATTGTGCCAGCAATGGCAGCAGTCACAAAGCATTTGGGCTTTGGTGTCACGACCTCTATTTCCTTTGAACACCCTTATCCTTTTGCTAGACGTATTAGCACGTTAGACCATTTAACCAAAGGGCGAGTTGGTTGGAATATCGTGACGTCTTATTTAGAAAGTGGTTCGAAAAACTTGGGTCTAAAAACTCAGGTTAATCATGACAATCGTTATGATATTGCTGATGAATACTTAGAAGTTCTTTACAAACTTTGGGAAGGGTCTTGGGAAGAAGGTTCGGTACTGCGCGATCGTGAAAGCGGTATCTTTGCTGACCATAAAAAAGTGCATCCAATTCAGCACGAGGGTAAATACTTTACTGTACCGGGCATCCATATTTGTGAGCCATCACCGCAGCGAACACCAGTACTCTACCAAGCAGGCGCGTCTTCACGTGGGCAGAAGTTTGCTAGTCAAAATGCCGAGTGTGTATTTATTGCAGCGCCGTCTAAAATTGCCACTAAAAAAGTGGTACAGGGTATTCGCCAGAAATTGGCTCAAGAAGGCCGCGATCCGTACTCAGTTAAAATTTATGCACTTTTATCGATTGTCACTGATGAAACCGATGCAAAAGCTCAGGCTAAGTTTAAAGAATATCAAAGCTATGGAAGCTACGATGGGGCGTTAACATTGCTGTCTGGCTGGTCAGGTGTAGATTTTTCACAATATCAACCCACCGATAAAGTTGAATATATTCAAACCAACGCGATTCAATCTTTATTAGATTCTTATGTAAATGCAGACCCAGAGCGTGTTTGGACCATTGAGGAAATTGCAAACTGGAACAGTTTAGGTGGTAATGGACCTGTGTTAGTGGGTTCGGCAGAAACCGTTTCGGATGCTCTACAGCAATGGGTTGAAGATACCGATATTGATGGCTTTAACTTGGCCTATATTTTGGCTCATCAAACCTTTGCCGATGTGGTCGAATTTATTGTGCCAGAGTTGCAAAAACGTGGGGTATATCAAACCTCATATGCACAAGGAACATTAAGAGAAAAATTATTTGGTGCTGGGCCATATTTGCCTGAAAATCACCGCGGTGCAAAATATCGTAATCTAAAAGAGTTAAAACTTGCTGAGGCGAGTTAATATTTTAGGAAGCCTTTAAATAAATAGCTGGTTAAATACCAGCTTTTATTTTGTCTTTTTATATCGGTTTTACTGCTGAGTTAATAATGAAAAGATAATTCTATAAATTAGATTAAAACATCAGATTAATTTGCTTTTGTATTATGTGAATAATCATTATTTTGTTCCTGTTATTAAAGTTTAGGAATTATTAAGTGAGCACACAAGAACTCGATCATAACCATCGTTATGAAATTAAATCTCCCGATGATGTTTCACAATTAATTTCCAAATTTGCAGGGAAGGGTAAATCTAATAAAGTTATTTGGTTGGCACTGATTGGGGTATTTATTGATGCCTATGATTTAACAACGCTGTCCTTTGGTATTGAGCAAGTTATCTCAGAGTTTTCTTTAAGCCCTGTGATGACTGGTGTGGTGGCTTCAGCAATTGTCTGTGGAACTATTGTTGGTAACCTGATTGGTGGTTGGCTGACAGATAAAATCGGCCGTTATCGGGTCTTCATGGCGGACATGGTGCTCTTTGTCATTGCGGCAATTGTCGCAGGCTTTGCACCAAATGTTTGGGTTTTGATTTTAGCCAGATTTATTATGGGAATTAGTGTTGGTATTGATTTGCCTGTCGCAATGTCATACTTATCTGAGTTTTCCAAATTTAACGGTAGTAGCAACAAGGCAGCGCGTTTAGCTGCATGGTGCCCAATGTGGTATGCCGCTTCTTCGGTATGTTTTGGTCTAGTTCTGGCGCTTTATTTTCTTTTACCTCCTGAGCATAGCAACTGGTTATGGCGAGCATCTTTAATTTTTGGAGCAGTGCCAGCGTTACTCATTATTTTTATTCGCGGTAAATATTTAACTGAATCACCAATCTGGCTTGCAAACCAAGGCGATTTAAAAGGTGCAGCTCAAGTTCTACAAGAGTCCTATGCAATTAATGCAGTCGCTACAGTTGAAAAAGTAGAAAGAACTGCTGAAAAGAAAAAGCGTGAGGGTTTTGCAGTTTTATTTAATAAAACCTATTTACCAAGAACGATTGTAGCCATTGTGATTCACATTTCGGTGGCATTTCAGTACACGACCATTGCCTTCTTTTTACCTTCTATTTTAACGCGTTTCTTTCATACCGATGTCTTGACGACCATTACTACAACACTCGGACTCAATTTGCTGTTTGCATTTACGGGCGGGCTGTTAGGCGTATTTGTTGCTAGCAGATTTAAATCTCGTCATGTGTTGCTTACAGGCTTTTTACTCCAGTTTATAGCCCTTATTGCCTTAGCACTCATTGGTGAACCCGGTAATAGCTTTTTACTCTATACTGCAATTGGCATGCTAGGTTTATGGCTTTTTGCTGAAGGTTTTGGGCCAGGTGCACAAATGATGGTTTATCCAACCATGGCTTATCCTGCTTCAATTCGTGGCGTTGGGGTCGGCTTTAACCGTGCAGTAACGGGTGTTGCTCAAGCAATTGCTTTGTTTGTTTTACCGATCTGGATGGCGGGATATAAAACTGATGTTTACCTGATTATTTCTATCTTTGCCTTTATTCCTTTAATTGTGATTGGGCTGCTGATTAAGTTTGAGCCTACCGCCCAAGATGTCGATGTTATCGATGAAGATAAAACAGAACTTCCTCTCAATAATTCACCAGTAATCGACTAGAGTAAAAATAAATATCTAGATAAAAACAAAGGCCAACATCTGTTGGCCTTTGTTTTTCGAGTTAGAAGTAATAAGCAAAAATTACAAATGCTTTTTTGTTCCATTTATCATTGGTTCCACCAGCCGCAAGTCCTTCACTGTCTCCTAGATATGGATCATGTTTACCAATGAGTAACTCGGCTTGTACTGTCAATTTTTGATAGTTAAAGGCAATGCCGGGAATAAAACGGGTTGAATCTTTAAAGCCATCTTGCTCTTTTCGATAAGAACTATAGTTTAGGTAGGGGCGAACAGAGGTAATTGGGCCAAACTGCTGAGGAAATAAATAGCTCAGTTCGGCTGAATAAATCTGGCCTTTGGTTGCCGAGTTAAATGAATAATCGAAGCCGCCCAAAGTCAGATGATCTTTATATTCAGTGTCCGCATTATCAATGTCTTGATAACCAGCCAAAAGCTGTAAATTCCATTGGTTATAATTGGTATTGCTAAAAACTGAATAGACTTGGCGATCGCCATTTTGCCCTGAACGCTTATTTTCAATGGTGGAATACCATGCAGAGGCGCCCAGTTGGGTAGAGAAATTTTCTTGGCCTAAGACATTTTTAAAGGTATGAGCACCGCGAACAACAATGGAGTTCTTTTCTTTAGTATTGGTACCTTGTGGTACAGAGTCATCCGCATTGACAGGGTTGATACTAAATCGACTCGAGTCTTTGCTTTTACCTCTATAAGTGCCACCATCGGTAGGATAAAAGGCGAGTTGTGCTTCATTGATTCCATCATTGAAATCATATTTTACGCCAAGGTTATGTACATCTTCCCAACCTGCACTATTGGCAATGCCTAAATAATAAGTATTTCCCCAAAAGCGACCCAAGCCAAAAGGAACTGGGTTTAAGCCCGCAATAATTTTACTGTTGTCATTAATTTTATAACCCAACCATGCATCGGTAAGCCAATTGGCATCGCCTAAACGCCCGTAATATTCATAAACCCGATAATCTAGACGGCCTATCCATTTCGGGGAGTTGTAATCTAGCCATAGTACCGCGTCATTAAAGGAAAATTTACTGGTAGTGGGATCAGAGTCAAAATCATAAACATATTTAGCTCGAACAGTACCACTCACTTTAAGTTGACCTTCTTCAGCATTACCAAAGGTGAGAGCCGCATGACTTGAAAGGCTAAATGTAATTAAAGACGCTGTAATTAATGTTTTTTTCAAAAATTGAGAATGTTTAAACAAAAGAATTTTTCTCCTCTTAAAAATAAAAATTAAATTTGCGTCATGTATAAACCAGAAAAAGATTTGTCCAAATCTTAATATTTGCAGAAGTTTTAAGATAAAAAGATAATAAAATCTGAACTTTATATAAAAAAATGAAAATTAATTAGATGCAAAACTCTGGATGCGATAAGCAAAAAATAAAAATGACGAAATGAGTAGGATAAAATAATTAGAGTAGGTATGTCAGGTTTTTCTCATCATGTATTTTTTGAATATCCTTTTTAATTATTGATATATAAGTATTTTAATTTTATGGCTAATCTGTAAGTTTGGTTGATATTTGCTTTTTACCAAAAGATAAAAACTTATATGAAAAAGTTATTTATCAAAAATAGATAAGCAACTCATATTTTTTTATTTTTCATTATAAAGCCAGCTGCATACCATGAGCTTATATTATTGAAAGATCATGAAATTATGAGCACAAAGACCAAACCGTTGATTATCACGGCAATTGTGGTTGTAGCAATTGTTGCATTTATCGTATGGCAAAATAAGAAAGACAATAATACAAGTGCTTCAGTTCGCGACAGCAAACCTGTCGTGATTGCCTATCAAACAGGGGTGGACCCAAGCAAAGTTGCGCAGGCCAATGGGGAATATGAAAAACATAGCCAACGTAATATTCAATGGAAAAAATTTGATGCGGGTTCAGACGTTGTAAATGCACTTGCTTCAGGCGATGTCGTACTTGGCAATATTGGTTCAAGTCCACTTGCTGCTGCGGCAAGCCGTGATTTACCGATTGAAGTATTCTTAATTACATCAAAACTTGGTGGATCTGAAGCATTAGTGGTAAGTAATAAATCAGGCATTAAAACGCCTCAAGATTTAATTGGCAAAACCATTGCTGTACCGTTTGTTTCAACAACCCATTACAGCCTTTTGTCGGCACTTAAACATTGGAACATTCCAGAAGACAAAGTCAAAATTATTAACTTGCGTCCACCTGAAATTTCAGCTGCTTGGGAACGTGGTGATATTGATGCAGCATATGTGTGGGAACCTGCTTTAAGTAAAGCCAAAGCATCTGGTACGGTTTTAACCGACTCAAAACAAGTGGGTGAATGGGGCGCTCCAACTTATGACTTATGGGTTGTGCGTAAAGATTTTGCAGAGAAAAATCCTGATTTCTTAAAAGCTTTTGCTAAAACTACGCTTGAGCAGCTTGAAAAATATAATCAAGATCCAGCCGCTTACGTTAAAGATGCCGATAACGTGCAAAAAATTGCGCAGCTCACAGGTTCTGATCCAAAAGATATCCCGCTTTTATTAAGTGGAAACATTTACCTAGACCACGCTCAGCAAAAACAAACGTTAGATGGTGAATTTGCGCAAAATATTTTTGATACAGCGAAGTTCTTAAAAGGTCAGGGCAAAGTCGATCAACTGAAAGCCGATTATAAAGGCAACGTGAATTCTTCATTTTTGCAGCCTTAAGGAGTTGTCATGAGTGTACTAGAAGCCAAACATATTCATCTGACTTTTCCTAAACAGCAAAAGCCAGTTTTACAAGACATTAACCTAACGATTGAAGAAGGTTCTTTAACCGTGATTTTGGGCGAGTCAGGTTGTGGCAAAACAACTTTGCTTAATATCTTGGCAGGGTTTCAAAAGCCGAGTTCAGGTGATGTGCTTGTAAATCATGAAGTAGTAAATGGACCAGATGTAACCCGCGCTGTCGTGTTTCAGGATCATGCATTACTTCCTTGGTTGAATGTTGCAGATAATGTTGGCTTCGCTTTGCAGTTAAAAGGTTTAAAGCGCGCCGATATCGAAGCACAAGTGAACGCAATTTTAAAAATTGTAGGTTTAAGCCACGTTGAAAAAGCCAATATTTGGGAACTTTCCGGTGGTATGAAACAACGTGTTGGTATTGCTAGAGCTTTGATTAGTCATGCGCCGTTTATTTTATTAGATGAACCTTTTGCCGCATTAGATGCTTTTACACGTGAAAACATGCAGCAGTTAGTGCTCGATTTATGGATTCAACAAAATAAAAGTTTCTTTTTAATTACTCATGACATTGAAGAAGCATTATTGCTCAGCAATCAGTTAGTTCTGATGACAGCGCATCCAGGCAAAATTGTAGAAACTCTACATCTCGATTTTGCTAATCGATATCGTCAGGGCGAGTCTATTCGCTCAATTAAATCGGACCCACAATTTATTCAGCTCAGAGAGCAGCTGTTTGAAAGTTTAAGAGCACAAAAACAAAGCGGTAAGGAGGCGTTAACCACATGAGTACTAAAGATAACGTCTATGAATATGACAAAGCAGGGCTAAAACTTAAGCCAGATGTGCAAACAGAAAATGCTTCATTTCTATCGTCATTTTTTGAGAAGCATCGCACTTTGGCAGTTAGCATAATTAGTGTGGGAAGTGTGGTCGCACTCTGGTTTCTCATTACTGCTTTGCATATCGTACCTGAACTGTTTTTACCGAGCCCACAGGCAGTCTGGCAAAAATTTATATCGGTCAGCCAAGAAGGTTTTATGAAGGCTACTTTGTGGCAACACTTGGCCGCTAGTATCTCTCGTGTGTTTTTGGCTTTGATTGCTGCCGTGGTGATTGGTGTTCCGCTGGGTTTGTGGATGGGGCTGAACAAATGGGTTCGTGCTGTTCTAGATCCTTTGGTTGAATTATTACGTCCAATTCCGCCGTTAGCGTATTTGCCGTTACTTGTTATTTGGTTCGGTATTGGTGAAACCACAAAAGTACTTTTGATTTTCTTCTCGATTTTGGCGCCTGTCATTATTAGTAGTGCGCATGGTGTGTTAAGCCATCAGTTAAATCGTGAACGTGCGGCATTGTCATTAGGGGCAAGTCAGTCACAAGTCTTTTGGCATGTCATTTTACCAACAGCTTTGCCTCATATTATTACCGGTATTCGTATTGGTCTTGGGGTGGGTTGGTCAACATTAGTTGCAGCAGAGTTGGTTGCAGCGGACCGCGGTATTGGTTTTATGGTGCAATCGGCAGCACAGTTCTTAATTACCGATACGGTAATTCTGGGCATTATTGTGATTGCCATTGTCGCAGTTAGTTTTGAGCTGTTTTTACGTTGGTTACAAAAACAGTTTTCTCCTTGGTATGGTCAGCAGTTGTAGTAAAGAAGATGAATACAGAAGTAGCAAACTTAAATATTGAAGTGATCAAGCCTACCATTGGCGCAATTATTCACGATATTGATTTGAATGCGTTAAATGAACAGACAACGCAACAAATCCAGCAGGCTTTGCTTGATCATCAGGTCATTTTTTTTCGAAAGCAACAATTAGCGCCGCAAGCACAAGCAGACTTGGCACGCAGTTTTGGTAGCTTACATGTGCACCCGATTTATCCTTCAATTGAAGATGTACCTGAAGTGATGGTGCTTGATAGCTGGAAACAAGATTTGCGTGACAATGAACTTTGGCACACAGATGTGACTTTTAGTAAAAATCCACCTTTAGGTTGTGTGTTGCAAGCCATTAAAATTCCACCTGTAGGCGGTGACACTTTATGGTCGAGTAATACAGCAGCTTTTAAAGGGCTTCCGCTTGATTTACAGCAAAAATTACGTGGCTTAACTGCAACACACGATATTCGTAAGTCTTTTCCACTTGAACGTTTTGCCCATAACGAAGTAGAACGTGAAAAGCTTTTGCAAACATTTAAGCGTAACCCACCAGTGATTCACCCAGTGGTGCGTACCCATCCTGTTACAGGTGAGCCTTTGTTGTTTGTAAGTGAGGGCTTTACCACTCGAATTAATGAGTTACCTGAACAAGAAAGTGAGCAATTACTTAATTTCTTGTTTGAACATGCGACCCAAGAGCAATTTCATTTGCGTTGGAAGTGGCAAGATGGTGATATCGCGATTTGGGATAACCGTTGTACGCAACATAAAGCATTATTTGATTATGGCGATGCTCATCGCATCATGCACCGTGCAACTATTAACGGTGATGTGCCATTTTATAAAAATGAACAACAGCCAGAGTTAGCCGAAGTTTAATTCTTTGGTTTTGAGCCGTTTCAATTCCAACGCAGCGTTTTGAGTTGGAATTGAAACAATAACCCTTTAGCGCATTCCAAATCCTGACAATATGCCTGTGTAATTTTTTACAGGAGGTGAGGCCCAATCACCAACTTTGCTGGTTTTTAAATTTAACTGAACTAACATTTCAGCTTGTTTAACTGCTGCTGCAACGCCGTCAATAACAATCACTCCCAACTCGTTTTGTAGTTTTAGGCACAAATCACTCATACCTGCACAGCCCAAAACAATCGCATCGCTTTTATCTTCTACTAGTGCTTTTTTGCACTCATCTCGTATGGTTCGATAAGCATCTGAGTCAGGAAGCTCCAATTCTTCAACTGCAATGTCACAAGCTCGAACATTTTTGCAAAATGGTGTAGCCCCATAGCGATGAGCCAGATGCCAACTCATATTCACTGTGCGTTGTAAGGTTGTGACCACACTAAAACCATTACTGACATAACTTGCAGTTCGCATAGCTGCTTCGGCAATCCCAATCACAGGCGCTGAAGTCATTTCACGGGCAGCATAAAGCGCAGGGTCGCCAAAACAGGCAATAACATAAGCATTTACACCTAGAAATTCACCTTGGCGTATTTCTTCTAAGACACCTACGGCACTTAGAGCTTCATCATAATAACTTTCAATTGTTGCAGGACCCATTTGAGGACTCACTGCAATAATTTGAGTACCAGAACCTGCAACTATATTTGCTGATGCCGCAATTTTGTCTGTCATGCTTTGAGTAGTATTGGGATTAATAATTTTAATTTTCATTGTACTTTCACCTTCGTCATTGCCGATTTAGCATGGGCAAGCGGTTGGTTAAGAAATCGGTAGATCACAAAACCGAATCCCATCCCAATAAACCATGTGAAATTAGCAAGAGCAGATAATTGTGGTAAAAGTACGCAGAGAATAGGAATTAATGAAGCTGGAATTAAGGCATAAAAGGCAGAGTGGTTATAACCATTTTTGTACCAATACAAACCTTTGGTATCTAAGGTATATAAATCATCTACTTCGATTTTTTGTTTTTTAACGAGGTAAAAATCGGCTATCAATACGCCAAAAAGCGGACCGATAAATGCACCTAAAATATCAATGGTGTAATGGATTACTTGAGGATTATTAAATAAATTCCATGGGGTAATGAAAATTGAACCAACTGCTGCAATCATTCCACCCATGCGCCAGCTAATTTTGCTCGGTGAAACATTAGAAAAATCAAAGGCAGGTGAAACAAAGTTAGCGACAATATTAATTCCGATGGTGGCAATCATTAAGGTCAAGCTGCCTAAAATAACCACAAAGGTATTATCAAGTTTTCCAACCATCTCGACAGGGTCTGTAATGAGCTTGCCGTAGACTGGAAGCGTTGCCGCAATACACACCACAGTAAGTAAAGAAAAGCCTAAGAAATTAATCGGTAGTCCAAGAAAGTTCCCCATTTTAATGGCATTAAAGCTTTTGCCATAACGAGAGAAGTCACCAAAGTTCAGCATCGGGCCTGAAAAATATGAAACAACAAGCGCAATAGCACCAATCATGACTGGTACAACCGCAAAACCGTCGTATTGAACACCGCTCAAGTTTAAATCAATATTTTGCCAGCCAGCTTTCCAGATCAGCCAAACTGCCATGGCAAACATTACAACGTAGACAGCTGGACCTGCCCAGTCAATGAATTTACGAATGCTGTCCATGCCAGACCAGAAAACAATCGCTTGCAGTAGCCAAAGCAGCATAAAGCCAACCCATCCTAAATAGGAAAGTCCAAGAAAGCCATAAGTTGAAACATCGGCATAGACCGACCATTCTGGAAAGAAGTTTAAAATGACCAATAAGAAAGCACTTGATGCCAAATAGGTTTGAATGCCATACCATGCGACAGCAATAAGACCACGAATAACAGCAGGAATATTTGCACCAAGTACACCGAAGGTTGCGCGGCAAATAACAGGATAGGGCGTACCAGTTTGTTGGCTAGACTTGGCAATCAGGTTTGTAAAAAACTGAACTATGGCAATGCCGATGAGTAAAGATAAAAGTACCTGCCAGCTATTGAGCCCAAGTGCAAAAAGGCTCCCAGCCATAACATAACCGCCGACACTATGAACATCAGACATCCAGAAAGCAAAAATATTATAAGCGCCCCATGTTTGCTTTTTTAAAGGAGCTAAGTCTTGATTTGTCAGTTTTGCATCATAAGAAGGTTTAATTATTGCTTCGGTATTATTCATCTTGAACACTCACTTCCTTAAGATGGAGGCACTTTCAGCAGCATTGTTTTTCTGTCTAAAAGAATGAAATTAAAATTGTGTACAATGTGATATTTAAATTGTGCACAATCTTAATTGAGCAAAAGTTATGCCAAATTTACGAAGTAGCGCTTATGAGTCATTTAAACTGATATGAATTTTGGATGTGCAGAGACAGATTTATAAAATGAGAAGTGTTTAATTTTTTTATAAAAAGTAAGTAAATTTAGGTGTATAAGTGGATCTTTAGAGATTTAATATTGAATTATTTGGTTCAGTATATTTGTTGTGGGAATGAGAGCAATATTCCAAAACGCTTAAGTTAAACTTACACTATTGTCATTAGATAAAGTTTTAAAAAGAGGAGGCGTTAATAAAAATGGAGAAATCAATGCCATCGAATGCACCAAAAAAAGCCGTAGAAATGAGCAATGATGAAATTGATGACCATATATATAACGCTATTGTAGATGCTATTTTAAATCGACAACTTGCCCCTGGCGCACGTTTAGTTGAAGCACCTTTGTGTGAAGCATTCGGTGTAACGCGAGGAGTGTTAAGACGTGTTTTCGTCAAACTTGCACATGATAAGGTCATCGAAATTCAGCCCAATCGTGGAGCACTCATCGCAAAACATAGTGCTCATGAAACAAAAGAGGTCTTTGAAGCACGTAGCATGCTTGAAATCGCTACTGTAAAAAAGCTAGCTCAAAAGTCACATAGCCTAGATTTTACTGAGCTTCGAGGCTTAGTCGATCAAGAGTCTCATGAGCGTTTAGCTGGTAATTGGGCCGAGTGGATTAAGCTATCAGGGCAATTTCATTTAAAGCTGATCGAAGCAAATCAAAATACGATTATGACCAGTTATTTGCAGACGCTTATTGCAAGGACTTCGTTATTGATTGGGTTATATGAAATTCCCAAACATAATAATTGTTCGGCAGATGAACATCGTGCAATTTTAAATGCCATTGAGCAAGGCGATGAAAAGCGAGCAACTCAATTGATGGAAGAGCATTTAGAACACTACGCGACGACATTTGTTGAACAAGACAGCACAGCAACAGCAGAGCAAAATTTATTAAATTTATTTAAAAATAAGAAAATTGAAACCATTCAAACTAACTAAAAATAATGGGCCATTTCCTATGGAAAAGGCCCAGATTGGTTATTTTATAGGAAGGATTTGATGCGTTAAAAAATCAATAAATAGTTTTACTTTCTTCGATAAAATCTTACGGTTTGGCCATGTGACATATAAGTGAAGTGGCTGACTGGTGTAGTCCTCCAAACACTTCTGTAATTTACCTTCTTTGTAGTAAGGCTCTGCAATAAACTCTGGAAGAAAAACAATACCGTGATCTTTCAAGCACATATCTAATAATAATTCACCATTATTACAGGTCATCACAGGGAAGCAATTAAAGGACACTTCTTTTTGATCTTTTTGGAAAATCAATTTCTTATGTCGACTATCCTGATAATAAATCAGAAATTTATGTTCTTTAAGTTCTTCTAATGAGTCTGGTAATCCATGCTGATTAAAATACTCAGGTGTCGCATATAGATAGCGCTGATAGGTATTTAATATTTTACTATTTGCTAAGTTTGGAGGAGAGCCATCTACGCGAATGGTTAAATCAAATTTATTATTATTCATGTCTAGTAGTTGATCAGTCATGAATAAATCAATTTTGATGCTGGGATATTTCTCAATAAAGTCTGAAATGATATTTTGAAGAAAAATATTGCTAAAAGACATTGGTGTATTGAGCTTGAGTTCGCCTTCAGGATACTGCTGATTATAGCTAATTTCGTAGGCAGCCCATTCAAACTCACTTAAGATGACTTTGCTATGCTGATAAAACTTTTCTCCACAAGAGGTGAGGTTCATCTGTCTTGTGGTTCGGGTTAACAGTGTGGTTTTTAGGTCATTTTCAAGGTAGCACACACGTTTGGCCACTAAGTCACGAGAGATGTCGAGTGCTCTGGCTGCGCTACTAAAATTCCCATGTTCTACGACACTTACAAAAGTGGAAATACAGTCTAATCGATCCATGGATAAGCAAAAGTTAAAAAATATATATCAATGATTAAACTATAAAAATTAAAAAGCAATCATTGATTTTATTGTATTCGTACAGCATACAGATTCGTGCTGATTTGCTGTCTATGCTTTTACATTTTTATCTGTTTTGATAATGACCAGTAAGCAATTTTAATGCATTACTCATAAGGAATAATGGAGTTTACCCATGAATAAGTCACTTTTAGAACAACTTTCACCAACAAATTGTCAGGTTATTTTTATTGATCATCAGCCACAAATGGCTTTTGGGGTACAGTCAATAGATCGCCAAGTATTAAAGAATAATACTGTAGGCTTAGCAAAAGCAGCTAAAACATTCAATATTCCTGTCACCATTACAACGGTTGAAACTGAAAGCTTCTCTGGTCATACCTATCCAGAACTTTTAGATGTATTTCCAGATGCTCCATTACTAGAACGTACTTCAATGAATTCGTGGGATGACCAAAAAGTACGTGATTCGCTTGCAAAAAATAATCGTAAAAAAGTGATTGTTTCAGGTTTGTGGACTGAAGTGTGTAATAACACCTTTGCTTTTGGCGCCATGCTTGAAGGCGATTATGAAATTTATATGGTTGCAGATGCTTCTGGTGGTACATCAAAAGAAGCACATGACTATGCCATGCAGCGCATGATTCAAGCAGGTGTTGTTCCAGTAACTTGGCAACAAGTCTTACTCGAATGGCAACGTGATTGGGCACATCGTGATACGTATGATGCAGTTATGGCAATTGTACGCGAGCATTCTGGTGCTTATGGTATGGGTGTGGACTATGCCTATACGATGGTACATAAGGCGCCTGAACGTACAACATCAAAACACGAAGTACTTGCACCAGTTCCTGCAAAATAAGAAATAGTTGAGTTAAGGGTATTTCGATATTTAAGTTGATTTATTCGATTTTTGACTATATTGGATAAGTGGAAAAGCCATCTGCAACTGTTCGAGGCAGGAAAAAATCTGAAAAGATTATAATTGAACGAGTTTTGCAGATCTTGCGCTGCCTTAATGGCAGCTCAGGTTTTGTTACTTTTCCCGAAAGAAAAGTAACAGAATTAACTCCTCTTATTGAATGTAAAACGGTCAGACTCCGTCGTGTAAAATCAAAAAGAATAATGAAATATATATGTTGCTATACCTTTATTTTTTAGAACGATAATTCACAAGAATGGAGTTCAGAATGACCGAAATAAACCTCATACTCATAAACGGTAAAATCACAACACTAGATCCTCAGAACCCCGAAGTACAAGCAATAGCGATTGCAGATGGTAAAGTCGTGCGTACGGGTACAAATGATGAGGTTATGAAACTCGCAATATCAACAAGCAAAGTTGTAGACTTAAATGGTCGTCGCGTTATACCGGGTCTAAATGACAGTCATCTGCATATTATTCGTGGTGGTCTAAATTACAATATGGAACTGCGCTGGGAAGGTGTGCCATCCGTTGCAGATGCATTACGCTTACTCAAAGAACAAGCAGATAATACGCCAGCTCCACAATGGGTCCGTGTAGTAGGTGGTTGGACTGAGTTCCAGTTTGCCGAAAAGCGTTTACCGACTTTAGAAGAAATTAATAAAGCTGCGCCAGATACTCCTGTATTCGTTTTACATTTATATGCCAGTGCTTTGTTGAACCGAGCTGCGCTTGATGTATTAGGCTTTAACAAAGACACGCCAGACCCACCGGGTGGCAAGATTGTAAGAGATGAAAAGGGTGAGCCAACAGGTCTATTGCTCGCAACTCCATCCGCTATGATTTTATATTCGACTCTAGGGAAAGCGCCGAAATTGCCAGTTGAAGATCAAGTCAATTCAACTCGTCATTTCATGCGTGAGTTGAACCGATTAGGTATTACTTCAGCAATTGATGCGGGTGGCGGTGGTCAAAACTATCCTGAAGATTATGATGTGATTAAGCAATTGCACGATCAAAATCAAATGACAGTGCGAATCGCTTATAACCTATTTGCTCAGAAGGCAGGCCAAGAGCTTGATGATTATCGCCGTTGGACAGAAATGACATTTCCGGGCGATGGTGATGAGCTATTTAGAATGAATGGAGCAGGTGAGAACCTGACTTGGTCGGCAGGTGACTTTGAAGATTTCTATGAACCACGTCCAGATTTACCAGAAAAAATGGAAGGTGAACTCGAAGCCATTGTAGAGCACTTGGCTGAAAAGAAATGGCCATTCCGTATTCATGCAACTTACGATGAAAGTATTAATCGTTTGCTCAATGTATTTGAGCGCGTCAATTCAAAACAGCCATTCGCAACTCGATTTATTATTGACCACGCCGAAACCGTATCTGAGCGTAATATTGAACGTATTGGTGCATTGGGCGGTGGTATCGCCATTCAACACCGTATGGCATATCAAGGTGAAATTTTCGTAAAACGCTATGGTGCCGAGGCTGCTCAAGCAACGCCACCAGTCAAGAAAATGTTAGAACTCGGTGTACCTGTGGGTGCGGGAACAGATGCGACTCGTGTTGCGTCTTATAACCCTTGGGTGTGTTTGTATTGGCTGACTACAGGTAAAACAGTAGGTGGATTACCTTTGTATGATGAAAAAAATCTATTAGACCGTCAAACCGCCCTCAAACTCTGGACTAAAGGTTCGGCATGGTTTTCGGGTGAAAAAGATATTAAGGGTTCACTCACAGCAGGGGAACTTGCTGACTTGGTCGTACTATCTGATGACTACTTCAAAGTTGAAGCAGAAGATATCCAGTGGATTGAGTCTGTACTGACTGTTTTAGGTGGAAAAGTGGTCTATGCAGGAGCAGAATTCAAGCAGGATGATCCGCCATTACCGCCAGCATCTCCAACATGGTCGCCAGTAAAACGTTTTGGTGGTCAGTGGCGTTTATCTGAAAATCGTAATGCACCATCGAATCAATCATTACAGTCACAAAGTGCATTGTGTGAATGTGCTAGCAGCTGTGGAATGCATGGACACAGCCACGCTTGGATGCTTGATGTTCCTGTAAATGATAAGGACAAAAAATCTTTCTGGGGCGCACTTGGGTGCTCGTGTTTTGCATTTTAAATAAAACAGTATGGGAACCTGCCTCATTAAATGGCTTGCTTCCCTAAGGTATGTACGATGAAAATGTACTTGTTATCTTTGGCTGTAGGGTTGCTCGTTGGTGTCTTATATTACGTCTTAAATGTGAAGTCACCAGCTCCACCTCTTGTTGCATTAGTCGGTTTATTAGGAATGGTAATAGGAGAGCAACTTCTTCCTTTTATCAAATCCTATTTTTAATCCGTTTCATTCAGAAAAAGCTAAATGGTGTCATGCCATTTAGCTTT
The DNA here is from genome assembly GCF_044538495.1 of Acinetobacter sp. ABJ_C4_1. Taxonomy (NCBI): domain Bacteria; kingdom Pseudomonadati; phylum Pseudomonadota; class Gammaproteobacteria; order Moraxellales; family Moraxellaceae; genus Acinetobacter; species Acinetobacter sp. ABJ_C4_1. Next base: position 409,990 of record NZ_JBIUCQ010000002.1, on the reverse strand, counting down.
TTATATTAATAAGTATCTTCAATTACTTTATACGACGGCCTTGTTCATCAATAATTACTTCACCATCTTCTTTTGCAAAATAGCCTAAGTTTTTTGAATCTAAAATGTCGAGCACCACTTCAGAAGGGCGGCAAAGTCGTGTGCCTTTTGGTGTAACCACAAATGGGCGATTAATTAAAATTGGGTACTGAACCATAAAATCGATTAACTGCTCGTCGGTCCAATCGGCTTGTTCCAATTCTAAATCTTTATATGGATCAACATTTTTACGAATGGCTTCACGTACAGTTCGGTTTGAATCCTTAATGAGTTGAATCAATTCATCTTTACTTGGTGGTGTTTGCAAATATTCAATAACGATAGGTTCAATACCTGCATGACGAATAAGCGCCAAAGTATTGCGTGATGTGCCACATGCAGGGTTATGGTAAATCTTCACTAATTCAGTCATGTTCCAGTTTCGCTTTGGTTAAAGAAAAAGTATTACGCTTAAGAAATATAACAAAATTTATTTGATCAAAGTTTTATTAAAGTGCCTTTATATAGGCACTTTTTTTATTGTCTCGTTACTTACATTCAAGTCATCGTTGGTAATAGTTTTTGCATGAGTTCAATGAAGTTTGACACTTTAGCTGAGTTTTCATTTTCTCGTGTAATTAAGTAAATAGGCGCATTTAGTTTTATCGAATCATCAAACTCGCGATAGACGATTTCATGGTCCCAAAAGTTATGCATTGAAGCGGGCACAATACTAATTCCAATACCGGCAGCCACTAAATTGAGGGTCGCAGTAGGGCGTGGCGCTTCTTGAATAATACGCGGACTAAAACCTGCCTGATAGCAGCTATATAAAATATTGTCATATAAGCCTTGCCCTGAAGAGCGACGGTATAAAACAAAATTTTCCTCTGACAAGTTACTTAAACTAATTTTTTTCTTCTGTGTAAGCGGATGGCCGATAGGTAAGGCCACCACCATTGGCTCGTCTAATATATGAAGATGCTTCAAACCAATATCTCGGCTAATCGGCGCTCTTAAAAAGGCAATATCAAGTTTTTCTGAAATTAACCAGTCCAGTTGCTTTTGACTGCCTGCTTCTTCAAGTTTGGTTTGCACAGCAGGGTACATTTCTCGATATGAACGTAATACGAGTGAAATGAGCGGATGCAAACCTGCGGAACTTGTAAAGCCAATATTGAGTTGTCCAGTTTTACCTTGGCTAACATCTTGGACCAATTTAGGAATATGGCGGGCATGTTCTAATAAAAGTTGTGCTTCTTTAAATAATGCTAAACCCGCTTCCGTCGGTTCAATCCCGCGCGGTTGACGAATAAGTAACTGTGTACCGAGTTCTTGTTCAAGTTTTTTAAGTAAACGCGTTAAAGGTGGCTGTTGAATAAACAAACGGTTTGCCGCGTGAGTAATATTTCTTTCTTCAACCACTACTACAAAGGCATGAAGCTTATATAAATCGAGCATAGGAATACCTTTAGGGTATGGTTAATGAAAATAAAAGCATTTGTAGATATATCATAAAAGTATCATTCTATCTTGGTCAGATAAAGTGAAAAGTAACGAAAATGAACCATGTTGAGATTGCCGTGCAGAAGGATACCGTTCCTACTTGCACAGAGTTATTTTTAGGTTTTTTAACATTAGGTTTAATTGGATTTGGTGGTGTGCTGCCTTTAGCCCGTAAAGTTATTGTAGAGCAAAGGCATTGGTTAAGCCCTGAAAAATTCACTGAGTTACTTGGTCTGTGCCAATTTTTACCGGGCGGCAATATTATTAATTTATCGGTTGCGATTGGCATGGAGTTTCGCGGTGTCCGTGGAGCAGTGAGCTCACTGATTGGTTTAATCTTCGCACCTACCGTAATTGTTGTACTTTTACATTATGTCTATGAGCAGTTCCAAGACAACTTAATGGTTAAACACCTTTTTGAAGGTTTAGGAGCAGCAGCAGCAGGGCTTCTGGTTGCCACAGGTCTGAAAATGCTTAAGCCTTTATTACGTAATCCATTAGCAATCTGTGTTGTGGTAGCGGCAATTGTCAGCATTGCTTTTCTAAAAATTCCTTTACTTTTGACTATGCTGATTTTACTTGCGTTTTATTCAGCCATCATTTGGAGACGTGTGTAATGGGTGCCGTACTACTTACTTTAGCAATCATTTTTACTCAGTTGTCTCTTATTGCATTTGGTGGCGGGAATACAATTTTGCCCGAAATGCAACGTCAAGTGGTTGATATTCATCATTGGATGACGGCACAAGAATTTAGTGCTCTGTTTGCCATGGCACAAGCTGCACCTGGGCCAAACATGATGATTGTACCGTTGGTAGGGTGGCATGTAGCAGGGTTGTCAGGTCTACTTGTAACGTCTACTGCTAAATTTTTACCTTCATCTTTTATTACTGTATTTGTGATGAGAGGCTGGTCAAAATTTAAAGATAAGAAATGGCGCCGTGTTTTACAACTTGCTTTACAACCTGTCACTGTGGGAACTGTACTTGCCAGTGCGTGGATTATTTCTGAGGCGGCGGCAATAAATACTCTACTCATTATTATGGTAGTCATTGCAACTTTATTATCTTTAATTAAAAAGGTTCATCCTTTACATGTCTTGATTGCTGGGGCGGTATTTGGTGTGGTCTTACTCTAGTTTAACCAGTTTGCCGACCTGCGCTGGGATAAGTTCAGGTTGGCTTTTTTGAATGAAAAGAATAAAATCTAAAAAACCGATCAAATCTATAAAAACATACTGTTTCACCTATTCTGTGTTTTCACGTACTATGCATCTATTGAAAGAATTTGGATGCATTGGAGTAAAAACAGATGTTAGATCAAAACATTAAAACTCAATTAAAAGCTTACTTAGAACGTTTAGAAAGTCCAATCGAATTAGTGGTTGCTTTAGATGAGTCAGATAAAGCTGCTCAAATTAAAGAATTAGTGACAGAAATCGCTGAGCTTTCTGACAAAGTGACTGCCCGTTTTGATGGCAACAATACACGTCGTCCAAGCTTTGGTGTAGCTAAAGCAGGTGATCAACCGCGTGTGTTCTTTGCTGGCTTACCAATGGGTCATGAGTTTACATCTTTGATCTTGGCTCTGTTACAAGTGTCTGGCTATGCACCTAAAGTGTCAAATGGAGTGCTTAATCAGATTAAAGGCTTAAACCTCAAAGCTAACTTTGATGTGTTTGTATCGCTAAGCTGTCATAACTGTCCGGATGTGGTACAGGCGCTGAATCTGATCGCGATTTACAACCCGAACACCACAGCAACCATGATTGATGGTTCATTCTTCCAAGACGAAGTGGAACAACGCAAAATCATGGCTGTACCGATGGTATTCCAAGACAATGAGCACATTGGCCAAGGCCGTATGACCCTTGAAGAGATTGTGGCAAAACTTGATACCAACTCGGCTGAAAAAGATGCAGCAGTACTCAATGCCAAAGATGCTTTTGATGTGTTAGTGATTGGTGGTGGACCTGCAGGTGCAACAGCTGCAATCTATGCAGCACGTAAAGGCATTAACACAGGTATCGTAGCTGAACGCTTCGGTGGTCAGGTCATGGATACCATGGACATTGAAAACTTCACGTCTGTGCAAAAGACTCAAGGTCCTAAGTTTGCTGCTGAGATGGAAGCACATGTTCGTGAATATGATGTCGATATCATGAACCTGCAACGTGTCAGCAAAATCACAGGTGCCAACCAAACTGCAAATGGTCTGGTTGCAGTTGAACTTGAAAACGGTGCAAAACTTGAATCGAAAACAGTAATCCTTTCTACAGGAGCACGTTGGAGAGAAATGAATGTACCGGGTGAGCAAGAATACCGTACCCGTGGTGTTGCGTACTGCCCACACTGTGATGGTCCATTGTTCAAAGGTAAACGTGTTGCCGTGATTGGTGGTGGTAACTCAGGTGTTGAAGCTGCAATTGACCTTGCAGGGATTGTTGAGCATGTAACTCTGGTTGAGTTCGACACTAAACTTCGTGCTGACCAAGTCTTGCAAAACAAACTGCATAGCTTGCCAAACACAACTGTGATTATGAATGCCTTAAGTACAGAAGTGTTAGGTGACGGCTCACAAGTAACTGGTCTTAAATATAAAGACCGTGCGACTGATGAAGAGCATGTGGTAGAGCTTGCAGGGATCTTTGTACAGATTGGTTTATTACCGAACACTGACTTCTTAAAAGACAGTGAAGTTGAGTTAACCAACCGTGGAGAGATTATTGTGAATGACCGCAACGAAACCAATGTTCAAGGTGTATTTGCTGCGGGTGACTGTACCACTGTACCTTACAAGCAAATCATTATTGCTACAGGTGAAGGCGCTAAAGCATCGCTCTCTGCGTTTGATTACATCATCCGTTCTGGGCAGTAAAATCTAGTCTAAAACAAAAGAGCCAAAGGATATCCTTTGGCTCTTTTTATTTTTTATGGTTTATACAAACCGTGTTCGACTAAATGCTCTCGTAAAATACGACGTAGCTCTAATACCGCTTGTGGTGTGAGCTGAATTGAATGACCACCCGGAAGAACTTTCTCAGATTTTGCGCCTTCTAGGTGAGCGCTCTTATAGGGAACAATACCATCGGTAATCACATTTGGATCATCGCTCTTGGTAATGTTACCCATAATTGAGTGGAAGACTAATCCTTGGTGTGGGTTAATATTTTCAGTGAGTTCCATAAATTTAGATTGATGGCTTAAGTCACTTGGTCCATTTTGAATCAGACCATTATCAATGTTATTCAAGAAATCTTTAACATCTAGGTTTTCAGTGGTGAGTGATGTTGCTACAGCAGATAAAAAAGCACCCGGCAAACGAATAATTTTACGAGCAGCTAACGTAAACCATCGATCTGCATAATCTGTACCTCTGTGAGGCGATGCCAAGAAAATTGCACGATCAAAGTTAGCAATTGAATGCATTTGCAATCGCTCGGTAACCATAGGATGTTTCTTGAAACGATTTTGTTGCCGAACGGTCATCAACTTCAAAGCTGGTTGAGTAATATCACCATCACTGACTAGTAAACGGCTAATAATACCGCCCATACTATGACCTACAAGCACAGCATCATGTGCAGCAGGGTCACTTGGGTTTAGCGAACCAAACGCTTGTTTAAGCAGTGCATAAATTTGGAAGCGACTTTCCAAAATTGGCATGTTGGTCGAGTAGAAAACTTGCCAAACCTGATAGTTATCTCTTAAAACAGTATCGCCCATGACATCGTTAGTGAGCGCAATCCATGCCTCGGGGCTACTTGCCAAACCATGTACCAACACAATAATTTTTTTGTTTGGATTATAAGGTTCGAGCATATATAAATGCGGCATAGTTAAATGCTGATCACGATCAATCAGACTTAAATAAGCCGCTACACCTAAGTTATTTTCAGCTAGCCATAAGCCATAAGGTGCAGAGAAGTTCGCAGCTAGCGGATATTGCTTGCCTGCTACATTAATATTGTCGGTGCGATAAGGGTCATAAACTCGAATCACAAATTCTGGGTTATTTAGAATATCTTGAACAGTTTTGGCATTTTTAGGCTCAGCCACAATCGTTGCAGCTAAATAACGGGCATGGTGAATATTCGGATTCACACCATTTTTATAGCTGTAATTGAGTGGATCTAAAATATATTCATTAATGTCTTCTTTTCCAGAACTCGGAAAAACAGCCACAAATTCAGAACCGAAACCATCACGACGATTGATTGTTCTTAAACCAGAGAAATTTAAGTTATAGCTCGAAATTAATTTCTCTAACTTTTGGCCAGTTAATTGTCTATGAAACTCAAAGTCTATTGAATAAATACTCTTACCAATATGGATTTGTGGTTCTACCACATTTTTTTTCGGGTATCTTAAATCATAAACACTCACCATTTTGGCAATGGCTTGATTATAAAAGTCGCGTATTTGAACTTGTCTATTATCAAAAATACGGTCGGTCGGCTGACGTTTGGTTGAAAACAAATAGGCATAACTATAACGGATGCTCTTGTCGAGTAAGTTCAATTGCTGGTCTAAGCAATCGTCATATTTATTCTGAATCGCTTTTTGTTCATCAGACGCTTTGTGTTTAGTGAATCGACTAATTTTACACTCGGAAGAATCTGATAAAGCCATTGCTTTTGCCAGATACATTTCGCTCGCAGCAGATAAAAGCTGTTCGTCTAAAATTTGTGGAAGATTTTTAAGCTGATTAACACAGGTGTCAGGGGAATCTGTACAGGTTTTGGCCTCTTGTCCTGACATAGACAAAACGTTAAGACTTGCTTCACTCAGTTTATCTTGAGTAAGAATACTATTACGTTCATTTGCAATAGTAACGTTGAGAGCTTGTTGCTTAACATTGACCACCTGACATCCACTCAGAATTGAACCGAGGAGTATGACCGTGAAGAGCGCTGAGTTTTTTTTTCTAACAAACATTATGGTCAAATATGTGGATCAGTAATATGCTGATCATACAAATTTTAAAGTATTTTTCAATTGATCAAATATAAAAAAGGGCTGTCAAATCAGCCCTTTTTAATAAGCCTATACTCTTACTTTTTTGCAGGTGCAGTAGTTGGAGTAGCTGGTGCCATAGCAGGGTTTGTTAAAACTTGCCATACATTCCAACGACCTTGTTTTTCAATTTCTTGAATTAAACGATCTGCAACTTCAGCTTCGTCAGGGTATTTAACCTTGTAATTTTTCAAAGTCTGAATCGCATTTTTCTTTTGTTCCATTGCAATATAGTTGTTTGCAGCGGCTAAATATGCTTCTTGAACATCACCTTTAATGGCTTTGTCTAAGTATGGAATAGCTTCACGTTGACCACCACCCTCAGACAAACCAAAACCAAACCAGAAATTCGTTTCTGCATCGTCTGGGTTAATTTTTAAAAGTCTTTGTGCATATTCTAGAGATCTAGTTGTATGCGCAGTACCTAAATCAAGGTTACGGGCAAGTACGCTTGCTTTAAAAGCACGAATAAGAATATCAAATGACGCATTTGGATTAGCAGCTAATGTATCTAAGCGCTGAGTGACTTCTTTAAGTTTGCTTTCAAAACCTTTACGTTCTTGACGGTCAGTAAAGCGAGGTGGGTAGTGACGAGCTTTACCTTCAACAAGTTGTAAGAAGTCATCAATTTCAGTCACATCAATTTCATTATCGCCCGCTAAAACTGCGTATTTCATTGAACGTTGTGAATTATTGATAGTAGGTACAATCAGTTTATTTGTATCTAATGTAAGGGATTTAGTTGGATCGTCCTGACGAGTTACCACCATTTTAGTTACAGGCTGTGCTGCAGCTTCTTTTAAAGCGACTTCAAACGCAGGTGGAGCATCATAATTAAATGGATTTAACGCATAAAATGGAGGAGTAAGCTCTGGTTCCTTGAAAACAAAAGGTTCAATTTTTTGTTCTTTTACAGGTGCCATTGTACACGCTGTTAAACTAGAAGTTGCAAGGATTAAATACGCCAATGGCTTAAAATTCATAGGATCTTCCGTTCATTTTAGTAAAGTCAGATTTGGTACAGCTAAGTCTAGGAAAAGCTAAACCCACATGCAAGGGTAAGCGTGTTACATTATGAATCAAGAATATTACGTTTTTGATGTCTTATTTTGTGCACCGCATTCACGACGAACTTCTTCAAGAATTTTTAGCTCTTCATCACTAAAAGGCTGTTCATCTTGGCTTTCTTTTTTGAAAGTGGGGTCAAGTTCAGATAAGCGTTGGCACAAACTATTCATACGTGTTTCATTATGTTGAATACGGTCAAGTAAAACTCGCATTCCTTCTAAAATTGGGTCAGATTGATCAGCAGTAGTCGCATACGGAGCAAAACCAATACTCTGTGCATAATCACGGCGACGTTCTTCATCTTTATCTTTAGTTTTGTCGGCATCTTTATAAATATAGCGAGCAGGGTTTCCAACTGCTGTTACACCAGCAGGAACCGCTTTTGTCACAACAGCATTTGAACCAACTTTAGCACCTTTACCTACTGTAAATGGGCCTAAGATTTTTGCACCAGCCCCTACAACCACACCATCTTCTAGCGTTGGATGGCGTTTGCCAGTTTTCCATGTGGTACCACCTAAGGTAACACCATGATAAAGCGTTACATCGTCACCAATTTCAGCAGTTTCACCAATTACAACGCCCATACCATGATCGATAAAGAAGCGTTTACCAATTTTGGCACCAGGATGGATTTCAATACCTGTTGCAAAACGGCTAAATGATGAAACAAAGCGGGCAGTCCCTTTGCAATCTTTTTTCCAAAGCTCATGTGCAAGTCTGTGCAAGAGCAAGGCATGAATACCAGGATAAGTGGTGAGTACTTCAAATGTATTTCGTGCAGCAGGATCTCGCGCGAATACAGCCTGTATATCTTCTTTAAGCTGTTTAAGCATTGGATTGATCCTCCTTATCCGATGATGCTTTTTTCCATTTGCCGCTAGTCAGAGCTTGAACTCGACTAAAAATACCGCGAAGTAAATGATATTCCATACGATCTAATTGTATACGACCAAATAAACGACGCAAGCGTAAAGGTAATAAACGAGGATTTTCTGGATCTAAAAATTCAATTTCAGTGAGCATTTTTTCCAAGTGAGGGTAAAACTCTTCCATTTGTTGCTGAGTGACTAAAGGCTCATCCCATTGCATGCTTTGGCCTTGGGCAAGTGGCATTTGTCCATCATCAGAAACAGACTCTTTTTGCTCTAATACCGACATGCGAAGTTCGTAACATACGACTTGAATCGCTTGAGCAACGTTAAGTACACCATAGTCCGAGTTTACAGGAATAGTAAGGTGATAGTTTGCTAAAGCTAATTCTTCGTTGGTTAAGCCGCGGTCTTCACGTCCGAAAACGATCGCAATCTGTTGACCTTGTGAAGCTGCCTTAATTGCTTCTTTGGAAGCAGGGCGTACATCAAGCAAAGGCCATGGAATAGTACGACTACGCGCACTTGTTCCAAAAACTAAATGGCAATCTTTAATCGCGTCTTCGAGTGTTTCAACAATTTCAACTTGTTCTAATAAATCTTGTGCACCAGCAGCAAGCGCCTGAATATCTGGATGTGGATAGGTCTTTGGTGAAACCAGAACCAACTTACTCAAGCCCATTGTTTTCATTGCGCGTAAAGCACTGCCAATATTAGCAGGCAAAGTGGTATTGACCATGACAATACGCACTTGTGCTAATTGTTTTGACACAGCGGTGTCGTCAAACAAACTCATAAGATTTCCAGAAATTACGAATATTGAGAAACTTCGCTTTGGTATGAATCCAACGCATCATCAATAGTCATGTCCACAGGAGGTGAGGCAACAGGTTGTGGACGAACAGGTTCTGCTGCTTTAGCTGCCTTAGATTTTACCTGATATTCAATATGAATATTATCTTTGCCAAAGTAATCTCTCAGTTTGGCAAGAAGTTCATCTAAAGGAGCGACTTTCCATTGCGGACCAAGCTGAAGCTCAGCTTGCGCATATGGTTGGTCAATCTGTAGTTGTATTGCAATATGCTGATGCATATCGACGTTACAATAAGGCAATAATATATTTTGTAGATCTTTAGCCAAACTTGGTTGCATTAAATCATGGGTTAATTTGATTTGAATACTATTGGCACGTTTTTGTCTGATTTCATTTAAGTTAAATGCTTTGGTTAATCGCCCCATTGGACGATCAAAGCCTTCACGCTCATAAATTTCGCCTTCAAAGACGACTACACGTTCAACTTGAATGATATCTTTAAAGCGTTGGAAACGCTCATGGTTACAGCTTACTTCAATACGTGCTGTTCCATCGTCGAGTACGATAACAACACGGTTTGGGAAGTTGGCTACATCAAGAACAAGACCTGCATAAACAGTCGTTACGCCACGACGAGTTGCGGTAATTTCATTAAGTTTTGCAGGAATAAAGGCTTTGAGTTCTTGACGGTAAACATCAATAGGGTGACCTGTTAAATACAAACCAAGTGTGTCTTTTTCACCCTTAAGACGAACTTCATCGCTCCACGGCTTAACTGGCTTAGCGGGTTTACGTTGAACTTCTTCAACTTCACCAAATAAGTCCATAATGCCGCTTTCACGGTTACTTCGGGCTTGTTCAGCAGCTTGTACGGCTTCAGGCAATTGAGCCATTAAACTCGAACGTTCAATACCTAAACAATCTAGCGCACCAGCACGGATAAGTGCCTCTAAAGTTCGTTTATTGATTTTTTTCAAATCAATACGGTGGCAGAAGTCGAATAGGTCGGTATAAGGCCCTTGTTGACGACGGGAGTCAATAACAGACTGCATGGCCTGTTCACCAACGCCTTTAATTGCACCTAAACCATAAACAATGGTTTTATCATCACTGGCATGGAAATGATAAGTCGACATGTTAACCGATGGAGGTAAGACCTCGAGTCCGTTATTTCGACAGTCATCAATCAAAAATACGACACTGTCAGTGTTCTGCATTTCCGATGACATTACTGCTGCCATAAACTCGGCAGGATAATGTGCTTTTAACCATGCTGTATGATATGCAACAAGCGCATAAGCAGCTGCGTGTGATTTGTTGAAACCATAGCCTGCGAACTTTTCCATATAGTCAAAGATATGGTTCGCTGTGCTTTCATCAATACCTTTTTGTCCAGCACCTTCAAGGAAGATTTGGCGTTGTTTCACCATTTCTTCAGGTTTCTTTTTACCCATTGCACGGCGAAGTAAGTCAGCGCCACCGAGCGTATAACCCGCACAAATCTGTGCAGTTTGCATTACCTGTTCTTGGTAAACCATAATCCCGTAGGTTGGCTCTAATACGCCTTCAAGCAAAGGATGAAGATATTCAAAATCTCCACCATGCATACGGTGAATAAAGTCAGGAATCAGGTCCATCGGGCCCGGACGATACAAAGACACGAACGCAATAATTTCTTCGAATTTACTTGGACGTGCCTCTTTCAGCATTCGTTTCATACCGACGGATTCAAACTGGAATACCGCGGTTGTATTTGCATCGGCAAAGACAGAATAAGCTTTAGGATCGTCAAGAGGGACGTGAGAAATGTTTAAAGGGTCATTGCCACGATTTTTATTAATATTTTGAATAGCATCTTCAATAACTGTTAAGTTACGTAAGCCCAAGAAGTCGAATTTTACGAGACCTGCAGCTTCTACGTCATCTTTATCGTATTGAGCTACACGGTTAGTACCGTCGGCGTCACAAAGTACCGCAGAGAAATCGGTAATTTTACCGGGTGCAATAACAACACCACCGGCATGTTTACCGGTATTTCGGGTAATGCCTTCTAACTTTAATGCCATTTCCCAAATTTCACTGGCATCATCATTATCTGGGTTTGAAGGATTAGTGACGATATCTTTAAGCTGAGGTTCCATCTCAATCGCAGTTGCCAAATCTACACCGAGTGGTTTAGTTGGAACCATTTTTGAAATACGGTCAGCTAGACCATAAGATTTACCTAAAACACGGGCAACGTCACGAATCGCACCTTTTGCAGCCATGGTACCGAACGTGGCAATCTGGGAAACCGCTTCACGGCCATAAGTACGTGATACATAGTCAATAACACGGTCACGACCTGCGATACAGAAGTCGACGTCAAAGTCGGGCATCGATACACGTTCTGGGTTTAAGAAACGTTCAAAGAGTAGATCGTAACGAAGAGGGTCAAGGTCGGTAATTTTTAAGCTATATGCAACCAATGAACCAGCACCAGAACCACGGCCCGGGCCTACAGGGACACCATTATTTTTTGCCCATTGAATGAAGTCCATGACGATAAGGAAGTAGCCGGGGAATCCCATTTTAAGAATGATTCCGACTTCATAATCAATTCGCTCATCATATGGCTTACGAATTTCTGGCCAGTCTTCACCACGTTTTTCAACTGGGTAAAGATAGTTTAAACGCTCTTCCAAACCTTCTTTTGATAAGTGCTCAAAATAGCTGTCGATGGTAAAACCATCAGGAATTGGGTACTCAGGTAAGAAGTAAGTGCCGAGTTTTAAGCTGACATTACAGCGTTTAGCAATATGATATGTGTTTTCAATAGCACTCGGGATGTCTGAAAATAGCTCGATCATTTCATCTGAGGTTTTGAAATGCTGTTCCGGGCTATATAAACGTGGACGTCGGTCATCTGCTAAAACATAACCATCTGCAATACATACACGTGCTTCGTGTGCTTCGAAGTCTTCTTTTTCAACAAAGTGCACATCGTTATGTGCAACTACACCAATTTTGTATTTAGCTGCAAGTTTGGCAGCTTCTTGAATAAAGTCTTCTTCGCCCGGACGATCAGTACGTGTTAAAGCAAGATAAACACGATCGCCAAACTTTTCGATCCATTCTTCGAGTAAAGGTTCAGCTTTTTGTGGGTTAGATGAGCAAAGCATTTGCCCAACATCGCTGTGCTGACCCAGTAAAACAATAATATCTTGGTGTTGTTCTAGAACCCATTCTTTTTGTACGCAAGGGATACTGAGTTGTTGACCTTCAATGAAGCCACGCGAAACAATTTCAGTCATACCTTTCCATCCAACCTCACTCATTGCAAGTAACGTTGCACGATGCTGGGCATCGTTAAGACGGATGGTGCTACCTAAAATAGGTTTAATACCCTTTTTTAGACAAGAGTTATAAAACTTTACAGCAGCATGCAGGTTGGATAAGTCGGTAAGTGCCAGCGCAGGCATTTCATCCTTTACAGCAGCCTTGACCAAGTCGGGTATGCGAACAATCGACTCTGTAATCGAAAATTCTGTGTAAATACCGAGATGAACAAACTGCATAAACCAATCCTTAATGCGACCGAAGCATAGTTTAACACGCAAAGTTCAAACGAAATGCTTAATATTTTGGCAACTGTTATGGATTTTAGTATTTAAACAGAATGTTGAGAACACGAAAGTGGAGGATTGACCAAAGATGGAGTGTATTTTCAAGGAGAGAATTAAGGAGAAAAGAACCAGCCCAAATCAGTTTGGGCTGGTTGAAAAACTTAGTACTGCCAGAACATACGTTGAATTTCTTTAGCATCATTAGTCTTAGTAAGAGCTAAAGCTGCAAGAAGACGTGCTTTTTGTGGGTTTAAGTCATGAGCAGCTACCCAACCATATTTATCATCAGGTTGTTCAGCATTACGTAATACGAAACCTTGTGGTACACGTGATGAACGGATAATTTGAATACCGTCTTTATCATGAAGTTTTTGTAAAGTTGGAACGATATAGTTCGCAACAGAACCGTTACCTGTACCCGCATGGATAATCGCTTTAGCGCCAGCTTTTGCATATGCTTCATAAGCATCAGGAAGCATAGAGTCTGAACCGTAAACGATTTGTACGAGTGGAAGTGCATCACCTTTAATATTTTCAATATTAAATTCTGAAGCATTTGCAAAACGTTTAACAGACTGTCTGAACCAGTATGGTTTACCTTCAACTAATGTACCTAAAGCACCCCATTGGCTAACAAAAGCATTTGTATGAATGTTAATGCCTTTAGTTACATCACGTGCAGCAAAAATAGAGTCGTTCATGAGAACCATAACGCCTTTATTTTTTGCTTCATCAGAAGCTGCTAAAGCAACTGCGCTATAAAGGTTAAGTGGTCCATCTGCTGAAAGTGCAGTTGAAGGACGCATTGAACCAACAACAACAATTGGTTTGTCAGTATGAACAACAAGATTTAAGAAAAATGCTGTTTCTTCTAAAGTATCTGTACCATGAGTAATTACGACACCATTCACAGATGGCTTCTTAACAAGGTCGTTTACTTGACGAGCAATTTGTAATAATTCCTTGTCAGTAATACTTTCAGAAGCAACCTGTAATGCTTGAATGCCGCTTACATTTGCCAAATCTTTGATTTGTGGCACTGCATTGATTAAAGCATCAACTGGAACTTTTGCTGCTGTGTAAGTTGCACTATTTGCTGAGCTTGCGCCAGCACCAGCGATTGTACCGCCAGTAGCAACGACAACAACATTGTTTTTTGCGTAAAGTGGGAGAGAGCAGGCCAATAAGCCCATAGCTAAACCGAAAGATTTAACAGTTTTAGTCAACATCGAAAATATCCTTATGAAGTGACGAAGTAGAAGTTTGCTGAATACGCCTGCTTTTCCTAAGCAAAATACATACCATATAAAACATATTCGCAACTTGTCTGAATAAGAAGCATCCCTGAATATCATTTTGTTTCGACAACAATCATTTAGTCATTGCTCTTATTCAGCGCTAATAAATATCATGAAAAAAATAAAAAATCTATTAAGTTTTTCTAATTTATCTCTCTTTTTTTACTTTTTTATATAAAGATTACAAATGACTTTTTTATTATTATAAAAATAAAAAATAATAGGTGGTTTTGAAGTTTTATTTACCATGTGATAATTTTATATTGTTGATTTTTAATGTTATAGTTAAAATTATAAATAATATTAAAATTCATATAGTTAAACTCAATAATAATTTCAGTTATTTAATATAAATAATAAGCAATAAATTGAATTAAAAAGTAAGCAATTCATCTGTATTTTTAAAAATATAAATTTTGATTGTTTGGTTTTTATTCTTTTTTTAAGGTTTGGGTTTGATAAATTTAATAGGAGTTAAAATCTATTTTTTAGGCTATCATTTAATATAAAAATATCCGTAAATTTTTATTGTTTAATTTTAGAATAAAAAAAGAGCAATTTTATTGGTCATATAAAATTGCTCTTTAGTTGGGAGAGTGGGAGAAAAGAGAAACTTAAGCGATCGTTTGTTCTTGTGTTGTTTTAATTAATACAGGTTCTGGTGACTCTTCAATATCAGCAACTTTGTCACCTTCAAGTTTTGCGACGACTGCGGTAGCAATACTATTACCAACCACATTTGTAGCGGTGCGACCCATATCTAGGAATTGGTCAATTCCGAGCAATAATAAAATGCCAGCTTCAGGTAAATGGAACATCGTCAGGGTTGCTGAAATCACCACAATAGAAGCTCTCGAAACACCTGCAATACCTTTACTTGTCACCATAAGCGTTAACAAAATCAAGATTTGTTGGGTGAAGCTCA
Organism: Acinetobacter sp. ABJ_C4_1; assembly: GCF_044538495.1. Lineage (NCBI taxonomy): Bacteria > Pseudomonadati > Pseudomonadota > Gammaproteobacteria > Moraxellales > Moraxellaceae > Acinetobacter > Acinetobacter sp. ABJ_C4_1. Next base: position 394,869 of record NZ_JBIUCQ010000002.1, on the reverse strand, counting down.
AATCAATATGGTAAGCCTGCGCAATAAAGAGTACTGCAAATGTGGTGTACATCATTGAACCATCTAGGTTAAATGAATAACCCAAAGGTAAAACGAAACTGGTCACTTTTTTAGGCACACCGAACTTATTTAAGGCATCCATAACTTTAGGATAAGCCGATTCGCTCGAAGCTGTAGCAAAAGCAAGTGTTACAGGTTCTCGAATTAACTTACCTAAACGGAAGATATCTTTTTTAAGTACGATTGCACCAACAGAGAACAAAATGATCCAAAGTAATAAAAGACCGAAGTAGAACTCTGCAATTAAAATACCGTAGTCAACAATTAAGCCTAGGCCTTGTACGGTAATTGCAGATGCAATCGCTGCAAACACTGCTACAGGTGCAAATTTCATGACGTAATCAGTAATACGGAACATGATTTTACTGAGTTCATCCGTTAGACGAATAATAACGGAGTCTTTTTCTTTACCCTGATTTACATAAGCAAGTGCTGAACCAAAGAAGATGGCAAAGACAAGCACTTGTAAAATATCATTATTTGCCATTGCTTCTGCAATACTGCGCGGGAATACATGGCTTAAGAATGACTGTAGTGTAAAGCCAGTAGTCGCTGGGAGAGTGGCGCTACTGAGTTCTTGAGCTGTTGGTAATACTAAATTTAATGCTGCGCCAGGCTGGAAAAAGTTGACTAAGCCCATACCGATTGCAAGCGATACAAACGACGCAGTAATAAACCAAGTCATTGACTTAAGCGTGATACTACCAATAGAAGTTGATTTACCCATAGATACAATGCCAGACACAATTGTGGCAAATACCAATGGTGCAATAATCATTTTGATGAGACGTAAAAAGATATCTGTGACGATATTAAAATAAGAAGCGATTTGCTTCAGTTGCTCACCTTCGTTAAAGAAGTGGTGACAGATCCAACCCGTCAATACTCCTAATAAAATAGCAACCACAATATACTTGAGCAATTTCTTTTGCTTCATATGAACCTCTATCCTTTGGGTTCAATCATCTTTTAGATGGGCTAGAGATGATTGAAAAGCTTTCCTTGTAACTTCAGTTCGGTCCTTTAACTGATTTCATCTTCCTAAATCTGCATCAGTGTTAACCGAATCGAATATGGTGATGTTGTTATGGAAAGGGATTGTTGCTCGATTTTGAAGCAGTGTGAAATGCAAAAAAATATCAACTCATGCATTTTTTGCATAATTGCTAAAAAGCAAATAAAGGAAAAATATAATAATTTAATCGAATGGTAAAAAATCTTAGTTTCTTTTTAGGGAACGAGTGTAGTGAATTAAATTTATTAAAAAAATATATGAATCAATATATTAATTTAATTTATTAATTTTTTAAATAGAAGCGAATAAATTTTAAATGCATATATAGATGATATAAAAAACAAAAAAGGCATCTAATTTAAGATGCCTTTTTTATTATGCATTTTTTAACGGCGATTTGCTAAGAAACGACCTAAACGACCAATTGCTTCACGTAATTCATTTTCTGCTGGTAAGAAAACAACGCGGAAATGGTCTGGTGTTGGCCAGTTAAATCCCGTTCCTTGTACTAAAAGTACTTTTTCGGCACGAAGTAAATCTAACATTAATTTTTCATCGTCTTCGATTGGGTAAATGTTAGGATCAAGTCGTGGGAAACAATACATTGCACCTTCTGGTTTAACACAGCTTACCCCAGGAATCTCATTTAACATTTCCCATGCGATATTGCGCTGTTCATATAAACGACCTCCCGGGCGGATTAAGTCATTAATAGATTGATAGCCACCAAGTGCAGTTTGAATTGCATATTGAGCTTGTACGTTTGCACATAAACGCATAGAAGCCAACATGTCTAGGCCTTCAATATAATCTAATGCACGACTTCTATCGCCTGTGATTGCCATCCAACCTGAACGGAAACCAGCAATACGATAAGCTTTTGATAAGCCATTGAACGAAATACATAGCTGATCGCCGGCTAAAGAGGCAACTGAAACGTGCTCAATTCCGTCATAAACAATTTTGTCGTAAATTTCGTCAGCAAATAGAATGAGGTCGTATTTCTTGGCAAGTGCCACAATTTGTTCAAGCACGTGGCGTGGATATACCGAACCAGTTGGATTGTTTGGGTTAATAATCACAATACCGCGCGTATTTGAAGTAATTTTACTTTCAATATCGGCAATATCTGGATACCAACTGTTTTCTTCATCACATTTATAGTGAATGGCAGTACCACCTGAAAGATTAACGGCTGCTGTCCAAAGTGGATAGTCCGGCATTGGAATGAGCATTTCATCGCCATCATCAAGTAGACCTTGCATAGCCATGACAATAAGTTCAGACACGCCGTTACCGATATACACGTCATTCACGTGCATATTTAGGATGCCTTTTTGCTGGTAATACTGGCAGATCGCTTTACGTGCTGGAAAGATACCTTTTGAGTCAACATAGCCAATTGCATTTGGCAGGTTTAAAGCAACGTCATTAATAATTTCTTGTGGTGCTTCAAAACCAAATGGAGCAGGGTTGCCGATATTTAGCTTAATGATTTTATGTCCTTGCTCTTCCATTTCATTGGCGGCTCGTAATACAGGTCCGCGAATGTCATAGCAAACATGCTCAAGCTTCGATGATTTCTTAATTTCCCGAGAAGTTGGCATGGATTGGAGAGTAGCAGTATTTTTAGACATAGCTGGATTCACTTTTGCATATCGGTATAAATAACTTTTAAATGTTTTAACTGTCACCAAATTCAGATCGTGTTGATCTTTTAGTAATTCAACAATTTTTTCATGGGTAAAGCCCGATTGCTGATACTGTTTGATAACTGGTAATAGTTGCTGGAAAAGCACACTTTTTTTCTGAGACATGTTTTGTCCTATACAACCGTGCCAAACAAGAATAGCACCATCTTTGCTTCCTTGAAAGAAAATAAAGCATAAATCTGCTTACTTTTGTTTTTATAATTTGCTTACCTTTTGCTTTCCATTACTTAGATGATTAAATTCCAACAAATTTTACGTTCAGAGACTAGTGTTTTTTTGATGAATGGCGTAAATATAAAATACGATTATCAATTTATGTTTACATCAGAATAAAAGGTGCAGCTCATGGGAAAAGTTAATAAAACAGACCGGGAATGGCAAAGAGAGTTATCACCAGAAGAATATCGGATAACGCGACAAAAGGGCACTGAACCAGCTTTTACGGGGCAATACTGGAACACTAAGCAACACGGTACTTATGTTTGTCGTTGTTGTGGCGCGGAATTGTTCTCATCAGATGCGAAATACGATAGCGGTTGCGGCTGGCCAAGTTTCTTTCGTCCAGTAAATGGAACGGTCATTGAAGAACATGAAGATTTAACGCATGGTATGGTCAGAACAGAAATTGTTTGTCATGATTGCGAAGCTCATCTTGGGCATGTTTTTGAAGATGGACCACAGCCGACTGGTTTGCGCTACTGTGTGAACTCGGCATCATTACAACTTAAAACACAAGAAAAAAATGACGAGGAAACTTATCCATGAGTAACATTTATCAGTTTGAAGCTGAATTGTTAGAAGGTGATATTAAGCAATTTGCTGATTACAAAGGTAAAGTTTTATTAATTGTAAATACTGCCAGCAAATGTGGTTTTACTCCACAATTTGCGGGTCTCGAAAAACTTTATGAAAAATATAAAGATCAAGGTTTAGAAGTTTTAGGTTTTCCCTGCAATCAGTTTGGTGGGCAAGATCCAGGAAATAATAAAGAAATCGGAGCATTCTGCCAGCGAAATTATGGGGTGAAGTTCCCTATGTTTGCCAAAGTAGATGTAAAAGGCCCTGAAGCTCATGTGATTTTTAGATATTTAACACGTGAAGCAAAAGGAATTTTGGGAAGTAGTAGTATTAAATGGAACTTTACCAAGTTTTTGGTTGGCAAAGATGGTTCAGTTTTAAATCGTTATGCACCTACAACTAAACCAGAGGCATTGGAAGCCGATATTGAAAAAGCATTAGCGGGCTAATCGATTCAATGAACGCTATTCCTCAACCTTTCGAGTTTTGGCAAGATCGGCGAATGCCATATGTTGAAACTCGAAGGTCGTGTTTTAGCCGAACATGTTATAAGTCTCATAGCCATCCAACATTTTCAATTGGTGCTGTAGACGAAGGGAATAGTATTTTTAAAAGTTCTTTTAGCACTGCGCAAGAGATCTCCGCGGGTACTTTAGTTATTGTACCCGCCCATATTGAGCATTCTTGTAATCCTAAGCCAAATATGGCTTGGAGTTACCAAATGTTGCATTTAGATCTGACTTGGTTAAGCCAGTTATATTCAGAGTTTCAACAGCAAGGTTTTGATTTGCATCTGCCACAGCATAAGCCGATCATTATAAAAGATGAAACTTTATACAAAGCTCTTACTGAAATGAATAAGACACTTTTTGATACGCAAAAGCTAATTCTTGAAAAGGAACAGGCGCTTCTTCATTGTCTTATACATTTGTTATTGCCTCATTTTATTTTAGAAGAAATACAAAAACCTCAATATTTATATAAAGATTTTCTAAATTTGGTCGATGTGATTACTTCTTCTGAGAATTTTATTTCTTTAGAGGAACTTGCCCAGCAGGTTGGTTTGAGCAGATAGGCAATCATACGGCTATTTAAAGCCAATGTTGGTTTAACACCACATGCCTTTCAAATAAATTTAAAGATTAACCAAGCTCGAGAACTCCTTAAACAAGGAATTTCACTCGCAGAGCTGGCTGTCAATTTAGGCTTTAGTGATCAAAGTCATTTTCATAAAGCATTTAAAGCCCATACTGGAGTTACTCCTCGACAGTTTCAACTTGCAGCCGCGCAATAATTTACAAGAAATGATTCGCTTCTATTTTTAAGATTTTCCAGACTGTTTTATAGATGAAGCTGTTATGGAAATTTTTTTAGTTCTCGTATTTACTCATTTCTTAGCATTGTTATCTCCGGGTCCAGATTTCTTTTTAATTCTCACTAGTCTTCTGCAAAAAGGACGCGGTTATACCTATGGTGTTGTTTTGGGCATTACTTTCGGAAATGCTTTAATTTTAGCTGCATGTTTGTTTGGTTTTATGCTGCTTGGAGATTTGAGCAGTAGCATTCTTACATTATTGAAATGGCTTAGTGCAGCTTATTTAGTTTATTTGAGTGTTCTTTGCTTTAAGGCAGCCAGATCTAGTGTTTTATCTTTTTCAACTGAAGACAATAATTTAAGTGATCAAGCCAACCTTAAGAAAAACAAAATTAAAAGTTTAATGTTAGGTGTGCAGTCTAGTCTTCTAAATCCTAAAAATATTATGTTTTATAGTAGTTTGATGCTGCTTATACAATATAAGTTCAGCTTAATTCAAAAACTGCTCATGAGTGTATGGATGGTTGGAGTTGTTCTTGGTTGGAATATTCTACTGATTGGATTACTTACTCAGGGGCGGGTTTTAGACAAAATTAAGCGCTCTGCGACAGGTTTATACTATTGTTCTAGTATTGCTTTTATTATTTTTGCTGTGCTTTTGATTACCTATAAATAGTGTTATAGCCCAGTTGTACAACCTGAGTAAAAGGCTGTACAACTGCCAAGAAGAGACTTAAAGAACTGCTTTTAAACGCATAACTACTTCTTCACATTGTGCCAAGTCTGCCACTAAAGCCATACGTACATGGTTGGCTCCAGGGTTACCTTGTTCCGTATCACGAGATAGATAACGACCCGGTAAAACTTTAATGTGTGCTTTTTCCATGAGCATCTTGGCAAAAGTTTCATCATTATCAACTTTTAGCCAATAGTAAAAACCAGCATCAGGTTTTTGTAATGGCAGTAAATGGCCTAGTTCAGATTGGAATAAGTCAAATTTTGCACGATATTGCTTACGGTTTTCTTCAACATGATCTTCATCATTCCATGCCGCAATTGATGCAAGTTGATGTTGAACAGGCATTGCTGCACCGTGATAGGTACGGTATTGCAAATATGGTTTTAATAAATCAGCATCACCTGCTACAAAACCTGAGCGCATACCCGGTAAGTTTGAACGTTTTGAAAGTGAATGGAAGACGATACAGTTTTTGTAGTCATCACGTCCAAGTTCAGCACAAACTTCTAATAAACCTGTAGGGGCTTGGTCGAACCAAAGTTCTGAATAACATTCATCAGAAGCAATAACAAAATTATATCGATCAGATAAGGCAATCAGCTTTTTAAATTGTTCTTTAGAAAGCACAGTACCTGTTGGGTTCCCCGGTGTACATACAAAAAGAAGGGCTGTTTTTTCCCATACTTCAGCTGGCACTGCATCAAAATCACCTAAGTATCCGTTTTCTTCTGTACAATTAATGAAATATGGCTTTGCGCCGGCAAGTAATGCTGCACCTTCATAAATTTGATAAAACGGATTCGGCATTACCACATACGGTGCATCTTCACGGTTAATTAATGCTTGAACAAAAGAGAAAATTCCTTCACGCGTACCAGACACTGGCAAAATGTGGTTTTCAGCACTAATACTATTCAGTTTAAAACGCTTAGTTAGCCAGTCTGCAATACTTTGGCGAAGCTCAGGTAAGCCTTTACTGTTTGGGTAAGTGGATAGATGGTTAAAGTTATCAATAATAGCCTGTTTAACAAACTCTGGTGCTGGGTGCTTCGGTTCGCCAATTGATAGAGGAATCAAGGGAAGGTTAGCTGGGGTAATATCCTTAAAAAGTTGGTTTAACTTTTCAAATGGATACGGATGTAATAACGACAAGCTAGAGTTCATTAAACAGTTACCAAGTAGTTGAGTTTCAGTGCTGACAAATTTGATTAGATGCTTCATCTAATGCAGCTTTCAGTTTTTCCGAGAAGAGTTTAACCTCTTCGTGATTCAGCGGTTTCCCATCTTTTTTGGTGACAAAGAAAATATCTTCGGCACGTTCACCTAAAGTTGCAATTCGGGCTGAATGGATGTCTAAACCTTGCATCATAAATAAACCACCTACACGTGCAAGTAGGCCAGGATGGTCAAGTGTTGAAATTTCGACCATGTTTTGCTGTAAAGCTTCATTCAATGTAACGTCGACTGTATTTTCAATGTCAAAGTGACGTAATTGACGTGGAATACGGCGTTGCATGAGTCCCGGATATTGGTCTGGCTGACTAAGCGCCTTCACCAATGCATTTTTAACAGTTTCTTCGCGTTCTGGGTCGGTAAGCAATGTACCGAAACGATCCAGTACAACATAGGTGTCTAAGCTAAATGCTGTACTTGCCGTGATAATTTTTGCGTCCTGAACGTCTAGGTTCATTCGGTCTAAAACGGCAACGGTTGTAGCAAACAGGTTAGGTTGATCGCGTGTATAAATAAAGATTTGTACCGCATCTTGAGCTGCTTTACGGTGAGCACGCAAGAGGACTAATGGCTCTGGGTTATCACCATGTTTTAAAATTGCTTGTGTGTGCCATGCAATTTCATCTGCCGATTCTTTAATGAAGTATTCATCACCCAGTTCTTGCCATACTTTTTCGACATCTGCTAATGCGAAGTTATTCACGAGTAATTCACTTGCTGCAAATTTGGTGTCTTCAATCAGCATTTGATAGTCAACAGGACGGCCTAAACCGGTACGGATTACATCACGGGCATGCGTATAAAGCTGACGCATAAGCGAGGCACGCCATGTGTTCCAAAGTTTTGGATTTGTCGCATTAATATCGGCAACCGTTAAGGTGTATAGATAATCGAGATGCTCCATATCGCCAAGTTTTTCTGCAAAGTCTTTGACGACATCTGGATCGGAAATATCTTTTTTCTGAGCAGTGAGTGACATGAGCAAATGGTTTTGAATCAACCAAGCAATTAATTTGCATTCACGTTCTGTAAAGCCATGTGCACGCCCAAACTCAATCGCATCTTCGGCACCGAGTTCGCTATGGTCACCACCACGACCTTTTGCGATGTCATGGAATAAAGCAGCAATAAATACAATATCTTGACGCGCAAGACGTTGGAAAACTGAACTTACAACAGGGAACTCTTTAGCAAATTCAGGTTCTCTAAAACGATTTAAATTGCGCAGTAATAATAAAGTATGAGCATCGACTGTATAGATATGGAATAGGTCATATTGCATAAGACCCATAATTTGACCAAAAGCAGGAATATAGTTTCCTAAAACACCATAACGTTTCATCGCAACCAAGGTATCGTATAGACGATATGGTGAGCGAATAATCGACATAAACAATGCTTGGTTTTCTGGGTTATTACGGTAATTTTGGTTAATTCTTTTCGCTGCAAGAATCAATAAACGCAAAGTACGAGCACGAATACCTTCGATATCTGGTCTATTCGCTAAAATATAGAACAACTCTAAAATCGCACTTGGATGTTCTGCAAATATTTTATGATGCTGTACGGCAAGTTTATTATCGACAATTTTAAAGTGATCGTTAACAACTTCAATTTTGCGTTCGTAGTTGGGGAGTCGAGGGGTAATCACCGATTCGCTAAAATACGCCAGTAGCATTTCATTCAGTGTCGAAACTTGCTGCGCCGTACGGTAGTAGCGTTTCATGAACTGCTCAACGCCGTAATTTACAGGTTGACCTTCTTGACGAACATAGCCAAATTTTGCGGCGATTTCTCTTTGATGGTCAAAAAGCAAACGGTTTTCGTCACGTTTCGCTAAACGGTGTAAGTGGTGACGAATTTCCCAAAGAAAACTTTCAGCTTCTTCTAAAACACCCAACTCAAATTCTGAAATAAAGCCTAAATGTACTAAGTCATAAATACGGTTTACACGGAAGTGGCGTTTGGCAATCCAACCAATCTGGTTAATATCGCGAATACCGCCGGGTGCATTTTTAATGTCAGGTTCTAAATTACTTTCAGTATTGTTGTGTTGGTGGTAACGCTTAGCTTGTTCTGCCATTTTTGCGTCATAAAAGGTTTTATCTGTCCACGTCTGCGAAACAATGCGGCGAGGCCATCTCGCAAGTTGAGTATTACCTGTAATTAAACGCGCTTCAATGAGTGTTGTTGCAACGGTTAAATCGGTAGCAGCCTGCTCAACACAACTTTGAATGGTACGAACGCTAATGCCGGGTTTAAAGTTTCCAACGTCCCATAATGAAGAAATAAAAGTAGAGATACGTTTTTCATTTTCTTCACTGATTTCATGTTCTGACAAAATCATGATATCGACGTCAGAGTAGGGTAGCATTTCACGGCGCCCATAGCCACCTACAGCAAAAAGACCCAATTCAGCCTGATCAAGTTCAGCATGTTTCCATAAAAAGATCAGTGCCTCATCAACTAGATCTGAACGGGCTTTAATAATTTCACGAATAGATTGCCCATTTTCATATGAATCTTGCAATTGCTTTTCTACATCCGTTCGCCACTGATTAATGGCTTTAATATCATGATGACTTGAGACATAGTTCAACAATGGCGATGTATTGATCATGAAAATGGGTCTACCAATAAGTAAAAATTAAGAGTTTGTTTGAACACTTACTTGATCAGCGGTTTCTTTCGCTAAAGTACGAGCAAGATCAGTATTTTCAGCACGAGCAGTTGCAACACCCATACGACGACGTTTGAAACCTTCCGGTTTACCAAACAAACGTAAGTCGGTATCTGGATGAGCTAAAGCTACATTCAGATTGCTATAACTTAAATTGTTAGCATCTACACCTGCATAAATTACGGCACTGGCGGCCACACTGTGGCGTGCTGTGTTTACAGGTAAACCTAAAATGGCACGTGCATGCAGTTCAAATTCACTTTGATACTGAGACGCTAAAGTTACAAGTCCTGTGTCGTGTGGACGAGGTGAAACTTCACTGAACCAAACTTTATCGCCCTTAATAAACAGTTCTACACCAAAAATACCACAGCCACCAAGTGCTGTTGTCACTTTATTTGCAATACGTTTTGCTTCTTCAAGTGCAGCAGGGGTCATGGGTTGAGGTTGCCAGCTTTCTACATAATCGCCTGCATCTTGGCGGTGGCCAATTGGGTCACAGTAGTGAGTTTCAATTTCACCGGTTTCAGGGTTTTTAGCACGAACAGTAAGTAAGGTAATTTCAAAATCAAAATCAATTTGAGATTCAATAATGACAGTGCCTTGATTAACACGGCCACCTTGCATTGCATATTCCCAAGCCGCATCGACTTCATCGAAACTTTTTACACGAGACTGACCTTTACCTGAAGATGACATGACTGGTTTTACAAAGTTAGGATAACCAATATCATCACAAGCAGCGCGGAAACTTTCTAAAGAGTCAGCAAAACGATAAGCAGAAGTAGGTAAACCAAGCTCTTCAGCCGCAAGGCGACGAATACCTTCACGGTTCATGGTGAGGTTTACAGCTTTAGCAGAAGGAATAACAGTTGCTGTTTGGTTAGCTTCAATCTCAAGCAAAACTTCTGTCGCAATTGCTTCAATTTCTGGAACAATTAAATTCGGTTTAACTTTTTCAATGAGCTGTTTTAATTGAGCAGGATCAGCCATATTTAACACATAAGAAAAGTGTGCAACTTGCATGGCTGGTGCGTGATCATAACGGTCGGCTGCATGTACTTCAACACCAAGGCGTTGTAAAGAAATTACAACTTCTTTGCCAAGCTCTCCTGAACCTAACAATAAAACTTTAAATGCAGAAGATTGAAGTGGGGTACCGAGTGTCACGCTCATGCGAATCATCCTGACAAAATTATTTTTTTAAGCATAGCAGAACTTATGGTGGAGTTAAGCCTTATAACGCATAAAAAGATGAATTTTGTCAGACAATGCGGTAAGTCATTTTTAAACGTTAACTTGATAATTTAACCGTAATTCATCTGCGTTTTGACCACGGATGCCCCAATTTTCTTTAGGGGTTTCAAAAATAGTGATTTCAATGTCTTGTGGGGCAATTCGGCAATACTGTTCAATATTACGAAATAAAGTTTGGATTAATCTTTTCTTGGCTTCGGTACTTCGGCCAGTAAACATTGAAAGTTCAATAATAACGTAGTGCTGGCTTCGATCTGATGGATAGATAAAGTTTTCCGGTTTAAGGCTAATAAACCTTTGAAATTTTTTCTCTATTGGGTATTTCAATTCTTCAATCAGCGCTTGATGAACTGCATGAGAAAGCATTTCTCGATATTGCATGATGGTTTGTTCATTTGCATAAATTTTAACTTGTGACATTTTTATCTCTAATCGCTAGATGGTGTTATCTTTTAATAAATTTCAAAAATGAGTTTTCATACTAAGAAGTCATTATTTTTAATCACTTCTAGTATTTATATATTATATAAGGTTGATAAGTTTATCTATTTATAAAGGTAAATAAGTGTAGATCAAGCCATAAACGAGCGCAGCAGTTAACGTTGCTGGAACAATTTTCTTAAATTTAAAATAAAGACCTGCTAAAACCAGAAAGCCGATGAGCATTGCTAAACTTTTATCTGGATTTTTAAGAAGTGGTGGAAGGGTGGCAACCACAAGCATGGCGCTAATTGCAGATATACCAATACTTCCCAATGCAATTTTTATCCAGACAGAACCACGTTTTTGATGAGTACCTTGTAGTTTTTGTATAACAAAGAATGGCCCAAAGCGTGAAGCAAAATTGGCAATACCAACAATAATACCGACCAAAATAATTTCTAAGTTCATATTAGGCTTCAACCTCATCAAACTGTTTCAGCACATAATGTTTAAATAGACCCGCTAAAATGCCTGAAAAAATACCAATAAAAATAGCAGCAGATAAGTTAATCCAATAACAGGCTAAGGCTGAAACCACTAAAGATACAGCGACAACCAAAGTATGTTTACGTTCAAAAGCCGCGAGTAAAAAACTTAAAAATAAAGCGGGTAGTAAAAAGTCTAGAGCTGCTTGTAAAAATTTTGGAAGATGAGCGACTTGATCTGCAAAGAGTCCACCTAACAACGAACCACTTGCCCACGACATCCAGCTGAACAGACTTAAACCTAACATCCAAGATTCAGACCATTGTTGCTTGCGCTGTGAAAGCTGAATCATTCCACTCGCAAAAACTTCATCTGTAAGACCCCAAGCCCAAACAGCCGTCTTTTTTAAGTTCAGTTTATTCGGAATTAGGTTATAGAGCGCTGGGCCATAAAGGACATGGCGAATATCAAGTGCAATAACCGTTAGGGCAGTTAACCAAATAGATGAACCACTAGCTAAAAGTGCCACAACCAGAAATTGACTAGCTCCGGCATACATCGAGCAAGAAAGAAAAAATGCTTCCCACGGACTAAAACCAAATTGAGATGCAGAAACGCCAAAAGCAAAAGAAACGGGTAAATAGGTAAGTACGATGGCTTGACTATCTTTGGCACCTTGCCAAAAAGTTGCTGTTTGAGCAGCCATCTGTTGTTGATTTGACACAAAACACCTTGGCAGTAAACCAATTATAAAAACTTGAAAGATTGAGTATTGTAGCTGAATTTAATAGCATAGTGCCGAAATGTTTAATTCGGCAGTTTGATATGTTCAAATCAAAGACTCGTTTAGTTTATATCGCCATCCTGAGTGCGAGCGTATTTATATTGCAAGGCTGTGATAATGGGAATCAGAGCACGGATAAAAAAGTTGAAATTAAACCAGCGCCGAAATTAACGAATGATGCAACGGTCTATGCAAATAAGGCATGGACATTAATTAACACGGTTGATCCTTTAGTCTATGGGAAACAGCTTAGTCAGATAAATGATAAGGTTCGTAAACCCTTACGTCAGCTCAGTACAGATTGGCGTATTAATGTAAAAATGACAGATTCGGTAACTGAAGGAAAATATGCACTTTGCCGCAAAGCCTTAACAAGTCTAGATGTGTGGGCAAGAGAAACTGTGGAAAATTCAAATTCTGTTGCTCAAAAACAGGCTGATTACGAGCGAGATAAACAGCAGTGTAAGGATGCAATTGCAAATCCAAATTTAGGAAATACATCTCCAAAATAAAGTCATTGCATATAAAAAAGCGAGATTTTGAATCTCGCTTTTTTTAACTTATAAATTAATCAATATTAATTATGGTTTTGTCGTAGTTTTAGCATTGTTCGCAGTTTTTACAGCATCTTGTTTCATTTGGTGAGTAGCTTGATTTGCTTCTTGTTTAGCGTGAGTTGCGCTAGTCATTGCAGCATGTTTTTGCTCATTCATATCTTTTTTAACATCTTGTTTTGTTTTTTCAGCTTCTTTTTTTGCTTTTTGAGCAGTAGGTTTGCCGCTTACAGCAACACATTTACCGCCTTTATGATGTGGTCCAGTTCCTCCTTGGAGTTGAGTTCCCTTTGGACATGCAAATGCCGAAACACTTAACATTGCCAATACGCCAGCTGTAAGAATTGTTGATAATTTTTTCATGTTAATCAGCGCCTTGTTGAGTTTTTGAGTATTATTGCTCAGTCTGAGTGTAAAATGAAAATTTCTGTTTTGGAATACTTATTTTGTGAAATAGAGTTTGAACAATGTTTTATTTTGCAGTGTTATCTGATTTTTTAATTTAATTTTAAGTTTTTATTATATAGAGCCTTTAAGTATTAGATTTTGCAATTAAACTTAATTTTTTGATATCTAAAATTTCAATTTTTCTAAAGGCAATTTTAATAATATTTTGTTTTTCTAACAAGTTTAATTCGTGATTAATGGTCTGTCTTGAAGTAGTTAGCATATTAGCTAATTGCTCTTGAGAAATGTGAATTTGCTTTTCTTGGATAAAAATGTGATTGCCATAACCCTCTAAAATAAACAACAGACGTTGAGCAAGTCTTTGAGAAATACTGCGTGTTTGGATAGCGATCTGTTCTAAAAAAACATATCTGAGCTTTTGACTGGTTAAGCGCGCGAAGTAGTACCAATAATACGGATTGTCCTTGAGTAGCTCATTTAATGGTTTTGCAGGAATATGTAGAACGATACTTTTTTTCAAAGCAATCGCATCGTGTGAACGCGGTTCATGGTCAATCAGGGATATTTCACCAAACCACATAATTGGCTCAGCAATTGCAGAAAGGGCTTCATTCCCGTTTACATCGACATACCCCAAGCTAATTGAGCCTTCAAGCACAGTATAAATGCCATCAAACACATCTTGGGCACGGAACACATAATTGTTTTTTTCAAAGGTTCTTTGCTTACCATGCTCTAGAATAAAGTTTTGGAATGCTTCTGGAAGCAAACTAAACCACGTGTTTTCTCTTAATCGATTAATATAAATAAGATCCAATATCAGCCCATCCATGAAAAAAATCATTACTTTGTCAAATAGCTGACAACTTTAAGTTTTCCTTATTTGTACAGTATGACTATAGATAGATGAATAGGGAACAACTCATGTCAAATTTGGAGCGACAGCTTAGCAAATATGCGGCTTATCATTTAAACCATCAAAATATTTTGACGCATTTTATCGGTATTCCGCTCATCGTGTTTTCAATTTTATGTTTAACTGCGAGAGCTGGAGTCGATATTGGCAGTTTTAAACTGACTTTAGCTATAGTGTTGATTGCAGCTAGTACGATCTATTATTTCATTTTGGATAAAGTTTTTGGTTTACTCATGCTGATTATTTTAGTCGCTGCGTATCCATTCGCAAGCCAAATTGCCGAGTTTTCTTTAGGACAATGGTTAGCTGCAAGTATTGGATTCTTTGTGGTGGGTTGGGTCTTTCAGTTTGTTGGGCATTATTTTGAAAAGAAAAAACCTGCTTTTGTTGATGATGTGATTGGACTTGCCATAGGGCCATTATTTGTATTGGCAGAATTTATATTTATGCTGGGTTTTAGAAAGCCTTTGCATGCGCGTATTTTACAAGAGGCGCGTAGTAAACGAGAGGCGATGGATTTAAGTCATTAAACATAAAAAAAGCCCCAATATGATGGGGCTTTTTTTGAGCTTTAACTTATACGTTAAAACGGAAGTGCATAACATCGCCGTCTTGAACAACGTAAGTTTTACCTTCTAAACGCCATTTACCAGCTTCTTTAGCGCCGTTTTCACCGTTGTATTGTACGAAGTCATCATATGCAACAACTTCAGCACGGATAAAGCCTTTTTCGAAGTCAGTATGAATTACACCAGCCGCTTGAGGAGCAGTTGCACCAACTTTTACTGTCCAAGCACGTACTTCTTGTACACCGGCAGTGAAATAAGTTTGTAAACCTAAAAGTGCATAACCTGCACGAATAACCACGTTTAAGCCTGGTTCTTCCATACCCATTGCTTCTAAGAACTCAGCACGATCTTCATCTTCTAATAATGAAATTTCAGCTTCGATTTGGTTGCAAAGAGGAACAACAATTGCGTTTTCTTCAGCCGCAAGTTTTTTAACTGCGTCTAAGTGTGGGTTGTTTTCAAAACCATCTTCTGCAACGTTTGCAATATACATGGTTGGTTTTAAAGTCATTAAACCAAAACCACGAACTAATTTACGTTCGTCATCAGACAAATCAGCCGCACGAGCTGGTTTACCTTCGTCAAGTAAAGGTTGGATTTTTTCTAAAACTGCTTTAGTTGCTACAGCTTCTTTGTCACCGCCTTTAGCAACTTTAGTTAAACGTAAAATTGCTTTAGCAACAGTTTCAAGGTCTGCAAGCGCAAGTTCAGTATTAATAGTTGCGATGTCGTCTAATGGATCAATTTTACCATTTACGTGAATTACGTTTTCGTCTTCGAAACAACGTACAACATGAGCGATTGCATCAGTCTCACGAATGTTAGCAAGGAATTGGTTACCTAAACCTTCACCTTTTGACGCACCAGCAACAAGACCTGCAATGTCCACAAATTCCATTGTAGTTGGCAAAATACGCTGTGGTTTAACAATCGCAGCAAGTTTGTCTAAACGTGGATCTGGTACAGGAACAATACCTGTGTTTGGTTCAATGGTACAGAAAGGGAAGTTTTCCGCTGCAATCGCTGCTTTCGTTAATGCATTGAAAAGGGTAGATTTCCCTACGTTTGGCAGACCAACAATACCGCAATTAAAACCCATGAAAACCACTCACAAATGTGTAAATTAAAAATTGTCGCTGATTTTACATGAAAGCCATGACAAAGTCATGGCTAGAGCGGGGTTGTATTGCTTTTAAACTTTACGTTTATCAAGTTGCTGGGCTAATGCATCGCCAGTCGCTTGTACTAACATGACTAAAACAATGAGCACAAAAATTACAGCCAACATAATTTGCATATCAAAACGTTGATAGCCATAACGATAAGCAATGTCTCCTAGACCACCTGCACCAATAGCACCAGCAATCGCAGAGGAGTTAATCATAGTCACAATAGTCACGGTAAAGCCTGCCACAATACCCGGTAAAGCCTCTGGTAAAAGCACATGCCAAATAATTTGTTTACGGTTACAACCCATGGCCTGTGCAGCTTCAATTAAGCCCTGATCGACTTCGCGTAAGCTGACTTCTGCAATACGTGCAAAAAAGGGAATTGCCGCAATCGTCAATGGAACAACGGCTGCCCAAACGCCATAACTTGTACCTACAATCCAGCGAGTAAGCGGAATCAGTGCAACCATTAAAATAAGAAAGGGGACGGAGCGAGTAATGTTGATGACCCAACCCAAAGCCTGATTAATCTTTTGCGACGGATGAATGCCATGCTCAGAAGTGCTAACCAAAACAACAGCAATAGGTAAGCCAATTAAAAAAGCAATCAACGCAGATGCACCTACCATGAGTAAGGTATCTACAGTTCCAGTAATTAATAAATCAATGAGCTGGTCGTGCATAGCCAAGTACCTCAAATTGTGCAATTGCAGTTGATGCGTCTTGTCGTATAGATGAAAGATCAATTTCTACGTTAGGAATACCCACTAAAAGTGAACCAATAATATGCCCTTGAATGGTATCGACTTGACTTTGATATAAATTGACCGGTGCTTTAAATCTAGCAAGTAGTTCTTGAATATCTGGAACCTGATGTGCTTCAGCCTCATATTTCAGTTTTACAATAATATGAGTCGAATCTTCATCGGGTAGAGGACTGATTTTAAAAGGCAGAGTGATCTGCTCAAGGTTCAATAATTCTTGAGTAATTTGTTGCTCTGGTCGTGAAAATACGGACCAGACTTGCCCAGCCTCTACAATTTCACCTTGGTCAATCACCACGACTTGATCACAAATTTCTCGAATGACTTGCATTTCATGAGTGATGAGTACAATCGTTAGGCCAAGTTCCTGATTAATCTTTTTAAGTAAAGCCAAAATAGTGGCAGTACTTTCAGGGTCAAGTGCTGAGGTTGCTTCATCACAAAGTAAAATTTCTGGGTGGTGAACAAGTGCACGTGCAATACCGACACGTTGCTTTTGTCCGCCTGAAAGTTGCGATGGGTAGTAGCCAGACTTATCTGCAAGACCTACCAGTGCCAGAACTTCATTTACACGCTCATCAATATCTGCTTTGTCGTAATTGGAAACTTTTAAGGGCAATGCCACATTTTCCCAAACTGTTTTTGCAGACATTAAATTGAAATGTTGAAAAATCATTCCAATGCGTTGGCGAGTTTGAATAAGCTCGGCATGACTCAATTCAGCAATATTTTGTTGATGAATATGAATGCTGCCAGTATTTACTTGTTCTAAGCCATTTAATGTGCGGAGTAGGGATGATTTTCCAGCACCACTTTTACCAATAATGCCTAAAATCTTACCTTGAGGAATATCAAGGTTAATCTCTTTTAAAGCATGCAGTTTTTGACCCTGCGATTGGTAAAACTTATTTAAACCACGAATTTTGATATGGGGTAGAGAAAAATCAACTTGTGATCCAAAACTCACCATGGTCATTCTCCTTATTTCCAGCCTTGAAACCACATACCTTGGCCAAAGTCTTTATCCAGAATATCTTGTGCTTGTTTTGAGTTCTGGAATGCTTTAACAAAGGTTGCAAGTTTTTGGTTTTTATCTTGGTAATCGCGACGGGTCACAAACAAAATTGCATATTTTTTATCGATTGGATCTAAAAATAATGCGCTATGTGGGTCGGTTACCTTTGCCATTTTTAAGTAGTGAGGAAAACCGAAAATTAAATCGACATCGTTATATGCATGTGCGGTTTGAGGGCCTTCAACCTCAACAAAGCTTAGCTGTTTAGGATTAGCAATAATGTCTTGAGTGGTTGAAAGTTCATTATTAATGTCTTTAAGCTGAATTAAACCTGCACGGTGCAATAAAATTAAAGCGCGAGCTAAATTGACGGGATCGTTTGGGATAGCAACACGTGCATTTGAAGGTAAGTCTTTAAGTGATTTATATTTTTTTGAATATAAACCCACATGACTTCCTGAGCCCACGGCAAATGCATGTAAGTCATAACCCGTTTCTTTAACAGCATTACGTAGAAATACGCTTTGCTGAAAAAAGTTTGCATCAATATCGCCGTTTTGTACGGCAACATTTGGTGCTCGCCAATCAGAAAATTCAACGAGTTTGACATGAACGCCTTGCTTTTCTACTTCATTGGCAACGCTTTGTAATAGTTCAGCATAAGGCGGGCTAATGCCAATCGTTAAAACATCATCGGCTTGTTTATTTTTAATATAACGGTAACCGACAAGGCCCAGAACTACGATTAAAATCGTAATTCCGAGTAACCAAGACTTATGCTGTTTGAACTGAATCGCCATAATCTTTCCGTTATTACTTCCAGCCAGGGAACCAAAGTTTTGGCCCAATTTCAGCATCTAACACAGCTTTAACTTTTGGCGAGTTTTGATAGATCTCAACAAATTTCTTTAATTTGTCGCCCTTATCTTGATAGTCGTCACGTACTACAAACAAAATGGCATAACGTTTATTGGTATTGTCATCCAGTAAAAGCGCACTATTAGGGTCAGCTGTTTTTGCTAAGCGTAAGTAATGTGGATAGCCAAAAGCCAAGTCAACATCATCAATTGCACGGGCAGTCTGTGGTCCTTCAACCTCAATGAATTGCAAGTTTTTAGGGTTTGAAACAACATCTTTAAGTGCAGATAAATGATTGTTTGAATCTTTAAGCGTAATTAATTTAGCTTGTTGTAAAAGTAGTAGGGCACGACCTTGATTCACTGGATCATTTGGAATGACTACACGTGCGTTTTGTGGCAATTCATCTAAGCTTTTATACTTTTTTGAATACAGTCCCACATGTGAGGCTGCACCCACTGCAAATGCCTTTAATTTAAAGCCTGTTTCTTTAATTGCATTGTCTAAGAAAGGTTGATGCTGGAAAAAGTTCGCATCAATATCCCCATGATTTAAGGTAATGTTTGGTGTGTTCCAGTCAGAAAACTCAACCAGTTTTACATTTAAACCTTGTTTCTTTGCTTCATCGGCAGCAGCTTGTAAAGGTTTTGCAAATGGTGGGCTAATACCAATCACAAGTTCATTTGAGCCACTTTGACGATGTTTATTCCATAAGAATAAAGCAACAAAAAGGACTACAACGACTAAGCCTACGCCTAGCCATTTTTTAGAGGCTGTTTGAGCCATGTCTATCTCCAAATTTAAGCGGTTATTTCTTCAATTTTTGTTAGGTTTTTGCTGTTGTTATAGGGACTACATCGGAACGCTTGAACAGGGTGCTGTTCTGGTAATTGATCACCCCGATTAAAAATTTTGTTCCGTAGTGAACCCGTTTTATATGCAGTTTTATAGCGACCACGTTGTTGTAGCTCAGGAATAACCAAGCGAATAAAGTCGTGGTGAGACTCAGGTGCAACTGTACGTGTCAAATTAAAGCCATCAATATCTGTCTCATCTAAAAGATGAATTAAGTATTCAGCAACTTCTTCGCCACTACCCACGATGAGGGGATAACGACCACCTAAAACATGCTGAGCTTTTAAGTCATTTTTTGTGATTTGTTGCTCTTTAAATTTTTCGGTAATCGAAACAATACTGTTACTTTTTTGGTAAGGAATCGCTTCATCATCAGCAAACTTACTTAAGTCAATGCCTGTTGAACTCGCATAATGCGCTAAGCCTGCTTCAGGGCTCGCATATTGACGATATTCATTAAGTTTTTGTACAGCCAGATCATGTGTTTCGGCCACAACAACAGTTATGCCGACAAACACTTTAATATCATTCGCTGAGCGTCCTTGCTGTTCGGCAAGAGTACGAATCTTTTTCACTTGTTCGCGTATCTTTTCGGGTTTATCCCCGCCAATAAATACACATTCAGCATGACGTGTTGCAAACTGCATACCTTTAGGTGAAGCACCTGCTTGAAATAGGGTTGGAGTGCGTTGTACAGAAGGAGATACCTGAAACACGCCTTCACTCTGGTAATACTTTCCATGGTGGTGAATGGTATGCACCTTAGATGGGTCTGTAAAAACACGCCGTGCTTTATCTTTTTTAACTGCGTCGTTTTCCCATGAACCTTCCCAATATTTATAGCAAAGTTCTAAAAACTCTTCAGCTTGCTCATAGCGGGCATCGTGGTCTTTTAAACTCTTTTGACCAATTAAGCGTTCCGCACTATCTAGATAACCTGTAACAATATTCCAGCCAATACGACCTTGAGTTAAATGGTCGAGACTTGCAAAGCGGCGAGCAAATTGATATGGATGCTCATAGCTTAAGTTCACAGTGACCCCAAAACTTAAGTTTTGAGTGACTGCCGCCATAGCTGAAATGAGTGTAGATGGGTCATGGCTCGGAAGCTGAATGGACTCTTTTAAAGTCAGATCAATACCATTTTGATAGACGTCATACACACCAGTAATGTCCGCAATAAATAAACCATCAAATAAACCACTTTCTAAGGTTTTGGCTTGTTCTGTCCAATAGCTCAGTTCATTAAAGCGGTGTGATTCATCACGTGGATGTGTCCATAAGCCATGATTGATATGTCCAACACAGTTCATATCAAAAGCATTGAGTAAAATTTCTTTCGCTTTAAAATCTGCCATTACAATGTCCCCCGACGAGGTGGTAGAACACCGTTAAGAACATAGTTCCCAATAAAGTAATATTTCCATCGTGCGGCATCATGTAAGGTATGTACTCGCGCATTGCGCCAGAAACGGTCTAGACCATCTTGTGATTGACTACCACGGCTTCCTGCAAGTTCAATCAGCTTAGACGATGCTTTGAGTGCGATATCAGTACTATGAGCACGCACTTTGGCAACATCAATTGAAGCTTTTGCAATGCTTTCAGGTGTGGTTTCAATTTTTGCGGCATCAATTGATTGAGCAGCTTGTTTTAATAACCCTTCACTAGCTCGTACATCGACAGCAATGCGTCCTAATTCATAAATCGTTAAAGGATCTTGGTTTGCCATTTCTACATTTGAATCAATCCATGGGCGGGCCTGATGCACTCTTTGCAAGCTTTCTTCAAAGGCTGCACGTGCAATACCTACCTCAATCGATGCATGCATAATTTGGGCAAAAGGGCCCACTAAGGTTGGTTGTAAAAATGCAGTATCAAAAGGAATAACATCATCTGCATCTACAAAAACCTGATCAAATTTAACCGTACCGCTACCTGTGGTTTTCTGTCCAAAACCAGACCAGTCATCAACTAGTTTCAATCCTTGTGAACCACTTTTTACAAAGGCTAGATATTCTCGGCCTGCATCGTCTAAAACTAAGGTTGGAATACGGTGAGCAAATAAACTTCCTGTGCAGTAAAACTTTTCACCTTGAATGAGATATCCATTTTCGTGAGGACGGATATTGGTTTGTTTATGGGTTGAAGTTTTAGTTTTAAACTCAGCAAGTGCATTACCGAAGCGAGTGCCATTTAACACTTCGCCATATAAACGTTGTTTTTGAGCTTCTGTGCCTGTATTGCGTAATACTTCTAATGCATAGAAATGGTTTTGTGGAATTTGTCCGATTGAACCATCTGCACCGCTTAAAAGTGCAATCACTTTAGCAACGGTATGGCTTGAAACTTCGGCACCGCCATATTGCTTTGGTACTGTAATTGCCCAAAGACCAGATTGGCTCAATGCATCGATTTCGGTATAGGGTAAAATTCGTTTAGAGTCTCGCTCAACTGCGGTTTTTTTAAATTGCTCAGCAAACTGTTTGGCAATTTCTAATGCTTCAGCATCATTTTGAATAATGTGCGCTTGGCCAGATGCCGATGTTTGTTTAGTTTGAACCGATTGATATGAAGTCATGACAATTTCTCCTTAAATCCAGGCATGGCGGGCAGGGAAATGACCATTAAGGTAATAATTGCCAATGGCATGTAATTTCCAGCGAACAGGGTCGTGTAAGGTATGTACACGGGCATTTCGCCAATGTTGATCTAAATTATGTTGGCTTAAACTTGAACGGCTACCGCCCAGTTCTAATAATTTTTCAGAGATTTGTAGAGCCGCATCATTGGCGTAGACCTTTGCTTCAGCAACCAAAATTGAAGCTTTAGCTACTTGTTCATCAGTCACAGTTTGAAGTTGGTCAAGTTCATCTAAATATTCAGCAGCTTCATCAAGCAGTAAGATTGCAGCATCGAGCAAAATATTTAACTTACCCACTTCTTGTAAGGTGTAATGTTCAAAGCTGGCTTTTTCAACATTTGCATCAATAATTGGGCGTGCTTTATGAATAGTCGATAAAGTATCGTCAAATGCAGCTTCTGCAATCCCCACATCAATGGCAACTTGTAATAACTGAGAATAAGCACCGCGATAAGTAGGGGTTTGTGTCAATAAACGTTCATCAAAAATAAGATCAGGGTTAACTTCAACATGATTTAATTTAACTGTGCCGCTAGCTGTCGTACGCTGACCAAAACCATTCCAGTCATTAATGACTTCAATACCTTGAGCCTCCCGGTTAACAATGACTAAAACCACATGACCTTCGGGATGAACCGCTTTAATTGCGAGCCAATGCGCAAAACTTGTTCCAGTCGAATAAAATTTTTCACCGTTTAAAATGTATTTACCATTTTCAATGGTAAGCGTTGTTTTTAGTGTTTTTGAGTCATGTGTATTACGCTCTGGACCGCCGTTAGCAAGACGTTTGCCTGCTAATATTTCTGAAAAGATAAATTGTTTTTGTTGTTCTGTACCCAAGATTTCGATGAGGTTTAACAGGCTAATCTGATTTTGTGGAATTTGACCAACATTGGCATCGCCTTTACTTAAAATACGGAAAACTTGAGCCAAAGTTTTATTGGAAACAAAAGCACCGCCATATTTTTTTGCAATGCGAATTCCGCCTAAACCTTTTTGGCTAAAGCTTTCGATTTGCTCATGCGGTAATAAGCGTTGTTGATCACGTGTATTACGACCCTCTAAAGCAAAATCAGCCACTTGGTAAGCGGCATTAATCGCTTGTTGATCATTTTGAATGACTTGGACGTATCCCGTCGTTTTAGATAGAGAATTAGACATAATGACACCTTGTATTGCTGTCATTACCTTACAAAAGAAATATTTTTCCACTAAACGAGGACTTATGCTCAGCTTATGAATAAAAATGCAAAGCACTTTTTTTGATTTTTAATAGATAAATATAGATATAGAAATGTATTAAAAATCAAATAATTATGCTTTTTGTTTGCAAAATGAATTACTAAAGTAGTTTTAATATGAAAAAGAGCTATAAGTACGGTAAAAAAAGATATAAAAAATATAGACCTAACTGTCAGTGAAAAATGAGCACAATATCCATTGTTTTCATTAAAAATAGCTTCTAAAGTATCTATTTACCGAAGACGATTTTTGTACGAATAGTCAAATAAAAATAAACGTGGAGATTTTATGCGGGTTTTGTATCAGTTTCCTTTATCTCATTATTGTGAAAAAGCTCGCTGGTTGTTAGACCATAAAGAACTTGATTACGTTGCACATAATTTGATTCCTGGCTTTCATCGTGCTTTTGCACAACTCAAAACAGGGCAAAATTTATTGCCAATTTTGAAAGATGACCATCGCTGGATTGCTGAATCAACTAAAATTGCGCTTTATCTGGATGATACCTATCCAGAACATGCACTTTTACGCCGTGATGAGCAACTTAGACAGCAAACACTCAAGATAGATAGTTTGGCAGATGAACTGGGTGTACATGTACGTCGTTGGGCACTTGCCCATACTTTAGCCCACGGCGACCATGCTCTAGAGATTATGATGGGCGAACAAGGTTACTTGCGCCAGTTTGAAAAAATATCAAAACCTTTCCTCAAGACTTTAGTAAAGAAGAACTATAAGCTTGAAGGGGAAGTGGTGAGCCAGTCAAAAGAGCGTATGGATGAACTCATTAGTGAGCTGAATCAGTACCTCATTGAAAACCAAGCACGTTATATGGTTGGAGACCGCTTGAGTCTCGCTGATATTTCGGTGTGTTCTATGCTTGCACCTTTATTAGAAATAAAAGGGACGCCATGGGAACCCGAAGAGGATGAAGAGGTGTCGCCAGAGTGGAGCAATTATCAAAAAAGTTTACTTGATTTGCCGCTTGGACAATATGTTTTAAGAATTTATCAAACTGAAAGGAATGCACGAGTTGATTGGCGAGGCATTTAATTTATAGATTTTATAAAAAGGCTCGAAATAAATCGGGCCTTTTTTGTCATATTTCTAAAAACATTTTAATTGTAAAAATATTACTATCAATTTTATAAATGGATTTCATTAAAACATTTATAAATATTATTTTGATGTTTTATCTTCTTTTTTATAAAAATAATCTGCTTCAACCTAACTGTTTAATAAGTTTAATTTTTCTTTTTATCAAAATAGTAATCTTTTTCTAAAGACAGTTTTTAGTAAAATTTAAGCCACTTTATTGTGCATGTGTTTACATTGTAATCAATAATTGCCACATTTAAGTGTAAATAGATGAGCTTAATAATAGACAGAAGATTAAAACTTAGATTAAAGTAGAAACATGTGAGCAGTTTTAAAGGTATTAATTCTGCGAAACAGATGAATAATAAGTGAAGCAAATGGATGGAGTCCTGCTTGGAAAAGTTGGCTCGATAATTGCAATTTAATAATAAATCGCTCTATTTCTCTATAAGAATGATTCTGTAGACAAATAGAGAGAATGATCATCAAGGAGTTCTTATGAAACGTTCTGCAACCTCTCTCATTGTTTCAACAGTTATGCTTTGTACGGTTGGTGCTACTTCTCAAATTCAGGCAGCAGATACATTAGCTAAAATTAAAAGTACTGGAAAAATCGTTATTGGTCACCGAGAATCATCCGACCCAATTTCATACGTTGTTGGAGGTAAACCGGTAGGTTATGCAGTCGACATTTGTAACCAGTTCGCAAATGATATTAAAAAAGAATTGAAAATGCCTGGTTTAAAAGTTGAATACAAGGCAGTCACTTCATCAACACGTATTCCTGAGCTTTTAGCCGGCAATATTGATATGGAATGTGGTACCACTACAAACTCTAAACAGCGTCAGCAGCAAGTTGGTTTTTCAACGAACTACTATGCAACAGAAGTGCGTATGGCTGTTAAAGCCAACTCTGGTATTAAGAGTCTAGCTGATTTAAATGGTAAAGCAGTTGTAACGACTCAAGGTACAACATCAGACAAGTACATTAAAATGAATGAAAAAGGTCAGTCACTGAATGTACAAAACATTTATGGTAAAGACCATTCTGACTCATTTGCCATGATGGCATCTGGTCGTGCCGCAGCATTTGTAATGGATGACAATATCTTAGCTGGTCTAATTGCCAAGTCATCTACACCAAAAGCATTCGCAATTGTAGGGCCAGTACTTTCATCAGAACCTTATGGCATCATGATTGCAAAAGATGACCCAAAATTTAAAGCAATTGCTGACCGTACCGTAAATAATTTATGGAAAACTGGTCAAATGGACGCTTTATATAAGAAATGGTTCTTATCGCCAATCCCACCAAAAAATACTAATTTGAACATGCAACCAAGTTCATCTTACAAAAAACTTAAAGCTCACCCAACAGATGCAGGAATCTAACCAGATCCTTTTGTCCTAAATTTACTTGTGCAAGTGTAAAACTTCATTTGCACAAGTGGTCTATTTTCTAAGATATTCATTTAAGGGGCAAACATGTCAGTCGGCTCGCTAAACTGGACTATATTCTGTGCGGAGTCTAATGAATATGGTGTCGATAAAGCCGCATGGGCAGAATCAGTTTGTAAAGTCATTGGTAGTTCTAGCTACAATGCCTATTCTGAGGCGCCCACATGGTTACAAATGTTAGGTTCTGGTGTCTTTACTATGGTATGGACTGCCGTTGTAGCCTTTCTTATCGCATTTTTATTAGGTTCTCTCCTCGGGGTAATTCGTACTTTACCCAATAAACCGCTTGCTTTTATCGGCAACTGTTATGTCGAAATATTCCGTAATATTCCTTTAATTGTACAGTTATTCTTCTGGGCTTTTGTATTCCCAGAGTTCTTACCAGATAGTTTAAGTGCCGGAAGTGGGGATGTCGTAGCAGGTGGTTGGTGGAAAAATATTTTAAATCATCATCCTGCTGTTATTGGTGTTTTTGCTTTGGGTCTATATACCGCAGCACGTGTTTCTGAGCATGTAAGAGCGGGGATTAACACGGTTTCTCGAGGACAAAAATTTGCAGCTTCTGCAATGGGTTTTACAACAGCGCAAAGTTATCGTTATGTGATTTTACCAGTTGCATACCGTACGGTATGGCCAACCATTACTTCAGAAGCCATGAACGTCTTCAAGAACTCGGCAGTTCTATATGCATTAAGTGTTTTGAACTTCTTCGCTTATACAAAAACCATGCGGGAAGAAACTTCTCAGGACATTATTATTCTTATTCTCTCTACACCTGTTTATTTAATTATTACTTATAGTATTAAATTTATCATGGCATGGATTGAGAAACGAATGGCTGTGCCTGGCTTAGGCTCAGGAGGGAAGTAATTATGGATTTTTCTTTATTACATAACCCTGATGTGATCGCGGCACTCAAAGAAGGTTTCATTTTTACCCTGACCGTGACTGTATTGGCAATGATGGGCGGTATCCTAATCGGAACTCCATTGGCAATGATGCGTTTATCAAACAATGCCATCGCAAGTAATTTCGCAAAATTTTATGTCGATCTGTTTCGTGGTATTCCACTGATTCAGGTGATCTTTATTTTCTACTTTTTGTTGCCGAAAATATTTGAGTTTCAATCTGATACTTATTGGGGGCCATTATTTTCGAGTGTAGTGACCTTTGCTATTTTTGAAGCTGCATTTTTCTCGGAAATTGTACGTTCCGGTATTCAGTCTATTTCAAAAGGTCAGGTCAATGCAGGCTACGCTTTAGGGTTTACCTATGGGCAATCTATGCGTTATGTGGTTTTACCACAAGCCTTCCGTAATATGCTCCCAGTATTACTCACTCAAACTATTATTCTCTTTCAGGACGTGTCATTAGTTTATGTGATTAGTGCACCAGACTTCTTAGGTCGTGCAGATACATTGGCTAATACCTATGGTCCTGAAACGAAAGCAACATTCTACTTAATCGTCGCTGTGGTGTATTTCTGTAGCTCGTTTGTGCTATCGCAATTAGTCAAACGTTTACAGAAAAAAATTGCCATCATTCGCTAATTGGAGATTTTAAATGCCAATGATAGACATCCAACATATCTCTAAATGGTATGGTGATTTTCAGGTTTTAACAGATTGCACGACGAGTATTGAAAAAGGTGATGTCGTTGTTGTTTGTGGACCATCTGGTTCAGGAAAATCAACACTCATTAAAACTGTAAATGCTTTAGAACCATTTCAGCAAGGTGACATTATTGTTGATGGGGTTTCATTAAAAGATCCAAAAACTGATCTGGCGAAATTCCGTTCTCGTGTAGGAATGGTGTTCCAGCATTTTGAACTTTTTCCGCACATGACTGTTTTGGAAAATTTAACCATTGCTCAAGTGAAGGTGTTAAAACGTTCAGTTGCTGAAGCGCGTGAAAAGGGACTTAAGTATTTAGAACGCGTTGGGTTACTTGCTCATAAAGATAAATTTCCAGGTCAACTCTCTGGTGGGCAGCAGCAACGTGTTGCAATTGCTCGCGGATTATCGATGGACCCAGTCTGTATGTTGTTTGATGAACCTACTTCGGCACTCGACCCTGAAATGGTAGGTGAAGTTCTTGAAGTTATGGTGCAACTTGCTCATGAAGGTATGACCATGATGTGTGTTACCCATGAAATGGGCTTTGCTAAACGCGTCTCTAACCGCTTAATTTTCATGGATGAAGGTAAAATTCTTGAAGATTGTCCAACCAATGAATTTTTTGATAATTTAGAGGCTCGTCATGAGCGCGCTAAACTTTTCTTGCAGAAAATTCAAGCAATGCACTAATACCATTAATAAAAAAAAGAGCCTTTCAAAAGGCTCTTTTTTTATATCCAAATTTTAGAAACTATATTTTGCTAATAAATTTATGCGAGAGTAATCGCCTTTATCATCTGCAAATGTTTTGCGCTGGCCATAAGTATATTCTGCACCTAAGTCAATGTTCTTAACAGGGTTCCAAATTAGGTTAACCAGTGCATTATAAATTTCTTTGTTATAGCTGGTGCTGATTAAATTGCTATTTGCATAGATGCTATCATCTTTATATTGAATACCGCCTATTGCAAAAGTAGAGCGGAGGATAGGGCTCCATTTACGTTGATAGCCGATAACTGCACTATCAAATTCAGCTAAATTAATATCCTGAGTTGTTGTGTCATAGGCATAAGCTGAGTTGCTATAAAGTAAATAGCGGCCATCTCCTTTAACATGATAATAATTAGCAACCAAGCTATCTTGAGGCGTTAAATCATATTTACCACCTATGCCGACACCCCAACCAAATTTTTCTTCAGAAGTGCTATCTTTGGGAGCTACACGGTTTTCATGGGCAAGACCATGTAACTGTAATAGGCCTTTATTATCTGTAGTTTTAAAATCATATCGTGCTGTTAAAGCAGGAAAGCGGCTTCCACCAGCAGCGTTACCAGCTTTTTCAACATCGCCGCCTTCTAAGGCAACTAATATTTTTTGTTGTGCATCAATCGGCTGAGTATAACGGACTTGTACAGTACGCGTTGTTCCTGTACCAATAGCGCCATTAAAATCTACTGTTTCTGGTGATGTATCTGTATTTACAAAAGGTGAAGTTGTTTGACCAGCTAACCATTTTCCTAAAGACATATAAGCATGGCGAACGCGGAAGGTACCATTACCATTATCACCATTTCCACCCATGAAATCGGCTTCAATTTTACCGGTTAAATCTCCGTATTGGGTAGGTCGAGTAATATCCAGACCAATTCTTGAAGTTGCAGCAGATACATTTAGTGAATCTTGTTTCGGATCATCTTTATTTAATGGATAGTTGGCACCATTTGAAATGCTACCATTTGAACCTTTAAAATCATAGGTTGCATCTGCACGGACACTACCATAAAGCTTAACTTGGGTTTGCCCATCCGTCATTGCCATCCAACCTGGTTTTGATACAGGAGGAGTAGCTGGTGCTACGAGAGTTGTTGCTGGAGCACTAACAGATAAAACTGTTTTTTGTTGATCAGATAGTTTCTGGACGAGTTGTTTCAACTCCTTTACTTCATCACGTAAAGCATTAACTTCTGCATCAGTAGCAGCATGAGCAGGCATAACTACACCTGTTAGGCTGACAGTACTCATCGCAAGAACTAAAGTTTTGATTTTTTTCACAAGCATTCCCCACATCGGATAAAGTTTTCCCGTATGTGCATAACAAAAACAGTGCCAACTTTTTAAAATTATAAAAAGTTGTTGATTCTATTAAATAAACTCTGAAATTTTGGAAATAAGATAGTCTTTCGTTGATGCAGTAAGGGAAATGTTGAAGAGATATAAGGCGATGAACGATTGCAAATGCGCTATAAACGTCATACCACTGCACAGTTAACAGGCACAGTGTTGAGTCAAGATATTGAAGTAAAGCTTAATTCTTTTTTAATTGAGTTTGATTTTTAAAGTAGACTTAGCTTTAGGATATACTGTTAACCTAAAAAGAGCTCATTGGAGAAAAGAATGGAGTTAGACCGTTTTGATAAACAAATTCTGGAAATTTTGTCTCATGAAGACCTGAATTTGAATGAGCTCTCAGAACGGATTAATCTTTCAGTTAGCTCTGTTCATCGCCGCATTAAGCATTTGATTGAAGCTAATATCATGGGGCAGCTTAAAAGAGAAATTAACTTTAGCAAATTGGGGTTTACCTTGCATATTTTGCTACAAGTCTCTTTAAGTAAACATGATAGTGAGACCTTCGATAAATTTCTTTCTGAAATTGAAGCGATTCCTGAAGTTACAAATGCATTTTTGGTTACTGGTCAAAGTGCCGATTTTATTCTTGAATTGGTTGCACGTAATATGGATGACTACAGCGAAATTTTATTAAGACGTATTGGTAAAATTGACAATGTAGTCGCTCTACATTCGAGTTTTGTCATTAAAGAGTATAATGTATTTAACTGTTATAACTTATTAAATAAGCTATAAAAAAACGCACCAATCGGTGCGTTTTTTAATTTCAATGTTTGGTTTAAGCATCTAATTGAGCTAAAACTTCATCTGAGAATTCAACGTTTGTATAAACGTTTTGTACATCATCAAGATCTTCAAACATATCGATCATTTTAAGAATTTGTTTTGCTTGGTCAATATCTGTAATTTCAGCTTTTGTTGATGGGCTCATCACAACTTCTGCGTTATCAGATTTTAAACCTGCAGCAGCAAGAGCATCTTGAACTTCACCAAAAGTTTCTGGTGAGGTGATAACTAAAATTTCATCTTCTGAAACTTCAATATCTTCTGCACCTGCTTCCAAAGCAACTTCCATGATTTTGTCTTCTAAAGACACATCTTCAAAAGTAATTTCGCCACGTTTAGTAAATAGGTAAGATACAGAACCCGCAGTTCCTAAGTTACCATTGGTTTTACTGAAACAGTGACGTACATCTGGAACTGTACGGTTAAGGTTATCTGTCATTGTTTCAATAAGGACAGCAACACCACCAACACCATAACCTTCGTAAGTTACTTCTTTTAAATCGTCATTGTCTTCACCACCAACACCGCGTTGGATTGCACGGTTAATGGTGTCACGTGTCATGTTGACAGAAAGTGCTTTTTCGACAACAGCACGAAGGCGAGGGTTGCTAGCAGCATCTCCACCACCAAGTCTGGCAGCAGTCACAATTTCACGAATATATTTAGTAAAAACTTTACCGCGACTTGCATCTTGTTTAGCTTTACGATGCTTAATATTGGCCCATTTAGAATGACCCGCCATGGAAGTGAACTCCAAAAATTAAAAAATGCAAAAGTGACAGAATATTATCATAGGCATGGTTTTCTTGAAAACTGTTGTCCTATGTTTTGTTAACCAATTAAGTAAGCTTAGAGGCCCTAAATTTAAGTAAAAAAATAGTCCCTAAAGTTGTTACAGAACAAATTAGTTAATCTTCACATCAATATCATATTGCGCGTAAAGTTCTTTAATGGTTTCAAGATCTTTTTGCAAATCGGAAGGGTAAATCTTACCTAAAATACCACCTTTCTTTGTTCTTGCATTTGCATACATCAGTAGAATTGGAACATTCGCAGCTTTTGCAATATGCCAGAAACCTGTACGAATAGGTTTACGCTCAGATCCATCTTTTGCACGAGTTGCTTCGGGGGCAATGACTAGATTGAAAGTATCATTACTTTGAAATTTTTCGACCATTTGAGAAACAATATCTTTGCTTGCTTTGCGGTCTACAGGAATGCCACCTAGTTTCTCAAGTATGGGCTTCATTGGCCCTTTAAAAAGCTCTTTTTTAATTAGCGTATGAATTTTTAAATCTAATATTTGAAACATAGCAATTGATAAGATCGCATCTAGGTTAGAAGTATGCTCGAACCCAATAATAACTTGTTTTTTCTCAAGAATTGTAGGATCTACATCATAGGTCCAACCAACTGCTTTGAAGATAGAATTGCCTAAAAACTTTTTCATAGAGACGTGGGAGACAATAAGGTTGCGGAATTCTAATATGAGTTGGTCTAAAAAGGTAGAAAATTATCAACATGTTAAACTTTATTTATTTTAATTTTTAAATTGAAATATTTAATAAAATTTATATTTATTAATATTATATTTTAACTCTCCAATAGAAAAATATATAATAAATCAATTTAAAGTAATCTTTTATATATTAAAAATACTATGAATTCTCTGTTTTAATTAAATACTCGATATATCTCCATTTTTTTACAGGATCAATCAATTCTTTATCAATGGTTCCATCAATAATAATCCCATCAATAATCGAGATGATGATATGAGTAAGTGGAGTAGGGTCTTTAATATCTAACTCTACTAATAAACTATTGAGTAAATTGATAAGCCAATTTGTATATTCTTGAAATGGTTCACGAATTGAGGTGTATTGTTTAGATACTTCAATAAATGCCTTCTTAAACAAGCAACCATTAAAGTTTTCGCTATTAATCCAGTCAATATACCAGTTAAAAATAAGATGTATTTTTTCAAGCGGCTCAGCATCTGGAT
Organism: Acinetobacter sp. ABJ_C4_1; assembly: GCF_044538495.1. Taxonomy (NCBI): domain Bacteria; kingdom Pseudomonadati; phylum Pseudomonadota; class Gammaproteobacteria; order Moraxellales; family Moraxellaceae; genus Acinetobacter; species Acinetobacter sp. ABJ_C4_1. The sequence goes on along the minus strand of NZ_JBIUCQ010000002.1, from coordinate 362,279 downwards.
GTAAATTTAATTTTTCATAAATTGAATTTTGTATATTAATATTTCGATGATGTAGACATTCCATGATTAAACTTTCTTTGGAAGGAAAGTATTTATAGAAAGTCATCTTCGCGACGTTTGATTCAGCAATAATTTTATCTACGCCTGTAGCGTTATAACCGATTTGGTTAAAAAGATCTAAAGCAGTATTTATAATATCTTCTTTTTTTGACATTACTGTTCCATATAGTTAAAACTAATTATTACTTTACATAGATTTTAAATTTTTAATCAAATTGATCATAATCAAAAACATAATTTGATTCAAGTTAATATTATAAAAATAATAAGCATTATTTTTAACTTTTTTTAAATATTCTATTTGATTTCGTATGATTTTAATTCTAATATGGATTTTTGATAAAAGGAGTTTTATTTTTGGTATAACTCTTTGTTTTTAAAATAAAATATGGAAAACCAAAGAACTTTAATAAGTTTAACGAGCGTGGATTATGCCTAAAAAATTTGAGAACTTTAATAATCCTAGGAAAAAGGCACTCGCAGGGATGAAACAAAGCATTTCAGCTGAACTTTGGGATAAAAATCTTAACTTTTTAACTCAATTAAGAGCGAAGATTGCGAAGCATCCGGTATCTCATCATCCTGCAATTGAAACTCTAAATAACGGAGAGATTAATAAAGAAAATTTAAAGCGCATTCATTTGGAATATCGCCATGCAATCGTACAAACATTCACAGATGCTTTATTAATGGCTCAGTATCAAACTAAGCAGTTAGAGCCTAGATTGCATGCAGGGGCAAAAATGTTCCCACGTTTTCTTTTAAGTCTAAATATATTTGATGAGTTTGGATTTAGACCCGGAGCTGACCGAGATGGTTACTATCAGGGAAACCCTGAATATGCTCATTATCCATTATTCGAAGATGTGCTTAATGATTTTGGAGTAACTGAGGAAGAGCGCCGAAGTTATAAACCGACTAGCATTGCACATCAAGTAAGAGAATTTTTAGAAAACTCCTATAACGACTATAAAGCTGTTTCCGCTTTACTGGCAGTAGCCGAAGAAGAAGTTATTTTATATAGTCCACCTTTGCGAAGAGCAACCAGTGCTGTCGGTATAGAGGTTGAGGGTGGTGGGTATTACCATGTTCATGGTGTATCCGAAGATGAAACTGCTGAGGCAGCAGATGATGATCATGAAGAAGATTTATGGTTTATTTTGATGCAAGCTTGTACAGAAGAAGACTATGTTCATTTAGAAAACTTATGTCTTGAATATTGTGATTTATGGGAAAAGTTTTGGGATGTTCAAATGGAAAACTCGAAATCAATTCCTAAACAGAATCTGGCTTAAGAATATATCAAATAATTAACTCAATAATTTATAACAATCATAAATACTAAAAGGAATGTTTAAAAATATGGAAATAGGAAAAGATCTCTTAAAGTTTAAGCGACCAATTTTTGAATAATGTAGTGATATTCGGCCGTATTTTAAGCATCTTAAAATTAAAGAACCCCAAAAACTGTAGGTTTTTGGGGTTTGTATTTGGTGGGCCCACACAGACTTGAACTGTGGACCAACGGATTATGAGTCCGCTGCTCTAACCAACTGAGCTATAGGCCCTATAAGTAAGAAAAGCTTTTAATCTCAAGGCTTTTCAGTGCTTGCAATACTAATCAATTTTTTTATTAAACACAAGTATTTTTCAAAAGTAGGCGCAGTAGACCTGAAAAATATTTTGCTATATTGTTAATTATCACAAGCGATAGGGATTCTAGCTTATGAGCGCTTCACGAGTAAAGCTAACTAAGCCATTTATCGATCAACTTAAACTCATTCCAGCAATTTATCGCGACAGTGAGATTATTGGCTTTGCTATTCGTGTAAATAATTCCTATAAAACGTACATTGTAGAGAAGAAAGTAAAAGGTAGGTCAATACGTTGTAAATTAGGAGACTACGAAAACATTACTCTTGAAGAAGCACGTATACTTGCCCAGCAAAAGTTAAAAGATTTATCTGAGCCCAAACCTTCAACTATAAAAAATAATAAAATATTAAAAAATAATTTAGATAAGAAAAATTATCAACCCGACTTAAATGAAGCTTTCCAGACTTATATAAATCACCATAAGCTAAAAGAAAGGACATTAGTTGACTATAAAGAAGTCATAGAAAAATACTTAATAGACTGGGGGGAGCTTAAACTAATTCATATTACTGAACAGATGATTGAAGATAAATATATCCAATTATCTAAAAGTAGTTATGCAAAAGCGAATCTATCTATGCGGGTATTGAGAGCTGTTTATTGTTTTTCAGTTAAATATTATCAAGATAAAAATAAAGAAACAGTCATACCTATGATGAACCCAGTTACTTTTTTAAATTCGAAACAACTTTGGCAAGCAGTTCCACCTCGAAATAATTATATTGATAGAGAAAATTTAACAAAATGGGTCCATGCAATTATTGAATATCAAGGTCGGGGCCAAGAAAATGAAACAAATAAGGACTTTTTATTAACACTTGTTTTAACAGGGCTTTTTAGAAATGAGTGTGAAAGTTTACGTTGGGCAGATCTAGACTTGGACGAAGGAAGCCTCTCTTTTATAAATACTTATAATAATGAGCGCTATAAACTTTATATGGGTGATTTCCTTTGGCATTTAATGAAAAAACGTAAAATGAAAATTAGGGAAGAATGGGTGTTCCCATCTGCGAAGTCTAAAACTGGTCATATTGTTAATATTTCAAAATTTCGAAAAAAAATAGAAGAGCAGTGTAATATCTCTTTTACTTTTCAAGATTTACGTAGAACATTTAATTTTGTTGTAGATCACTTAAGTGATAAACCCCTATTTATTAGAAAGGCAGATGAGAAAGAGAAAATGTCAGAATCTATCAATGTGGCTCACGATATGCGCAATAGAATGAATAGGGTAGAACAAGTTGTTCTTGGCACATATAGAGATGAATTTATTAAACCTATCACTACCCATCTATAAAAATTTTGAACTTTCTAAACTAAAAATGAGAATACTTCCTCTTCTAAAATTAGTGTAAGTTTATAGTAAGTTTTGTCAGTAAAACACAGAATGATTATTCTTTCACACTTCCTACAACTATTTGTAATTGATGAATTTTATACTTGATTAAAACACTTGGAATTTATACAGTAGTGGAGTATTTTTGATAATTATTATTATTGCTTAGTCCTGAAATACAGTAAGAAGCCTATTCATAATGAATAGGCTTTTTGCTTTGTTTTTAAATGATAACTCAAGTCTAAATCTCTTAAAAAATTAATCTAATAAAATCAAATAAATAGTTTTTAGGTGTTTTTTAATAAATTGAAAAAAATTGACACGTAAATTTTCATTATGAACAAAACTGATTTAAATAGTAGTCAAAGTGAAACATACCTAAATGCTAAGTTTAATTTTCACTAAACGAGGCATAGGAGTGTCATCATGTTAAAAGCAATGTTTTTCTTCAGCGCAGGTGCAATGTTTGGCTATTGTTATAAGCATAAGAATGATAAAGCTGAAGCTGATAAATCTAAATAAGCATTAAAAACCGCCTATATGGCGGTTTTTAATGAGCAGCATTAGATAAGTTTGCTTGAATAATTTGTACAAGCTCTCTTGCTGCTTTTGATAAGGGTTTATCTTGGAGCCAGATGAGATAGATAGAGAGCGGTAAATGATTTTTTGTATTTTTAAAATCTAGTTGAATTAAATGTCCTTGCTCAATTTTTTCTTTTATTAAAGATAAAGGAAAATTTCCCCATCCCAAACCAGCCTCGACCATATGAATGGCAGTTTGTAAACTGTTGGTTTTCCAATACATGGCCCCAACGATGGAACGTGAGTCCTGCATATTTAATTCACTACTTGCAACCACAATTTGCCGAACATTAATCAAGTCTTCAATAGAGATTAACTTATTCTTTTGTTTTAAAAGTGGATGATGAGCAGAAATTGTGGCGACTAGAGTTTCATTCATCACCAATTGCAAACTTTCACGCATTTTTATATTGAGATCTGAACCTGCAAGGCAAAGACTAATATTTTCTGTATAGAGCAAATTTAGAATATCGTCTTGTGGAGCTGTAATAATCTCTATGTTAAGTAAGGGAAATTTGTCAGCCAGTTTCTTTATGGCTTTAAAAAGTAAATCGGTATTCGCATCTGAAACAACCCCAATTTTTAGTTTACTTTCAAGCCCTAATGAAAGTTCATATGCATGGGTGCCTAATAGCCTAAGTTGCTCAGCAATAATTCTTGCTTGAGGTTCTAATGCTAAAGCTGCTGAAGTAGGAATAACTTTACGGTGAGTACGCTCAAACAGAGGGTAACCAAGTTCTGCCTCGATATTGGCAACAGCCATGCTCACTGCTGATGGTACTCGATTTAACTTACGTGCCGCTGCCGAGAAAGATCCTGTATCTAATACAGTTAAGAAAAGCTCTATATTTTCGCTATTAAAATTCATTTTGATATCAGTAGAACTGAAAGCTGTTAACTTTATGTGTGATTTTAACTGAAACTAAAATAAAAAGAAGTAAGAAAAGATGATTGGTTATGCAAGGTTTAAAGCGTCGTATTGTTTATGTGTCCTCATATGAAATTATTGGAATGGTGATTTCATCGGTTGGTTTAGCTCTTCTCGCTGGCGATAGTGTAGAGCATACTGGTCCGCTCTCAGTCATGATTACGACCATTGCGGTAACATGGAACTTTATTTACAACATTCTTTACGAAAAATGGGAAGCTCGCCAAGAGAATAAGTCACGTACAGTTAAACGTAGAATCGCGCATGCGATCGGTTTTCAAATCACTTTAGTGATGTTCTTAATTCCGCTGATTGCATGGTGGATGAATATTTCTCTCGTTGCCGCATTCTGGCTAGATGTTGCCTTTATTATCATCATTCCAATTTATACATTTATATTTAACTGGACGTTCGATAAATTATTTGGATTACCTGCTTCTGCACAGGTAGAGACTGTTCAATAGTAGAGGAAAACTTTAAAAGAGATATCAAAGTATTGTTCTTTTAACTTTGATATCTCATCTGAAATTATTTGATTTGTTCAAGCTTAAGATTTTTTGAAACCTTTATTTGAGCTCTTTTTGCTAACACATAATATAAAAGCGCAGTTGATAACAATCCAACTAACCAGGATAAATCAACTCCACCTAACATTTCGGCAATTTGTCCTTTGTAAAATTTGCTATCGATAAAGGGTAGTTGAAGTAATATGCCAATAAAATAACAAGCAATACCAATGGTGTTCCAGCGTCCATATTTACCATTTGGATCATATAGTGCGTCTACATCACATTCTTCTTTAGAAATAAAATAATAATCAACTAAATTAATTGCACTCCAAGGAATGAAAAATGTCAGAAGAAATAAAATAAAAGCTTTGAATGCACTTAAGAAGGTATGTTCACCTACAACAGCAATAAATGTCGAGATCAGAACCATTGCAAGAACAATGATAAGTCGGCTCAATTTTGAAATTTGTCCAGTTGGTTTAAAGCTGTTCCAAATGGTCGCTATACACATAAAACTGCCATAAGCATTGAGTGTCGATAAAGTGACCTTTCCAAATGCAATACTAAAATATAAGAAAGTAATCACAAGAGTGATTGGGTTCATGCCTACAACATACTGAACCTCATTACCGACAAAACCACCATTCGATATTTGAGCAATCAATACACCAAGTGTCATAGAAATTTGTGAACCGACTAAAGACCCGAGTCCAACCGCCCAAAACACCCGATTTGAAGAGGTTTTTGTAGGTAAATAACGAGAGTAATCGGCAACATAAGGCCCAAACGAAATTTGCCAAGAAGCAGAAAGAGAAACTGCTAATAAAAATGATGACCAGCTAAAATGGCGTACAGCAAGCAATTCTGAAATATTCGAAAGAGCCAAAATTTGAGTAAGGATAATAATAAAAGCAATTAAACCGATAACGCTTGCGACTTTTCCTACCCAGTGAATTAAGCGATAGCCAATAGTTGCAAATACAATAATAAAACAAGCATAAATTAAAATACCTGTCGTATTACTGACTTGTGCAAGGTGCGCAATTGCTTTACCTGCCAGTACTTCACCAGTTGCGGTAAAGCCAATATACATTAGGCAAACCAGAATAATGGGAATACATGCACCATACACTCCAAATTGAACCCGACTGGAAATCATTTGGGGAAGGCCAAGTTTTGGTCCCTGAGCTGCATGCAAAGCCATGACAGCAGCACCAAAGCATTGTCCGATAAATAGGCCAATGATTGACCAAAATACATCGCCACCTAATACGACGGCTAATGCACCCGTGACAATAGCTGTAATCTGTAAATTGGCACCAAACCAAAGCGTAAATTGGGCGAATATACTGCCATGCCTTTCATTTTCAGGAATAAAGTCAATACTTCGGTTTTCAACAAATCCACTTTTCGATGTTCCAGTTGATGAGTCCATAACACTCTCCTTATCCTTTAAGAGCTTTTCTTTTATTAGAATCCATTTTGTATAAACAAATACAAACATGTATATACAAGTTATTTAAAAAAGAAGCAATGGGTTTATTTAAATCATTGCTATAAAATTTGTGGGCTCATAAATTTAGATGTGCTGTGAAAATTCAACTGGTGTTGTGACTGATTTTATAAATATGAAAAGATTTAATCTGTAAATTAAGCTTATAAAAAAGCCCTCTAATGAGGGCAGATCATCAGACTTCTGCATCAAGAATGGCCTGAAAAAATACAGGTAGCTCTGAAAATTGAACTAATTGAGTTTTATCATCGTGCTTATAATAGTATTGATAGTGGGGCGTTTCAAAAGCGCTATCGAGATATTGCGTTGCATCAGAAAATTGAGCTTTTGCAACGGGTTTATCTTTCTTAAATTTAACGATAATTGGGTTCACAGAGTTTAATTTAACGGGTACACCATTTTCAAATTTGGCAGTTTCAATCAGTAAAGAGATTTTAAAATCACCAAATACGACACAAAACTGACCTCCTTTTTCTGTTCTAATTTCTCGATCGTGAAATAATTCTTTAAATAAGTCTTTTAATGATTCTCTGTGCTTATCTAAAGCTAACTGAAAATCATGATCTTGCTGTTCTAGTTTCTCTTGCTCTTCTTTTAGCAATTTGGCCTGTTTTTCGATTGTTGTAAAATCCAAATTCATCTTAATTTCTCCTTGTTGTGTTTTTAAAACTATATATGGCAACCAATTGTTAAGTTTTAAAGAAACATACATTCTTTGTTACAACGCAATAATTAAGATGAATTTGTGTGATCATTATTTCGTACAAGGCTTAGCCATAAGTGTTGGACGCTTGATTTGAATAAATCCTCCACTACTTAGAACACCTAGCATGACTAAAGCAGTCCCTATAAGTTGCCAGATATTAAGTGCTTGGCCAGCCAATAGTGCCACCAACATACTAAAAACTGGAACAAAGTTAAAAAAGATTGATGCTCGACCTGCACCTAGTTTTTGAATACCATTAAACCAAAATAAATAAGCAATCATGGTAGAGCAGATAATGACGTAACCCATTGCCAAGTGTGCAGTAATAGGTGCTATAACAACTGCTTTAAATGGATGTTCGAAAATTAGACTTAATATGATTAAAGTCAAAGCACCGAACAACATAGAGAAAGTGGTAGTTTCTAAAGGCGTAGCATTTCTTACATAACGGCGTGATAACACGTTGGCTAAACAAAAGCTGATACCACCGAGTAAGATGAATAAGTCACCGATTGCTATTTTTAAATGAAGTAGCGTTGAAATATGTCCATGGCTAATAACGAAAAGCACACCACTTAAACCAAATACAACACCGATAGATTTAGGAAGTGTTAATTTTTCTCCATCAAGCAAAATTGCTAACAGTAGAGTAATCAATGGAGTAGTTGCCATGATTAAAGCACCGTTGACTGCTGATGTTGTCTGTAAGCCATAGAAACAGCCTATATTAAAACCAGCAATGCCTATAATTCCAATAAGAAGATAGATAAATAAATTCTGCCGTAAAACGGTCCAACGCAATTTTCCCATGGCCGCAAAAACAATAAATAGGCCAAGGCTTGCAAGCGTAAAACGTTCAGCTGCTGCTGAAAGAGGAGGCATCGATTGGATAATATAAGACATCGCATTAAATGCTGAGCCCCAAAAAAGCATCGTTATTACAACACCTGTGTAGGCATAAACCATCGTTTTATTCATGATAGGGCTCCGAAAAAGAATGTCTCTATTCTGAGTAATCACTTAAAGGTGTACAATTCCATATTAATTCATCTCTGATGTGAAAATTTGCACAATGATAGATTGGGAAAATTTACATTACTTTTCAGTTTTTTCTGAAGAAAAATCACTTTCAGCTGCGGCAAGAAAGTTAGGGGTTGACCATGCCACTGTTGCAAGAAGAATCGCTCAGTTAGAACAGAATTTAAAATTAAAATTAGTCGATCGTAGACCTCGCACTTACGTTTTAACATCGGAAGGCGAGCGGCTTGCCCAAGTAGTGGCACGTATGATGGAAGAGACGTTTTCTATTGAGCGGCTTGCTCTGGCTGGACAGCAGGAGGTTACGGGGACTATTTCTATTAGTATGCCTCCATTAACGGCTGCTCATCTAATCATGCCTCATCTCGGAAAGTTTTATCATCATTATCCTCAATTAAAACTGCGTGTACTTGGAGATGTTCATTATGTATCTTTGCAGCATAGAGAGGCTGATATTGCAGTAAGGTTTGGGCGACCTAAAGATGAATATTTAGTGGCTCGTAAAGTCGGAGAAATCCCTTTTGGAATATATGCTACCCCAAGTTATTTAGCTTCAACGAACCAAGAAAATTATGAGTGGATTAGTGTAGAGGTCGGTGGTGTACATGGACAGAAACAACAAAAATTAAAAGAGAAATTGAATAATAAAGACCCGCTCATGGTTACTAATCATCCTGAGTTGCAATGGAGAGCTGCATGTGGGGGAGTAGGTTTAGCCGTATTACCTGACTTTTTAGGTCAACAAGGCAATTTGGTAAAATTACCAGATAATGACCCGATGAGCGCTGAAATTTGGTTGGTCATACACGAAGATTTACGAAGTAGTCCGGTGGTAAGAGTAGTGATGGATTTTCTTTTAAATTGTTTTGAACCATTTAGAGTTTAATTTTAAATTTTCTTTAACTCTGTTTTTCCTGATGTACCTATTAAATTAAAAGATTTTTTATTCGTCGGGAAAAATTCCTGCATCTTCTCGTGCTTGTTTTAAAGCTAGAAAAAAGCATAGTAGAAAAAGTAATCCAATAAAAAATAAGAAAAAATCTAAATGACTAATACCTATACCAATTCCGAAAGCCCCTAAACTTAATAATAAAATACAAAAGATTTTCCAAAAAATAAGCATGCGGTTTTATAGTAAAAACTTGAAGTTAGGCTGTAATTGAAGAATATTTCCAGATTTGTTTATGTTTTTTTTCTTATAGGTTATGTAAAACTTTATAATTTATGGAGTTACACACTATGAAGTTCTAGTTTTATCTCAAACATTCTATTTGAGAGACTTTTTAATTATATTGCACATTAGTCTCTATAAAATTCATATTTTCTTAATTAATAGAATGATAATTCTTTAGAAAGCCTGTAGAATAAGAAGACTGAATTTTATTTTTAATTAATTTGTGTTTAAAATTAACCAGTTAAATAGTTTTATCAAACTTTTGTTAAAAAAAAGACTTGATATTTAAGCTGAATTTTGAAATTATAGTCATGCAAATTGTGATCTATTTCCCACAATTTGTATTTCAGGTTAAGTGGTTATCACTAATGCTCATGAGCTTTATTCGCTTATGAGCATTTTTTTAGCTTATTTATTAGTAAAATTTAAAAAATAATTCACATTAAAAGTTAACTTTTTTAGTATTAATTAAAAATTAATCATATAATTTTTTCATTCAATATATCTAACTATGTTCTGTTCAGAGTCAGTACTTAGAATGTACCAAAACTATTCTAATCATATTGAATCGTGACTGTGGCATTAGCTTTGACTTCTCCAGCGGTGACATTGGTAGCAGTCTGGTAGTAACGCGCAGTTAAGGGGACATCATATTGAACCGTTTGGTTAGAGCCTACAGTACCAATCCCTAGTTTATTTCCTTTTTGAATCGTGTTGTTTGCACCATTCATATTCCATAGAAGCTCTACACCAACGCCGTTCGCTTTAGTCGATTCAGCAGCGCTGTTGTTAATAACCTGACTGTTTGAAGTGTCAGAATTATAGTCAAAGCTTAAACTCAATGTGTTACTTGTAGGTACACCAGAGTTATTCTCGCCACCATTACACAGAATGGATAGGTTAAAGTTTTTCTCGCCTTGAGTTGATCCGATAGCTCTAAAGCCTGATTTTGTCACAGTGGGAAGTTCGACAACCGTATCTACGCCATTTTGGATTTCACAAGATGATGATGCAATGAGAATAGGTGCACTTCCTAATACTGTGGTTGTTAAGAAGGGGCGATTCTGTTGACCTGTTACATAGTAAGTACTATAACGACCAGCTACCAATGCTCCAGAGCCTGTAGTGGCAGCAGTTTTAATTACTTCTAAGACAATATAACCTGGAGAAAGTGTGTATGTTGTGTGAGGCGTCAATGTAAGTTTATAAGGGTAATAGCCAGAAGCGTTTGAAGAGTCTGTTACTTCACGATAAATTCGAATGCCTATACCTGGTATGTTTGTAGCATAAACATTATTGCCTATTGAACTAATTGGATAATTTAGAGGTAGAGCTGCTGTAATTTGGTCACTGGGGCGGTTACACGTTGCAGTAGAATTATTGGGTGAAATGGTAAAAGTATTCTTTTGTAGAACTGTCCCGATTGGATCGGTCGGACGAACTACAATAGTACCAATCGTTATTGGAATATCCACTGTGGTAAAACCTTTACTTAAAGTACAGTTTGCATAGGCTTGGTTATAAATAAAGAAACTCGTGATTAATAAGCCACTCTGTATAAGCATTTTTTTCATTTGCAGATTGCCTCTGTCATAATAATTGATTGTTTTTCCTGTGAGATTTTTGATTGAATGTCATATTCAAGTTGACATTGTTCGGTATTACTTTCTCCCCATTTCACATAAAGATGATCATGGGTCAGAGGAGTACGTAAATATATGCGACTACCTTGAGCTACCATTCCAACCACTTCATTATTCTGGTTAAAAACTTGTGCAGCGAATGGCAGATGACCACCATTAGGCGTTTGGGTATTAATAAAGAGTGCATACCCCGTTTTTGTTGAGAAATCGACTTTGGTTATTGATCCTGCATAAGGTGCAATACGGTGACTTGTTTCTGAAAGTTCAACATTTGATGGCATTCCTTGAGGGTCAAGACTAATGTCATTCAAACGATACGGGGTAACATAAGGAATAACTGCATAACCTTGTTTATTAATGCTTAGACCAGACGTGTTGCCGACTCGAGCACCTGTGGCTTCAGGCGCATAGACCAATACCATGGTTTGCACTTGATCTGGTCCAAATAAAAGACCTTTCGAATGGGCAACTACACTTCCGTTTAAATTGACCATTTCCTGTTGATATGCGTCTGATTGACTAAATGACGCACCTACAGTTGTGTAGTTGGTCCGGTAGGTACCATTAATATTTGCGCTGGTTTGCCCTTGATCTTGATATGAAACGGATGAGCCATATTCAAAACGGTTTCCGATATAACCGCTCATCCCTAAAGTCTTACTATCTTCTGAAATAGAACTATTAAAGTTAATTGTGTTTTTCTTAATTTTAAGTGGAAAAGATAAGGACAATAAATATTGCGTTTCATGATCTGACCGTTGATTTTCTAGGTCTAACTCATGAGTCATTGCGGAAATACTGTAGGTTAAATCTTTAAATTGATTGCTGTATCCAAATTGAAATTGTTGATTACGATGAGGTTGATTCCAGTAACTAATCCATGAACCGACCAAATAAAAATTGCCCCATTGATTTGGAAGACTTTGATTTAATGTGACCTGAAATTCGCTTTTTTGCTTCCCCACAGAAAAACTATCGATATTTCTTTGTTGTAAATCTTGAATTAAAATTGAGTCTCTTAATTTCAAATAATTTTCGGTTGAGTATCTGTAGGTTGCCAAAGTTAAATTTGTATTCGTTGGCGTAAATAATCGATTATAACTTAAACGGTAACTTTGCCCTTTAAGTGTAGGCTTTTGGTCAAAATCAGCATTCGATTGAGTTGCATCAAATGCAATTGCACCAATTGGAGTTGCAAATGCGCTACCTATGAGAAAAGACTGGTAGTGCTCGGTTGCCTGAAACCCTGCATAACTTGTTAAATAGTTATTAAAGCCTCTTTGATATTTCCCTTGTACCAGCCATGGATTTAAATTGATAGTGGCATCTCTAAACTGTCCCAGAGTAAAAGAATAACGGCTCATCTTTGGGCGTAGCATCTCTACTACAGAAGCGTAGGGAATGGAGAACTTTTGAATTTCTCCATTGGTCTCGTATATAGAAACTTGTAGTTCACCACCAAAACCTGTCGGGTAAAGATCGTTAATTTCAAAACTTCCGGGTGTAACAGTAGTTTGATAAATTAAATTTCCCTGTTGGCGTACTTCAACTTTCGCATTGGTTTTTGCATAACCCCGAATTTGTGGAGCATATCCAAGCATACTGTTAGGTAGCATGCGGTCATCACTTGATATGTTAATTCCACGATAAGGTAGGGCATCAAAAAAATTACTATTGGTAAAGTAATCACCTAAAGTAACGACACTATTGAGCTTAGGAAATGCTTTTTGGGCATAAGTATTATTTGATGTATAGGAAGAAGTCTTTTCTGAGATTTCGTTATGATCTTGCCATTTCCACTGACCAGTATGGCGTAATTGCCAGTCATAGAGATTTATCCCGACATTTGTACCCATAAAAGCATGACTTGTTTCATGGTCATTACTTACAATACGATAGGCAGAAGCATTGTATGCAAAAAAAGCAGCATTTATACCCCGATCCCATAAACGTGGGTCGACGTATCCTTGAGCATTTTTTTGTAAAGCAACTTGAGGGATCGAAATATCAAGTCTTAGACGAGAAGTATCAAATTGATAAAAAGCATCGTTGACCCATTTTTCTAAATCACTACAGGTAGGTAAATTATTTGCTTCCCGATGAAGAATTTCTGATTTAACCCCATATTCTAAAAGCATATCTGCGGTAAAACAGGTTTTTGCATTTTCATTAGAACTTGTAGTTTTAAAAACAAACTTTCTTTTACCTAACCATTGTCCATTAATATATACATCAAGACTATATTCACCCGGTAAAATAGGATTGCCATATTTAAATCGGCCAATGTCGATTTTCTGTGCATTTCCTACCAAAAAGTTAGTATCAAAGTCTGCTTTTAGTATATTTTGCCCACTCATATTGTCTGATGCATATGCGACTAAGGGCACATTAATCGCTATGCTTAATACTAGATAATAACTAGTGCGCTTTTTAAAGCATGTGCTGAGCATGAACCATTCTGACATAGTCTTTATGCCTATTCATAAATAGGTGTTTAAGTTTTTAAAAAGATAGATAGGTTTAGAACTTTATTGTTTTTTCAATTCGCCCGCCGTAATCATTTATATAAACAAAGCTCATATTCGTTATATTGCTATTTTTAAGTTTTATTTGATCTTCTGAAAATGGAGCAATCATCAAACCTTGTTTTAATAAGTCTGTTTTTTGATGATTCACTTCTTGAAAAATTGAGCTTATTGTAATGTAAAAGGGAGTAGGGTTTTTAATAAGCAATGTTTCCCCGTTTTTTACCCACTGGATTTTTTCACTAAATGTATCAATATTTTCTTTTAAATTTACTGGTCGATAAAAGAATTTAATTCGTGAACGAATCGCTAATTGAAGAAAATTATTAGGTAATACTTCATTATTTTCTTGTTTTTTTCCTTCTGGTCTTGGGGGAATATCTAATACATTAAGCCAGAAAACACTTTCTTTATTTTGGTTTAATTGAGATGCATTTGGTAATGCAGTAATTCGTAAGGTTTGACCTTTAGATGGTTCGATTCGTGAAATAGGAGGTGTAATAATAAAGGGTACATTCGACTCATCGGGAGTCGATTTTGCATTTCCGTCATCAATCCAAGCTTGAACAAGAGAAGGAGCTGTACCATTATTGCTGAGCTGTAAGCTGACTTCTCGGGCGTCCGATGGGTATATTACGCGTGTACCATGAAGTACTATTTCAGCATGTCCTGTATTAGCAATTACGGCTTGAAGACAAGCCATTCCCCAAAAAAATTTACGACCACGAAAAAGCATGAGTCATATTCTCAATAACAAATAATAGATGAGATATAGCTTCTATTTAATAATAGAAGCTGGTTTTAATTTATTGATAAATAATCGTGTATTTCACTTGTGAAGTTACAGTACCAGCAGTAGATGCACCAGTCGCATAATATTCAGCATAATAATTAAGATCGGCATTACCACCAGCAGAAACATTTACCCATTGAGAGTTATCCTGTGCGCCTGAAATCCCTTTAGCAAGTACAGGAATTACTGCATTATTGCTTCCTAATAGTTGAATATTGACATTAGCAGCTGCACCAGAGGTAGCTTGGTTTAATAAGCGGCCAGTATTAAAATCAACCGTTGCACCTGGTTCAAAATAAGTTGCAACTTTTCCAGCTGAAGCACAATTGGTTAAATTAATTTGAAAAGGAGTGCGACCAGCAACATCACCTGCATTTTTTAAAGATTGAGATGATACTGTAGGTAAATTCACAGTAAGGTTTTTATCACCTGTATCGATTGTACAAGTATTATCAGTTACTAAACCATTAATAGTAATTGTACCGTCCGCTGCTTGTGCTGCTGTAATATTAAAAAGCGTAGCTGTCGCTATAAAAATAAATTTTTTCATAAAATCCCCGAAATATCCTATAAGTATAGATTGCTTACTTTTCAGTGCTTTTATTCTGATCAAGTAGTGCGGTGGAAATATAGCACCTTTCAATTAAAAAACAAGAATAACATTATATTTTTATGTATTTTGATTGGTTATTTTTTAATTAATAATTGGGTTTTAATTCTAATTTTTATCATCTGGTAAAATACATTAAATTTATTTTATTTAAAATAAATTGATAATGAGTTTAATTTAAGTTGTTGAATTTAATTAATTTAAGTTTTTCTTTAAAAAGAAATATAAAATATATATTCTCTTCTTTATTTAAGTGATTGTTTTTTAATGATAAAATTGTTTTGTTTATATTGCTTAAAGATATTTATTTTTTTAAGAATTTTTTAAGGTTTAATTCCTAGTGTTTTAGTTGTAATTCAATAAAAGATCGTCTGGAGTTTGTTTCCATGAACAGCATGAAATACAGTTATAAACCAAATTATTTTTTCTTTGCTCATAAATTAGTCTTATTTTTAAAAGACTATTTACTTAAACATCCTACAGAACAGAATACGACGTTTAACTTACAGACAATTTATGATGTCTTTAGCCATGACTTGGCATCTAGTACAACGAATTTAGAAGGCATTTTAAATATTGTTGATGAGTATGTTCTAGAAACTGAAGAAGGGCTGTTACCACTGATTAGTAGACACTCGATCAACTTAAAGAGTCATGTACTTTCTTTAGAGTTTTCACCTAAGGCATTAACTAGCTTGTTGTCAGGTCACTCATTGGTAAACCCTAAAGCTGCCTAAGGAAATTTCTTTTAAGCTCTGAATATCTCCTATAAAATTTACTTGGTTTTTTTATTAGAGTTATTCATGAGCAAAGACTATAAAGCTTTGACTTATATCGCGGATGAAAATATTTCAGATACCATTCTATGGCTTTTAAACCATCAAGATGTTTTTGAATCTTTTCAGTTTGATGTATTGAGCCAAGAATTATCGGTTACACATGCGGCAGGTAGGGATATTATTCGAGTTGGAACCTTCCTGAATGCTACTTATGGAATATTAGTCACTTCTGTATAAATGAAAAAGCCCTGAATGATCAGGGCTTTTCTATTCTTGATGCTGTTAAGCACTCATTGCATCTACTGATAGGTCAGAAACAGTTGGTTTTGGCTTTTCAGCAGTTAAACCAAGTTTGTTAAATAATGCTTGGTCTTTACCTTCACCTGCATTTGGAGTGGTAAGCAATTTATCACCCGAGAACAGAGAGTTCGCTCCTGCCATAAATGCTAACGCTTGATCTGAATCACTTAAAGATTCACGACCTGCTGATAAACGGATATAGCTATGTGGCATAACAATACGTGCTACAGCAATTGTACGAATCCACTCAATGACATCTAGTTTTTCAACATCAGCTAGTGGTGTACCTTCAATTGGAACTAGCATGTTAATTGGCACAGATTCTGGATGAATAGGTAGAGTCGCTAGTTCATGTAATAGGCCGATACGATCTTCACGGCTTTCACCTAAACCAACAATACCACCACTACATACTTTCATACCTGCTTGACGCACATAGTCCAAAGTATTTAAACGGTCATCAAAAGTACGAGTACTAATAATGTGAGAATAGTACTCACGTGAAGTATCAAGGTTATGGTTGTAATAATCTAAACCTGCATTTTTTAGGCGTTCTGCTTGTGATTGGTTAAGCATACCTAAAGTCATACAGGTTTCCATACCTAATGCTTTAACTTCACGTACCATTTCTAAAACATACGGCATATCGCGTTCATGTGGGTTACGCCAAGCAGCACCCATACAAAAACGAGAAGAACCTGAATCTTTTGCAGCTTTTGCTTCGCTAATTACTTTTTCAACAGCAATACGTTTTTCTGCTTCTAATTTTGAATCGTAATGTGCAGATTGAGAGCAATATTTGCAATCTTCAGGACATTTACCCGTTTTAATCGATAAAAGGGTGCTGACCTGAATTGTATTGGCAGTGAAGTGCTCACGGTGTACTTGTTGAGCCTTAAAAACTAAATCCAAAAAAGGTTGTTCATATAGAGCTTGGATTTCTTCACGAGTCCAATCATTACGTAGAGTCATTGTCATATCCATGATGATGGCATTAATTCACTGTACATAATCATACAGAATTCGTATTAAAGCTATAGGGCAAAAAACATCATTTTTTTAATTTGATAGCTGAAGTTGATTAAGTTGCTGCTCAATTGCCCAATCAATATGCACATTGACGATTTCGTCATGTAAATTTTTGCCTTTGTGTAGTTGATCTACAATCTCTTTGGAGTAAGGTGCATTACCTAAACCAATGGCGATATTGCGTTTAAATGATTGGTAACCTGTACGGCGTATTGGACTGCCTTCTGTATTGGCTAAAAAAGTGGCTTCGTCCCACTGCCAGATATCCAGCAGACTAATATTGTCTAAACCATGTCTAGGGTTGAAATCAGTAATAGAAGCTGTTTTTGCAAAGCTATTCCATGGGCAAATTAATTGACAGTCATCACAACCAAAAATTCGGTTACCAATGCCTGCACGCAGTTCTTCAGCAATAATTCCTTTATATTCGATAGTTAAGTATGCAATACAACGTCTAGCATCGAGCATATAAGGTTCGACAATTGCCTGCGTTGGGCAAATATCAATACATGCACTACAAGAACCACAATGTGCTGTTGCAGGTTCGTCAAAAGGTAGGTCGAGTGATGTAAATAGCTCGCCTAATACAAAAAAAGAACCCGACTTTTTATGAATGAGCAAAGTATGTTTACCCGTCCAACCCATTCCAGCACTTTCAGCCAGTGATTTTTCAAATATAGGCGCCGAGTCAGCAAAAGGGCGTGACTCAAAATCTCCTACTTTTTCACGAATTCGTGTTGCTAAAGTTTTCAATCTACCACGCATCACCTTATGGTAATCACGGCCACGTGCATAACGCGCGATAATGGCTGAGTTCGGTTCAAGCGGTACATATCGTGGCTTTGGCGATTCCACCAAATAATTCATACGTACGCAAATAATACTTTTTGTGCCCGGAACTAATAAGGTCGGGTCTGCTCGCTTTTCTAGATTTTCTTCTAAATAAGTCATATCTGCATGATAACCACGTTCAAGATACTCTAAAAAACGTGGCATTTGCTCTTGAGCATCTGGTTTTGCGATGACACAATCAGCAAAACCCAAGTCTAATGCTTGAGCTTTGATCCATGCTTTTAATTCATGTGGATCAATTTGTTGCACTGCAATGCGTGATGTGTCGGAAGATGTCATAAACCAAAATGCAAGAGGATAATAATATGCAGTCGGTAGTTTACCATAGCGATGATATTCGAGCATGGGAGCAGCGCTGGTTTGCTGCGCAAAACTCATCATTAGGCTTAATGCAACAAGCAGCTTGGTTAATCACTCAACAGCTCAACGTACTTTTTGAAAACCAAAATCTTAAGAATATTGCCGTCTGGTGCGGACAGGGGAATAACGCAGGTGATGGCTATTTTATAGCGTGTTATTTGAAACAAGCTGGATTTCATGTAGAGATATTTGCGGCTGAGTTGGGCGGCTCAACTGATTTACACCATGCTGTCGATTTTGCGAAAGAAAATGATGTTCAGGTTCACCTAAGTTTTGAGATGAGTAAAATCTTTGATTGCCATATTGACGCATTATTTGGGATTGGTTTAAACCGTCAGTTAAGTGGTTATTGGCAAAATACTATTCAACAATTTAATGAACAAGTTGGATTAAAAATCTCGATTGATATACCCAGTGGTTTGCACGCAAATACAGGACGCGTCTTACCTTCAGCAATAAAAGCTGACCATACTTTTACTGTTTTAGGTCTTAAGGCAGGATTATTTACTGGGCAAGGTAAAGAGTACGCAGGGCAAGTTCATTTAATTAATTTGATTCCGGTAGATCAAGAGCTAAAACCTTTAGCTTATTTAACACCTATAAGTATTAAACTTCCTAAACGTATGGCTTTTGGACATAAAGGAAGTTATGGACATGTTTTGGTGATCGGTGGGCATGAGCAAATGGGTGGCGCTGTCATTATGGCTGCTGAAGCTGCTTTTCATGCGGGTGCAGGTAAAGTGACCGTGATTTGTCATCGTAACCACCATCAGGCCATTTTGTCACGAGCTCCTAATATTATGCTCCGTGATATTAATGAGTTCGATGAAAAAGTCATCAAAGATATTTTGTCTCAAGTCGATGCAGTATGTTTTGGAATGGGATTAGGCCGTGATGACTGGGCGCAGCAAATTTATCAACAATGGTTTAATTTCCTAAATCACGCCTCTCATTTGGAAGTTGTATTAGATGCAGATGCTTTATGGTTTCTTGCCAAGCAGCCTGAAAAATTGGGTGCACATGTTTATGCGACGCCTCATCCAGGAGAAGTTGCTACCTTACTGGGTTCTTCTACAGCCCAAATTGAAAATGACCGAATTGCTGCAATTTATGCCTTGCAACATAAATATGCGGGTCAGTGGGTACTTAAAGGGGCAGGTAGCTTAATTTTAGAGGACAACTTGTATATTTGTACCCAAGGTAATGCTGGTATGGGAACTGGTGGAATGGGGGATGTATTAGCAGGTATGATCGCGAGCTTAAAAGCTCAGTTCCACAAAGATATTACATTACATGAGATAGTTACTCTGCATGCTCAGGCAGGTGATGAACTTGCAAAACATGGCATGCGTGGTTTGCAAGCTTATGAAATGAATCAGGCAATTACTCAAGTCGTGAATCAATAAGGCTTTAACGTCTACGGCTACTCGAGCGGCTTCGTCCACGTGCCATACCACCTAAAGCATTTAAGACCGAAAGCTTACTCATACTTCCCGATGCATGAGCATGGCAAATGGCAGCCGCAAGGGCATCGGCTGCATCGGATTGAGGTTTAATGGTCAGATTAAGTAATCGCATAACCATCATTTGTACTTGTTCTTTATCTGCTGCGCCATAACCCACTACAGATTGTTTAATTTGACGGGCAGTATATTCTGCAACTTGTAAATCTAAATTAACTAATGCGGCGATGGCAGCACCACGGGCTTGTCCTAGTTTTAAGGCAGAGTCTGGGTTTTGGGCCATAAAAACTTGTTCAACCGCAGCTTCAGTTGGACCATGAAATTTCACAATTCGCTCAACGCCAGCGAAAATACGCTTTAAGCGCTCTGGCATTTCTTGAGTTTCTGTTCGGATTGTACCGGCATCGACAAAACGCAGTTTACTACCATCTTTTTCAATGATTCCATAACCTGTTAAGCGTGAACCTGGGTCAATTCCAATAATCAATGCCATATGAAGACTTGTATAAATAGTTTAGAGAGTATTGTTACATAGCCAAAACGGTTCTGCATGCGTAATTTAAAGAATGCTGTGATGAACGGTTATTTTTCGGTTTTTATCGTACCAATTTATATTTTTAAAATCATTTGATGTAATTCTATTTTAGTGGAATACTTATCTATAATTGTGGAATTGAGTCTGATGAATGGACGATATTAATATACGAATTGCACATCGTATACGAGAGTTACGTTTAGCACGTGGGTATACTTTAGACGTACTTGCAGCCCGATGCCAAGTCAGTCGTTCGGCAATTTCTTTAATTGAAAGAGGGGAAGCGAGTCCAACAGCAGTCGTGCTTGAAAAACTAGCCAATGGACTTGAAGTGCCTTTAACTCAAATTTTTACGAATGAAGCAACTAGTCCATCTCCTCAACCATTTATTCACCGAAATGAACAAGCTGAGTGGCGAGATCCGGAAACTGGGTATGTTCGCCGTACCGTATCACCACCGAATTTAAAACTACCATTTCAAATTGTTGAAATTGAATTCCCGCCTCATTCTCGAATTACGTATGAAATGAGTGAAAGTTCTAAAGTAGTACAACAGCAACTTTGGTTAGTTGAAGGGCAAATTGATATTCAGTTAGGTGAAAATTCTTACGCATTAGGTCAAGGGGATTGCTTGGCTATGCAATTAGATCAACCGGTTATATACAGCAATAATTCATCACAAGTCGCTCGCTATATTTTAGTCGTCTCTAATCAACTCGTATCTGCTCTTAAGGAATCTTTATGAACTATTCCCTCGATTCTAATTTTCGCTTAATTGACTGTAATGAGACAGAACATGCAGCAGCAATATTAGAGATTCTAAATGAGGCAATTATTAACTCTACTGCTCTATATGACTATGTACCGCGTTCGCTTGCTTCAATGAAAACGTGGTTTTCTGTAAAGAGAGAAAATGATTTCCCTATCATTGGGGTTATAAATGAATCGGGTAAATTATTAGGATTTGCCAGTTGGGGAACTTTCAGGGCTTTTCCAGCTTATAAGTATACAGTTGAGCATAGTATCTATATTCATCATGAACATCGTGGCTGTGGTTTGAGTAAAGTTTTAATGCAAGCGTTAATTGAGCGAGCTCAAGAAGCCCAGCTTCATGTACTGATTGGTTGTATCGATGCGACAAATCAAGCCAGTATAGGCCTCCATGAAAAAATGGGATTCACACATGCTGGTACGTTTAAACAGGTAGGTTTTAAGTTTGGACAATGGTTAGATGCTGCTTTTTATCAGTTAATTTTAAATACACCATTTGAACCTGTTGATGGGTAAATTATCAAATTTTTTATTAGACAATGGCCCAGTTCAATATAAGAAAAACTGAACTGGGTCCTAGCGCAGGTTTATAAAATACCTAATTGTTCTAAGCTTTTATAAGTAATCTCTTTTCGAACAGAGCTAGGTATTCCTTTTTTCATTTCTAAATTGAGAGAGAACGCTACAATATTCCCTTTAGGTTGGACCACCCAACCAGTTAACCAACCTACTTGTGGGTCTACATCCCATCCCCAGCCACTTTTTGCGTATATTTTATTTCCATTTTTTTCTTCTATGAAAAGCATGGATTGAACTTGTTCTTGTACATTTTGACTAAATGGAAGGGTTTTGTTAGCTAACCTATAGGCAAATTGTGCTTCTTGTTGAGGCGTAATTTTTAAAGGGCCTACAAGCCAAAAATTATCGACTTGGGTGCCAATATTAGTATTACCATAATCTACACGTTTTACCTCAGCAGACATGAGCTCAAGTCCAATACGACGAGCTAAATCTTGATAAACTGGAATAGCAGAAGCCTTCATAGCATCGCCTAGTGTCATATCCTTTTCCCATTCGGGAAAGAGTCGCTTTTTTCCATCCCATTTGAATATTTCTGTTGTGGTTACCTTATGGTGCTCAAGGCCGATTAAAGCATTAAGCATTTTAAAGGTTGAAGCTGGTACGTACTCTGTTGAAGCTCGAGTAAGATCGTTACCATAGCTTTGTTGTGTTTGACCTTGTTGAATAACTAAAACACCAGTTGTATGTGCTTCTTCAAAGATGTCTTTAATTTTCTGTGCTTTTTCATCTGTTTTTAAAGCACTGTTATTTGGATTTGCTGTCACTATATAAGGCGAGCAGGCAGAAATAAGAAGAGTGCTTGTTACCAATAAGATAGTTTTAATATTCATACGATTTATAAAATTAAATTTAAAGTTTAGCTAATTAATGTAACTTGAGTGGATCAAATATTAGATATCAAAAATGTAAGTTAGATTTTAGAAAAATGTCGATAATAGTTAAAAAAACGACTAATTTTTGAAAAAAATGCAATCTTGTAGAAAAAACACTTGATAAAGTCGTTATAGCACTCATTAATAATAAAGTATGGCTATTTTATTAATTTAGAATCAGTCTTATTGATAGTATTGCAGAATGTTGGTTTAGCGGTGATTTGAAGTTACAAGAAAACATTGTCTAAGCTTTACAGCCTTTTTAATCCTATTTTCAACTGAAAATGGCTTATGGATTAGATGGTGACACCTGCAATGAATTTTCTTTTTGAGATAGATAAAGTTTTACATGAATTTACTTCTTATTGTGGTTCTGGGCGCGATTGTTGAAATTGCCGTATGGATTGGCGTAGCACAGTTCATCAGTGGATGGTATGTGTTTTTCTGGTTCATTCTTGCTTTCTTTATTGGTCTAACGCTTATTCGTAAAAGTACGGCTGGTATTATGCCGCAATTACAACAAATGCAGATGACTGGGCAATTAGGCAGTGATCCAGCTGTGACTAAAAAACTAGCATATGCTTTTGCAGGTTTTTTATTGATGGTGCCTGGATTGGTATCGGATGTTTTAGCGCTCTTAATTCTAATTCCGGGCGTACAAACTGCGTTCCGTAATATCGCAATGAGAACACTTGCAAAGCGTCAGCAAGCCATGATGGAAAAAATGATGGGTGGCATGGGCGGTGCTGGCGCTGGTCAAAATCCATTTGCTGATTTAATGCGTCAAATGCAGGACATGCAAGGTCAACAAGGTGGCGGTCAATACCGTGGCGATTCAAGCATTATTGATGGTGAAGCACGAGAAGTCACCCCAGACCACAAGAAAATTGAACATAAAAATAAGGATTAATTATTTCCTTATATAAAAGATAAAAGGCCTAAATCTTAAATGTTTAGGCCTTTTTTAATGTTATATGCGTTATTCATCTGAAGTTTTAGGAGTATCCATGTCAGCTGGAGCTGCTACAGTTTGATTTTCTTCTGACTTGGTTTGGGGTTGATACTTGTTTGAAGGCAGACTTGCTTGCTTGTTTTCAGACTGTTGATATTTCCGGTTTCTATTGGCTCTTTCACGAAAGCCACCTTTATTAATGAGCTGTGTGTGTGACATAGATTGGCCTAGAAAATAAACTATTCATGTATTTTAGCAAATTCAGCAAAATATCAAAATAAGAAAAATAGTACAGAAAAAATAATATTTAATTTATCTCTTTGTATAATTTAAATTTTTTAAAAATGAACGCATTGTTCATTCAGATTGAATTCTCTTTTCATTTCACATAGGATAAATATAAAGGATGTATAAATTAAAAATTGTAGCAAACCTATTAAAACAACAACGGTTGAAGTGAGGGAAGGAGGGTTACCTATGCTATATCAATATCATTGTGCATGTTGTGACAAAGTCGTGGCATCAACAGATAAATCATGTCCGTATTGTGGTTCACACCATATTCGAAGCCCGTATGGGTTATGGATGTTTTGTGTGATGGCTTGTCTAGCAGTAGTCGTTGTATTCAAAGTTGTCCATGTTTATATCCAGAATCATCAAGATACGCCTACGCAATCGACTTTGTTGGATGTACTAAATGAGGGTGATAAAACTACGAAACAGTAGTAGTGCTTAATTTGTTACATACTTATTAAATAATGTGTGTTGGTTAACTTATTGCTTAATTTTGACAATATATAAAAAATAATAAAAAAGCCCGCATTAAGCGGGCTTTTAATATATGGGACTTAGAGGCCCGCAGCATCTTTAAGTACTTCAACTTTGTCAGTTTTTTCCCATGTAAATGCAGAATCTGTACCTTCACGACCAAAGTGACCATAAGCAGCTGTTTGCTTATACATTGGTTGAATTAAGTTAAGCATACGAGTAATACCAAATGGACGTAAATCAAAATGTTCACGCACTAATTGGATAATTAACTCATCAGAAACTTTTGCAGTACCGAAAGTATTAATTGAAATAGAAGTTGGTTCTGCAACACCAATTGCATAACTCACCTGAATTTCACATTTGTCAGCAAGACCAGCCGCAACAATATTTTTAGCAACATAACGACCAGCATATGCAGCTGAACGGTCTACTTTAGATGGATCTTTACCAGAGAATGCACCACCGCCGTGACGAGCCATACCACCGTAAGTATCAACGATGATTTTACGTCCTGTTAAACCACAGTCACCAACTGGACCACCGATAACAAACATACCAGTCGGGTTAATGTGGAATTTAGTAGCAGCATGGAACATTTCAGCAGGAATGATCGGTTTGATAATTTCTTCAATTACAGCTTCTTTGAGCTGAGTTTGACTAATTTCAGGATCGTGTTGAGTAGAAAGTACTACTGCATCTAAACGTACAGGTTTGCCATTTTCATAAGCAAAAGTTACCTGACTTTTTGCATCTGGACGTAACCATGGTAATGCACCTGAACGACGAAGTTCAGCTTGACGCTCCATTAAACGGTGAGCGTAAGAAATAGGAGCTGGCATAAGCACGTCAGTTTCACGACTTGCGTAACCAAACATTAAACCTTGGTCACCGGCACCTTGATCTTCAGGTTTTTGGCGATCTACACCTTGAGCAATCTCTGGTGATTGTTTACCAATCATGTTGATGACTGCACAAGTTGAACCATCAAAGCCTAGATCTGAATGGTGATAGCCGATACCGTTAACAGTTTGGCGAACAACAGCTTCTACATCAATATTCGCAGTTGTTGTGATTTCACCTGCAAGTACAACAGCGCCTGTTTTTACCAGTGTTTCACAAGCAACACGTGCGTATGGGTCTTCTTTTAAGATTGCATCCAAAATAGCGTCGCTAATTTGGTCGGCCATTTTATCGGGATGACCTTCGCTTACAGATTCCGAGGTAAAAACAGCGTACTCGCGCATGAAAGTCCTATCTTGGTTATTTCAAAAAGACATAATATGTTACATCGACTTGAGCTTGAGGACCAGTTCATACTGACTAAAAAGCATGAATTTATTTCATTTCTACTATGTTTTAATTGATAAGTGTATCAGTGAAATTGATATAGTCATCTGATAATTAATTATTTTTATAAAAGACGATGCTCATGACGCATAAATTTTAAGCATTTGATTTTGCGAAAAATTAATCAACAAAATTTAGACTGTGAAGTGAAATAGTACAAATAAGAAAGATAAATTCATATTTATATGCTTTTTATAAACATCAAATGCCTACAACAGTTCATTAAAGAATAGCGATAAAACGCATTGTTTTATGCAACTTAAGAATCTAAATGTTTTTTGAGTAACCAAGAAATGGTTAAAAATAAAGAAATATACAGTGTTGGGGTTTACCCCTAGACGTTTTTTTAAGACAATATAGCGGCATTGAATGGTTATTCATCTTCTTCTTTTCATCAATCTATTAAAATTGGATTCTGATCTATGACGACCCCTTTAAACGAACGTCGTATTGCAAACGCAATTCGTGTATTGGCAATGGATGCTGTGCAACAGGCAAACTCAGGGCATCCAGGTGCTCCAATGGGGATGGCAGATATTGCTGATGTCGTCTGGCGCGAGTTTTTAAATCACAACCCAACTAATCCACAATGGGCAAACCGTGACCGTTTTGTTTTGTCAAATGGCCATGGCTCAATGTTGCAATATGCTTTGCTTCATTTAACAGGTTATGATCTTTCAATTGAAGATTTAAAACAATTCCGTCAATTGCACTCAAAAACTCCTGGTCACCCTGAATATGGTTATGCACCAGGCATTGAAACAACGACTGGTCCTTTAGGTCAAGGTATTGCAAACGCTGTTGGTTTTGCGTTGGCAGAAAAGACTTTAGCTGCTCAGTTCAATAAAGATGACTTAAAAGTAGTTGATCACTTCACTTATTGTTTCTTGGGTGATGGCTGTCTAATGGAAGGTATTTCTCACGAAGTATGTTCATTGGCAGGTACTTTACAGCTTGGTAAATTGATTGCTTATTATGATGACAACGGCATTTCGATTGATGGTGAAGTAGAAGGTTGGTTCAGTGATGACACTGAAGAGCGTTTCAAAGCTTATGGCTGGCAAGTTCTTCGTGTAGATGGCCATGATGCTGATGCTATTCGTCAAGCAACAGTTGAAGCTAAAGCAGAAACTCAAAAACCAACGATCATTATTTGTAAAACAATTATTGGCTTAGGTTCTCCAAACAAACAAGGCAAAGAAGACTGTCACGGCGCGCCATTAGGTAAAGATGAAATTACCTTGACTCGTGAAGCTTTAGGCTGGACTGAAGAAGCATTTGTTATTCCTGCTGATGTATATGCTGCATGGGATGCTAAAGCAAAAGGTAATGAAGCTGAAGCAGCTTGGAATGAAGTATTCGCTCAATACCAAGCAAAATATCCAACAGAAGCAGCTGAGTTACTTCGTCGTATTAGCGGTGATTTACCAGCAGAGTTTTCAGCTCAAGCAGATGCATTTATTAGTGAAACAAATGCTAAAGCTGAGACTGTAGCAACTCGTAAAGCAAGCCAAAACACATTACAAGCATTTGGTCCTTTATTACCTGAATTATTGGGTGGTTCTGCGGACTTAGCTGGTTCTAACTTAACACTTTGGAAAGGTTGCCAAGGTGTTCAAGAAAACCCAGCTGGTAACTACGTGTACTATGGTGTACGTGAGTTCGGTATGACTGCAATCGCGAATGGTGTTGCATTACATGGCGGCTTCATTCCTTACGTTGCAACATTCTTAATGTTTATGGAATATGCACGTAACGCAGTGCGTATGTCTGCATTGATGAAACAACGCGTGATTCATGTTTATACACATGACTCAATCGGTTTAGGTGAAGATGGTCCAACACATCAACCAATTGAACAAATTGCTTCTTTACGTGGTACACCAAACCTAAATACTTGGCGTCCTGCTGACACTGTTGAAACAGCAATTGCATGGAAATCTGCTTTAGAGCGTAAAGACGGTCCTACAGCACTTATTTTCTCTCGTCAAAACTTGCCTTTCCAAACGCGTACTGAAGAACAAATTCAGAATGCAGCAAAAGGTGGTTATGTTCTTGCTCAAGAGAAAGGTGAGTTGAAGGCAATTATTATTGCTACTGGTTCTGAAGTTTCTTTAGCAATGGAAGCTTATGCTCAACTTGAAGGTGTTCGTGTTGTTTCTATGCCATGTGCTGAAGAGTTCATGAAACAAGATGCTGCATACCGTGAGGCTGTATTGCCAGCTCATATCCGTGCACGTGTTGCAGTTGAAGCAGCTCATGTTGACTACTGGTGGAAGTTTGTTGGTCTTGATGGCAAAGTAATTGGTATGTCAACTTATGGTGAGTCAGCACCAGCGAAAGACTTATTCCAATTCTTTGGTATTACAACTGAAGCTGTAGTAGCTGCGGTAAAAGAATTAACTGCTTAATGATTTAACTCAGTAGAAGAAAAAAGCGCCCTAAATAGGGCGCTTTTTTTATAAATCTTAAATATTAAGCTCAGTTTGAATTGAGATATTCGAAGTTAAAAGCTTATGAATCGGGCAGCTTTCAGCAACTTTTAAAAGACGTTTATGTTGATCTTCGGTAAATTCGCCTTTTAGCGTAATTTTACGTTCAATATTATTTTGACCTGCTTCAGGATCACCATTTGGATTTAAGGCTAAATCGACTTGTACATGCTCAAGCTTAATCCCTTTGTGACTTGCATACATTTCTAAAGTAATGGTGGTACAAGCACCTAAAGCTGATAGTAAAAGCTGAACTGGATTTGGAGCTGTATCTTGTCCACCTTTATCAGTTGGTTCATCTCCAAACCATTGATGACCAGATGAATCGGTAAGTGTTACTCGGTAAGGAGTAGAAGTGCTTTGTGCTTGAACAGTGTTAACCATGTTTTACCTTGTTATTTATCAATAAAATCGAAGTAAAAACCAATAAATCTGAAGGTTTCGAATAGAAAAATATCTATACTTTATAATATGGGTTTTGAATAACAACTGTAACGCTTTTATTGTTGCATGGATGAAACATATCGTTTTATAAAGAATAGTGAATTTAATTACTTGATGTATACACTAACGACTATATCAATAAAGGATACGAAAAATGCATCTTAAGACATTAAGCTTCGGTTTGGCAGTGGCATTGGCAAGTACAGTTACATTAGCTGCACCAGTGGACTATAAAATTGATCCAACGCATACGGCGACTGTTTTCTCATGGAATCACTTTGGTTTTTCAACACCAAGCGCTAACTTCTCGGACATCCAAGGTGTAATTAAAGTTGATAATGCTAAACCAGCAAACTCTTCTGTAAATGTGACAATTCCTTTAAGCAGCGTAAATACAAACGTACCTGCTTTAGATAAAGAATTCCAACAAGAAGCTTGGTTTAATGCAGCTAAATACCCAAATATCACTTTTAAAAGTACGAAAGTAGAAACCAAAGACAAAAAGCACTTTAAAATTACTGGTGACTTAACTGTTAAAGGTGTAACTAAACCAGTTGTACTTGACGCTGTTTTAAACAAACAGGGTGAACACCCAATGGCAAAAGTTCCAGCAATTGGTTTCAACGCGACAACTTCATTCAATCGTTCTGAGTTCGGTCTAGGCAGCTATGTACCGAATGTAGGTGATAAGATCACTGTAAACATTACGACTGAAGCAACGGCAGCTAGTGCAGCTAAAAAATAAGTTGTAAGTTTTCTAAAAAAAGTCCTCAATAATGAGGACTTTTTTATTAGATTGGTTCTTTTTTATCTGGTTCTATAAAAACTAAAGGTTGAGAAGGATCTACATTTCTTTTTTCGGCTTTTTCTCTTAAAAATTGATAAGTTGGTACTTTCATTTTTGCCTGATCACGTAATTTCTTTTTAATATAAAGAACAAGAGCAAAGCAGGTCGTTGCAACGGTCAACATCATGCCATTCATATAGCTCATAATTGAACTTACATAGCCTATTGTAGTTAGACGATGCATCATACGTTCAACTTGGGTACTGCTTTCTATACCCGTAATTGCCCAACTACATAAATGTTCGCAATTATTAATGATCAGATGATAATGATTTTCGTGCATGCGTGAGCGCATACGCCGTACAACAACTTTTCCTTTGTAACGTGGAGCATCATAAGAACGTACATGAATTTTTTTGCCATGGGAAAAGGCATCTATTGATGTGATTTCAATGGGACGTTTTTTGATGAAATGTGCTAGGCCCGAATAATGAATAACTCGACCTCTCCCAGCGTAGATACCATGATGGCTATAGCCGAGATGTTTTACAATAAGATGAGCCCCTAAAGGGTAGCGTTTATTTGTTTGTTGCATATTCACGCTGATCCAATAAAGTTTTGATCACTTTTATTAAAAGCTGTTCACTATTATAACGAATATAGTTGTGTTCTAGTGTATTGATTAGGTGGAATAGGCGACTTTCGGGTATACATCACATAAAAGCATTTTTACTTAATAAAGTGTTCTTATGAACAGAAAATGACATATGAGGTTTGTCATTAATGAAAATATTAATACTGTGTATTATGAACTTTATAGTCTTTGTGCAATCTGCTTTAGCAGTAGAGTATCGACAAATTGAAAATGCTGCCGATGATCAATTTGAAGTCATTGAAATTTCTAATTTAAATCAACTACGCCTGTTTTTGAAGAATCCACAAAATAATCAATATTATAAAAGCTTTGATAATATTCAGCACCAGCTCAAATCATGTGAACAGCTTACTTTTGCAATGAATGCAGGAATGTTTCATTCTGGCTTTTCTCCGGTAGGGTTGTACATTGAACAAGGGAGCGTTATTCAAGCATTAAATGAAGACAAAGGATGGGGAAACTTTTTTTTGCAGCCTAATGGGGTTTTAGCATGGAATAAAAGACAAGCTGTTATATGGACAACTGAACAATATAAAGCAAAGGCTTTTCAACCCGATTATGCGACACAATCTGGTCCTATGTTAGTAATGAATGGGAAAATAAATCCCTTATTTCTAGCAAATAGCGATTCAAAGAAAATACGTAATGGAGTAGGTATAAAAAATAATAAGCTATATTTTGTGATATCTAAAAATAAAGTGAATTTTTATAATTTCGCTGAATTTTTCCAAAAGAATTTAAAAGTAGAACAAGCTCTTTATCTTGATGGTTCTATCTCTAGTCTCTATTTGCAAAAGAATAGCCGTAATGATAGAAAATTTTATATGGGACCCATTATTGGTTTAGTCAGTCATGCAAATTGTGCAGTCAAATAAAATGCAAAAAAGCCAGTACAGGACTGGCTTTATAATTAATGAATAGATGGTTTTTGAATGAGTTCATTTAACTCTTTTCGGCTATACCCACGGGAAATAAGAACTTTTTTTATTCCCATAATGACATCTTCATCTGTTGCTTGTGCGAGCGCACTTAGAAGTTGTTCATTAGTTTTACATGAGCAGTCATTTTCAACACAAGCAGTTTGATTCTTATGCTCGTTATGCTGTTGATCTGCTAAGAACAGCTTTTGCCAAAAACTCATAGAGCCTTCATATACAACCTAACATAGATCGAAATATAGCCAATTTAAATTAAAATACAAGCCTCTATAAGTGATAAATCCACCAGTTGAACTAGAGAATTTTCGATAGTAATGGTTGAGTTAAACGAAATTATGACGAATAGATGACTTGATATTTTTTTAAAATTTAAATACTTAATTAAAAAATGTTGAAAAATAAGGAGATATTTAATCTCCTTATAAAATAGTGTTACATTGAAAAATTTTGTTTAAATCTTCTCAAGTAATACACCTGACTCAACATGATGCGTATAAGGGAACTGATCGAATAAAGCAAACTTAGTCACTCGATGAGTTTTTGTCAGCGTTTTTAAATTTTCATATAAAGTGTCAGGATTACATGAAATGTAGATGATACGCTCAAAACCTTGTAAAAGTTTTAAAGTTTCATCATCAATTCCTGCACGCGGAGGGTCTACAAATACCGTGTCAAAGTCATAGCTCTGAATATCAATATTTGCTTCTTGCAGACGACGGAACTCACGCTCACCCTGATAGGCTTGAGTAAACTCTTCAGCCGATAGACGTGCAACTTGAATATTATCGATCTGGTTTTGTTCAATATTCCATTGAGCCGCATAAACTGATGATTTAGCAAGTTCGGTAGCAAGTACGCGTTCGAATTTTAGCGATAATGGAAGGGTAAAGTTACCGTTACCACAATAAAGTTCTAGTAAGTGTTTTTTCGAACCCTCAGCTGCATCACATGCCCATTGCAGCATTTTTTTGCAAACTTGAGCATTCGGCTGGGTAAAACTGCTTTCAATTTGTTTGTATTTGAATGTACGGTTTAAAAGTTCAAACTCTTCTACAACAAAGTCATCGCCAATCACAATTTTTTGGCCACGGCTACGGCCCATAATTTTAATATTTAGTTTTTCAGCAAGTGCTTTAGCTGCTTGTTCCCATTCCTGATTAAGTTTACGATGATAAATCAGGGTAACTAGCATTTCTCCACTAAGTGTTGCGAGAAAATCAACTTCAAATAAACGCTGTGAAAGTAAAGGTTCTGCTTTGAGCTCTGCTAAAAGGCGAGGCATTAAATCATTAATGCTTTTGTCTGCAATAGGAAACTCGTCTATGCGAACAACTGTTTTTTGCTTGTCTTCATCGTTACGTTCAAACATGGCATAAAACATATCATTTTCTGTATGCCAGATCCGAAACTCAGCACGCATACGGAAATGTTGTTCAGGTGATTCAAACACTTCTAATGTAGGCGGTGTAAATTCAGAAAATTGAGTAGTAATGCGATCAATTTTAGCTTGAAGTTGTTGACGATAAGAAGAGGTCATAGACAAAGAAAATTTAAACAGAATCAAATAGTGAATGGTACCAAAAAAATCGCGCTTGCAGGAGCCAATTTTAGTCAGATATTCATAAAGAAATAGGGCACTTAAATTAGAGATGATTTAAGACGCGGTTAATAAAATCTGATTTTATTGTTCTATATTGATCATGGTCTAAATGGCTACACTCCAATTTTAATTGATTATATTCTTTCACCAACCTTGGTGAGTCTATAAGCTTATTTCTAAATGTTAAGAAAAATGTGAATACTGAATCAGTTACTACAATTTGAAATGCAACATCATCGTTGTTGAGTGATTGGAGCATGCAAAGCTCATCTGTTCTTAAAGTATTTTGCTTCTCTATAAAATTAAGTGTTTTTAATTGCTCTATTGCAAATTCAAATTGCTCAGGCATAACTTCAATATAAATATCTAGATCACCTTTTGAAATTGCATTCGGTACTGCTGATGAACCAATATGCTCAATTTTGGCAAATGGGAGAAGGGTGGAAATATCCTTTTGATATGAGTTAAAAAGCTGAACACAATTTTTTTGATATTGTTGTGGTTCTAAAAAGATCATTATGAAATTCTCTAATCGATAACATTTATATATTTAAAATAGATTACTCGATTAAAGAAAAAAGCCCAAATACTGAGATTTGGGCTTTTTAGATAAATTTATGTGTTAGTCAGACATAGTCATTAAGCTTGCATTGCCACCAGCAGCAGCTGTATTCACACTAATTGCACGTTCAATCACTAAACGTTCAAGTGGAATCGATTCGTTTGATTCAACATGTGTAATGCCAACAATTGCGCCAGAGCGGCTAGCAATTTCTTGTTGTAATGAAAGAACCTCTTCACGACTACCATGGTGTAAAACAGCATCAAAATTATCTGATGTGATGTTTTTAACTGTAGTAATTGCATCAAGAACATCTTTTGGCAACGTTTGTTTATGTTTTGCCAACAACGGACTATTTGGCATTACCGCAGCTTGGCTACCCACTGCAAAAATTGCGAGCAATTGATGCAATTGATTTTGTTCAGTATCTGCAATTGAAAGCACACGGTGACGCGGCAAAATAATATATTTGTTACTTTCCCCAGTAGGGCCTTGTAACTCATAAAACTTGCCTACACCAAATGGTTCAATATCATGATTTGCTTGTGGTAAATGCTGTTTTGCCCAGTTTTGTAAGCTCTGATAAACCTCTCGGTTAAAGCCTTCATATGCAGTTTGTTCATTTTTCATAGCAAATGGTGTTGCCAATACTTTATTTGAACAATTTTGCATTAAGCGATACATGTAAAGCGGACCACCAGCTTTCGGACCTGTACCCGATAAACCTTCACCACCAAATGGTTGAACACCAACAACAGCACCGACAATATTACGGTTGATATAAAGGTTACCCACTTCAGCATGTTGAATAACGGTTTGGATGGTTTCATCAATACGGGTATGCAGACCCATTGTTAAACCATAACCTTTGGCATTAATACGTGAGATGAGTTGTTCAAGTTCGCCGTATTTATAGGTAATGATGTGTAAAACAGGACCAAAAACTTCGCGTTGTAAGTCATCGAGGTTAGGTAACTCAATTGCTGTTGGTACAACAAAAGTTCCCTTGTTCAATTCATTTTGACTAGTTCCACCAAACATTAATTGATGTACTGGATAGCCCTTAGACTTCATTTTTTGGATATGCTGATCAATTGTCTTTTTTGCTTCTTCATCAATAACAGGACCAATATCCGTTTTTAAAATAGCAGGATTACCTACGATTAACTGCTGCATTGCACCTTTAAGCATTTTAATAACGCTTGCCGCACTATCTTCTTGTACACATAAAATACGTAAAGCAGAGCAGCGTTGACCTGCGCTATCAAATGCAGAACTTACAACATCAAGTACAACTTGTTCAGTTAATGCAGATGAATCCACAATCATTGCATTCTGGCCACCTGTTTCTGCAATGAGAGGAATGGATTGGCCATTAGCAGCCAAACGTTTTGCAACTGTTTTCTGCAAAATCTTTGCAACTTCAGTTGAGCCAGTAAACATGATGCCATCAATGCGTCGATCTTGGCTAAGCTGAGCACCTACTGTTTCACCACGGCCAGGTAATAATTGTACAGCGCCATGTGGAATACCAGCTTCCCATAAAATTTGCACTGCTTGAGCCGCGATTAAAGGTGTTTGTTCGGCAGGTTTTGCAATAACACAGTTACCACTGACTAATGCTGCAGCAATTTGACCAGAGAAAATTGCAAGAGGGAAGTTCCATGGACTAATACAAAGTACAGTACCAAGTGGCTGAATAGTTGTATTTGCAGGAAGATTCTCAACTTGAGTTGCGTAGTAACGTAAGAAATCTACAGCTTCACGAACTTCTGCAATTGCATTGGCATAAGTTTTACCACTTTCACGGCAAAGTAATACCATTAACTCTTGAATACGACTTTCCATAAGGTCAGCTGCACGTTTTAAATATTGTGCGCGTTGATCTTTAGGTGTATTTGCCCATTCAATTTGTATCTGTTCAGCTGCATTCAATGCAATTTCTACATCATTAAGATCAGCTTCTTGTACATACCCAACAATTTCATCATTTTGTGCAGGGTTTGTAATTGCAACAGAATGGCGTTGTTCTGTTGAAGCGTTATTTCCTAGTAATGGATGGCTTTGCCAAACACGATTACGTAGTTGTTGAGCTGTGCTATCTAAAGCTTCAAGCGGAGTGTCGTTTGCTAAGTCATATCCTTTAGAGTTTTTACGGAGTGTGCCGTACATATCTAAAGGAAGAGGAATTGATGGGTGTTTTAAACCAATTGAACCTTCAAGTTTAGCTGCATTGCGTATATCGTAAATTGGAGACTGAATGAGGTCTTCAACTTTAAGTGTTTTATCGGCAATACGGTTAACAAATGAAGTATTTGCACCATTTTCAAGTAAACGACGAACCAGATAAGCTAACAAAGTTTCATGGTTACCAACTGGAGCATAAATACGGCATGGCACACCTAATTTATTTTGCTCGCGTGGACCAACAACTTGTTCATAAAGTGGTTCACCCATACCATGTAAGCATTGGAACTCATATTGACCAGCATAATATTTGCTTGGGTCAGCCAAATGATAAATTGTTGCCAATGTTTGAGCGTTATGAGTCGCAAATTGTGGATAGATATATTCTGGCGCTGCAAGTAATTTTTTAGCACAAGCAATATAAGATAAATCTGTATGTACTTTACGCGTGAAGACAGGGTAGTCATCCATACCTTCGATTTGTGCTTTCTTGATTTCGCTATCCCAATATGCACCTTTTACAAGACGAATCATGAGGCGTTTTTGGCTGCGTTTAGCAAGGTCAATAATATAATCAACTACAAAGAAACAGCGTTTTTGGTAAGCTTGAATAACGAACCCAATACCTTTCCAGTCCGCTAGTTCCGGCTCGAAACAAAGACGTTCGAGTAACTCCAGCGAAATTTCTAAACGCTCTGACTCTTCAGCATCGATATTTAAACCAATATTGTAGTGTTTGGCTAAACGAGCGAGTTCAAATACTTTGCCGTAAAGTTCTTGATGAACACGTTCAATTTGCGCACGTTGATAACGAGGGTGTAAGGCAGAAAGCTTAATTGAAATACCCGGGCCATCATAAACGCCTTTACCATTAGACGCTTTACCAATTGCATGGATAGCTTGCGTATAATCGTTAAAGTAGCGTTCAGCGTCATGGTCAGTTAAAGCTGCTTCACCTAACATGTCATAAGAATAACGAAATCCCTTATCTTCAAGTACTTTCGCATGGTCTACTGCTTCTTCAATGGTTTCCCCAGTTACAAACTGTTCACCCATCATACGCATTGCAACATCAACTGCTTTACGAATAATGCCACGTCCACTACGTGCTAAAAGGCCAGTAAGTACACTTGAAAGACTGGTTTGCTTTGGTGTTTCCATAAGCTTACCAGTTAACATGAGGCCCCATGCTGCAGCATTGACAAACATTAAACTGCTTTGGCCAACGTGTTCTTTCCAGTTACCTTGGTTGATTTTATCTCGAATCAGTAAGTCACGTGTTGCTGTGTCTGGAATACGAAGCAAAGCTTCGGCAAGGCACATTAAAGCCACACCTTCTTGTGAAGACAGAGAGAACTCTTGTAATAACCCTTGAACAATACCTGCTTTCCCAGAAGAGGTCTTACGTTCACGTAAATTATGTGCAAGGTTAAATGCAAGGTCATAAATTTTATGATCTAAATCATCAGATACCGCAGCAGCTTGTAATAACTCTTCTACAGCTTCAGGTTCGGCACGTCGCCAAGCTGTATTAATGCGCTGTTCAAACTCACTTTTATCGTTGAATTCGGTGATATAGCCTTGGTGAGATTTATCCATTTGATGAAAAGTATCCATTGTGTTCATATCTATTTCCGACAACCAACTCTCATAAACTCATCTTGAGTAGAGAGGTTTAGATAATTTATGATTACAGAAGAAACACCGAATAACTCACTATATTTAGCCTATTTTTTAGAGGAAAATTCAGATGAATGGCCCATTATTAAGCCTTGATCGCACTGATTTAAAAATTTTGGATATTCTTCAAACAGATGGGCGAATTTCTAATAGCAAATTGGCCGAAATGGTAAATTTATCTCCAACCGCTGTTATGGCTCGAGTGCAGAAGCTAACAAAAGATGAATTTATCTTGGGCTATGAAGCAAAATTGAATCCAATCAAACTGAATGCAAATTTTTTAGTGTTTGTAGAGGTCTTGCTTGATAAAACAACGCCTAACGTTTTAGACGAGTTTATTGATGCAGTTGTGCATTATCCAGAAATCGTTGAATGCCATATGGTCAGTGGAGGATTTGATTTTTTAATTAAATTACGAAGTGGCAGTATGGAGGAGTTTAGACGTATTGCTGGGCAGGTACTATGGCAATTACCTGGTGTGAAAGAAACCCGTAGCTACCCTGTGATGCAAGTTGTAAAAGATACTTCAAAAATTAAAATCAAAACGAAAAATAAATAAAAAGGGGCCGAAGCCCCTTTTTATTTTATTCATTTTTATACACTTTCTTTGTAGAGTTTGTCGCCTTGTTCAAAACGATCAGTCACATCAGAGTTTGGCGCTTTTGAAATTAAGCTCACTACAATGATGCTGATAAACGCACAGATAAAGCCAGGAATAATCTCGTAAACCCCAGTGCCTGCGAAAAGATTTTTCCAACCAATCACAACAACAGCACCTACGATCATGCCCGCTAAAGCACCTTCTAAAGTCATACGTTTCCAGAACAATGACAAGATGATGAGTGGACCAAATGCAGCTCCAAAGCCAGCCCATGCGTAAGCAACAAGACCAAGAACTTTACTGTCAGGATTACCTGCAAGCACAATTGCAAGAACTGCAATTGCAAGAACCATGATACGGCCAACCCATACAAGTTCTTTTTGAGATGCGTTTTTACGGATGAAACCTTTGTATAAATCTTCAGTTAGTGCACTTGAACATACTAAAAGCTGACAGCTTAATGTACTCATAACAGCAGCCAAGATAGCAGCTAGAATGATACCCACAAGCCATGGATTGAATAAAATTTTAGTCAATTCCATAAATACAGTTTCAGGGTTCTTACTTACAACTGTTGCAAGTTCAGGGTGTTGCTGGAAGTAAGCAATACCAAAGAAACCAGCACCGACTGCACCAACTAAACATAAAATCATCCAAGTCATACCAATACGGCGAGCAGCAGGAATTGATTTTACAGAGTCAGCAGCCATGAAACGTACAAGGATGTGCGGTTGGCCAAAATAGCCTAAACCCCAAGCCATTGAAGATAAAACGGCTACCACACTTAAATCTGAAACGATGTTAAATGCATGTGGACGAGCAGTTTCAATAAGCGTTACAAACTGAGTTGTGTCGCCAATTGCAAGGTAAGTTACGATTGGGGTGAGTAAAAGGGCAAAAATCATTAAGCCAGCTTGGAAAGTATCAGTCCAGCTAATTGCCAAGAATCCACCAATACAAACATAACTGATTGTTGCAATAGCACTTAACCAGATTGCGGTGGTATATGACATACCGAATAAATTTTCAAATAAACGAGCGCCAGCTACCATACCTGAGGCACAGTAAATTGCGAAGAAAACCAAGATAATAACGGCAGAGAAAATACGAAGAATCTTTTTCTGGTCATCAAATCGACTTGTAAAATAGTCGGGCAGAGTGAGTGCATTATTTTGGATTTCAGTATGAACGCGTAATCGACCAGCAACCAGTAACCAGTTAAGCCAAGCACCGATAATTAGACCAATTGCAATCCACGCTTCAGATAAACCAGAAAGATAAATCGCTCCTGGTAGGCCCATGAGTAACCAACCACTCATGTCTGATGCGCCTGCGGATAATGCAGTAACGAAACTGCCTAAACTACGACCACCAAGAATATAATCAGAGAAGTCGCTTGTAGCACGGTAGGCGAATAAGCCAATAAGTACCATTGCTACGATGTACACCATAAACATGATGAGGGTGGGATCAAAATAACTCATAATGGATGTGTGTCCTTATATCCATAATCCGTGATTGTAACCTAATCCAGGTCGCTGTTTTCTTGTACGGCATTTCAAGAGGTTGAGATTCAACCACAAAAGAAATTTTTTGCTCTGTTATCTTTGTGATGTATTTTGTGTATTTTTATGTAAAACAATGTAATTGTAGTTACATTTTAAATTAAATTTATTTTAATCAATGATTTATATGAGTTAAATAATTCATTTTTTCTTTAGAAAATTATAAAAATAGTAAATTTGGAAAATAGATCAGCATGTTTGGTTACAAAATTAGCAATGACAATATATGTCTCAAGAAAAAATTTGATATGAGTTGAGTGTTTTCACATCAATTTCATGTGAAAAGACAACTTTAGAGATGAAATCTGCGATAAAAATGAAAGAAATATTAGCTGGTCAACTGATGAAATAGCTCTTTCATACCTTCTGTGGCTGTCATATTTAATAGTTTATATTGAGATGGAACACGAAAATGATCTGCTTGGGGATCTATATAGTAGGCTTCAGTGTAATTTGGAATTTCATGAACTAAAGCAGCAACAGGATAAACACTTAAGGTTGAACCAATAACAATGAAAATATCGGCTTCCTGTACGTGCTTTATGGCTTCTTCAAATGCGGGAACTGCTTCACCAAACCAAACTACATGAGGACGAAGTGGATAGCCATTGGGGCAAAAGTCATGTTCTAAGTCTAACTTCCAACCATTAATTTCATAAAATTCAGTTGTATATTGTGCATCTGGTCCCGAGCTTTTTGCTAGTCGAATATTGCCATGTAGATGCAAGACATTGCGGTTACCAGCGCGCTCATGTAAATCATCAATATTTTGCGTAATAACCTGTACATCGAAATGATCTTGTAGTTTGGCAATGTACTGATGAGCTTCATTTGGCTGAGCTTCTAAAATATTTTTACGGCGTTCGTTATAAAACCGTTGGACTAAGGCAGGGTCTTTGTTCCAAGCTTCTGGAGTTGCAACTTGTTGTATATCATAATTTTCCCATAGGCCATTACTGTCACGAAAAGTACTAATTCCACTTTCTGCACTCATGCCTGCACCAGAAAATACAACAAGTCTTGTCATGTCAGTGATCCTATTCATCTGGTTTTTATAGCTGATTTATACATATATAAAAAAACCAGTTTAAAAGTAAACTGGTTTTTATCAAATACTGAAAGCGATGCTATCTTTTATAAGCCTGCTTCATATTCTGCATTTGTTAAAAGTTTTTCAACATCTGCCATGTTGTCTGGCTTGATTTTATAAATCCAGCCTTTCCCGTATGGATCTTCATTTACAAAATCTGGATCATCTTCAAGGTCTGTATTTACTTCCACTACAGTACCAGAAACAGGAGCGTGGATATCAGAAGCAGTCTTAACTGATTCAACTACTCCAGCTTGTTCCCCAGCTGTTACTTTGCTGCCAACTTCAGGAGTCTCAACATAGACCAAGTCTCCAAGTTCATCTTGTGCATGGTCGGTAATTCCTGTAATAACAAGATCACCTTCAATTTTTACCCACTCATGTGTACGTGCATACTTCAATTCTGAAGGGTGGTTCATGACAACTCCTTAAGCTTGTGTCCAATATCTTAATAACATTATAAATAGGGGTCTTTGCGCCAGTTACTCGGACTACGGCCACTCCAGCGTTTGAATGCACGGCTGAAATTTGCGACATCGGAGTAACCAAGTTCATCTGCAATTTGTTCAAGGCTATAATCTGTCCGTGAAAGTAGTGACGTCGCATGACGATATCGGACTTCATCTACTAATGTTGAAAATGAAGTCCCTTCAGCTGCCAACTGTCGTTTTAAAGTACGATCTGACATATGTAGGTATTCTGCTACATTTTCTATGCTTAAGTAATGTTGTTCAGAATTACTTAAAATATCACGTACGCGCATTGCCAAACGGCGGCGTTCGCCCAAAGCAGATAGTTCAGCTTCACATTGGTTAATGGCAATTTGACTGGCGATTGGGTCTGAATTAATTAATTTAAGACCTAAATATTTTTTATCAAAACTGGAAATTAAATGAGGTTGATTAAAGCGAATAGTACTGCTGAGTTTGTTCTTATATTTATCAAAACCTGCTGGTTCTGGAAAATCTAGGTCGACATCGCCTGCTAAATCTTCGATACCTGTCATTGCTTTTGCCATTGTCATGATGCCAATGGTTAAGCCTAAAACAATTTCGGTACGAAGT
This sequence comes from Acinetobacter sp. ABJ_C4_1, assembly GCF_044538495.1. Classification (NCBI taxonomy): domain Bacteria; kingdom Pseudomonadati; phylum Pseudomonadota; class Gammaproteobacteria; order Moraxellales; family Moraxellaceae; genus Acinetobacter; species Acinetobacter sp. ABJ_C4_1. Next base: position 320,928 of record NZ_JBIUCQ010000002.1, on the reverse strand, counting down.
GGTTCTAACTCAATATCACACTGTAATTGTAATGTGGCTTTGGGTCCGAATGTAGAAAAATAAAGTTGTAAAAAGGGTAAGCGTAACTGGATAAAACGAGCAGCAAGAGCAATTGCTTCGGTAATATCTTTTGCTGTCATTATCGCGTAGCCAATAAACCCATGAATTGAAATACGCATTTGAGTGCCAATATGGAAACCCAATGTACTTTCACCAGTGAGATTTAAGGCATGTTTAACTAGCTCATTTGCTACAGGTGTTGAAATACGATATTCAGGATCGGCTAATTGCTCACTCGTAAGATGAAAAGGGGCAAATAATGTTTCATCGTTGTATCCCCAACGTGAAACAACATCTAATAGCAATAAGCCATAGACTCCTGGAATACCTTGATCTTGACGAGCTGAGGTAATTTTCATATGCGTTCCGTTGCTCTCATCAATTTTCTACGTGCATTTCTTACACATCTTGTCATGAAATATAATTTGAGTTTATAAAAACTGTTAGACAATCATATCAACGATTCGTTAAACATTCTTTTTAAAGACAACGATTTTTGTCGTTGAAATAAGTAAAACATCCCCATGCTGATTTAAGGCTTGCGTAACGTAACTTACAATACCACGATCCAATTTTGTTTTGGATGGTGTAATCGCGGAAATTTCAGCTTCAACATGAATGCGGTCACCTGGGCGGGTTGGGCGAGGCCAACGTAGACTAGACTCCGAACCCACTAGTCCACCATGAATTGGCATACATTCAGTCCATAAGCGCATCGTAATTGCAGAGGTGTGCCACCCACTGGCAGCAATACCTTTAAAAATGGGATCTTCTTTGGCTAGCTCTTCATCTGTATGGAAAGGCTGAGGGTCATAGTGGCTTGCAAATTGTTTGATTTCATCTAGTGTAATTTCATATTCACGACTGATAAAACGATCACCAATTTTTAAATCTTCTAAATAAAGCATTAATCTTGACCCTGTACTGCTTTTTGCTCAATAAGAAAACCGCCAGTTTGACGTTTCCATAATTGTGCATATATACCATTTTTAGCAATTAATTCTTCATGAGTACCTTGCTCTGCAATTTTACCTTCATCAAGAACAATTAAACGGTCCATTTGAGCAATGGTAGACAAACGGTGAGCAATTGCAATAACTGTTTTATCTACCATCAGGTCATTTAAACTAGACTGAATAGCTGCTTCAACTTCTGAGTCTAATGCACTTGTTGCTTCATCTAATATTAAAATTGGTGCATCTTTTAAGAAAACACGCGCAATAGCGATACGTTGTCTTTGACCACCTGACAGTTTGACACCACGTTCACCCACTTGTGCTTCATAACCTGAACGTCCTTTTAAGTCGACAAGTTGAGGAATAAATTCAGCTGCTTTTGCCTTATGCACGGCACTTTGCATATCTTGATCAGTTGCATCTGGACGGCCATATTTAATATTTTCGGCAACTGAACGATGTAGTAGAGAAGTATCTTGAGTAACTAAAGCAATATTTGCTCTCAAACTATCTTGTGTAACATCTTCAATGTTTTGCCCATCAATTAAAATTGCACCTTCTTTAAGATGGTAAAAGTGTAAAAGTAATTGAATGAGGGTAGATTTTCCTGCACCTGAACGGCCAACGATACCAATCTTTTCACCCGCTTTAATGTGTAGGTTAAAGTGATCAATAACATTTTTATTGTTATAGGCAAAGGTAACATCTTTAAATACGATTTCACCTTGCTTTACTGTAAGTGGTTTTGCATCTGGTTTATCTTGAATATTAATTTTCTTACCAAGAGTTTGCATACCATCTTGAATGGTCCCAACATTCTCAAATAAAGCTGACATATGCCACATCATAAACTCAGCCATGCTATTCAGTTTTAAAATCATGGCGGTAGTCGCCGCAATTACACCTAATGCTGCTAAGCCTTGTGTCCATAGCCAGACTGCAGTACCAATTACACCTACAAATAAAACAGCAGAGAGTAAATTAATGCTGACTTCAAAAAGAGTACCTAAACGCATTTGCGCATAGACTGTTGACATAAACTCTTTCATTGATGCTTTTGCATACTGGCTTTCACGACCAGCATGTGCAAATAATTTAACTGTTTGAATATTTGTATAAGCATCAGTTACACGACCAGTCATCACGGCACGAGCGTCAGCTTGTTGCTGTGAAACTTTGCTTAAACGTGGAATAAAGAACCAGGCACTTAATAAAAATAGTCCTAACCAAACCATAAGGGGAATAAGTAAAGTGGGTGAAATCGCACCCAAAACAATACTAACGGTAATAAAGTAAATGCTGACGTAAGCCAACATATCACCCAAAATTATCCAAAACTCGCGTATAGCTAATGCTGTTTGCATGACCTTTGCTGAAAGGCGTCCCGCAAAATCATTATGGAAAAAGTCTAGGCTTTGCTTTAATAAAAGGTTGTGGAAGCGCCAGCGTAAGCGCATTGGGAAAGTACTATATAAAATTTGGTGTTTTATAACAGATTGAATATTAACAAATAAAATATTGGCGAATAAAACACTAATTAAAATAAGGATATTTGACGCATGCTGGCTTAAAAAACTTTCAGGCTGGCTATTACTAAGCCAATCTACTAATTGTCCAATTTTTGAAAAAAGTAAGGCTTCAAAGCTAGCCGCACCAGCTGTACAAATAATCAGTAATAATAAGTATGGGCGTACACCCTCAGTAGCTTGCCAAACAAATGGGAAAAAGCGAGTTGGTAAGGGCTCATCCAGACCTTTGGTTGGATAAGGATTTACAAGTTTTTCAAACCACTTCAGCATGAATGACTACCTTTATACATCAGCTACTTTATTAAAATTTCGCAATTTAATTTGCAATAAAGTCAGTTAGATCAAACTCGATAAAGATGTTGATCTGTTGGGTGTGTGGATACACGTCAAAGTCTATGTTGTATATCTTTGGCTAAAACTGACATGATTTAGACAAGACATAAATTTGGAATCGGGAAAAGCCTAAAAGGCATGGTAAAGACAAAAAATGTTTCATTCATTATATCGATAATAATAGATGAAGTGGTGAATGAATTTGGCCAGAATGTAATTTTTATAAGATTTTTTAATAAATGATAAAATATTGATATTTACTCTATGCAGCATGAGCCTTTATCTCAATATTGATAAAGGCTCTCATAATAATTACCACATTAAGTCATCTGGAATCACATATGCTGCATATGGATCTTCTTCATCGGTAGTTTGTTCATTTTTCTCTGCATTATTAATTAAAATAAAGCCTTGCATTTTTTGATCAATTTTTTCAGCCAAAGCCTTTGGAAGATATGCGTATTGATCTTGATCTTTAGCAATGACTAAACTACCTGTTACAAGTGCGTTGTAGACTTGCTGAGATAGGTATACCTTTTTAATTTTATTTTCATCAATAAATTGATATGCCACATCTCCAGCAAAATCTGCAATTTTATGTTGCTTAATCATTTGAATGATTGAAGCCTTTAATGCTTTTTCTTCAAGTTGCTGCTGCTTTTCTAGATTCAAAGCTTGGTCTTTTGCTTGCTTCTCTTTTTGAGCTTTTTCAATATTTGCTTTGATTTCTGCTTCATTACTTTGACCAGTACGCTGTTCATGCTGAGCTTGCTTGGTGAGTTTTTTTGCTTTTTTATTGTCAACTAAACCGGCTTTGAGTAACTGAGCTTGTAAGGCATTTTTAACCATGACTTAATCCGAATCTGAAGAGGAGGAACTATGAAAATAAACAGCCCAATACGAAATACTGAGAGTTAAGCTTAAAATTGCTGGAAGCAAAAATGATTGCAATTTTAAGTAGGGGTGAACTGAAGCAGCAATTATACCACCAATAAGAAAACCTGAAAAAATAAGTAGATGTAAAATAATACGACGGTTTTCTACTTTTAAACCCCTTGCCATATAACCAAGCGCAAGACCAAGGTCTGTTAAGACACCCGATAAATGAGTGGTTCTGATAATGGTTCCTTTATAATGGCTCACCATCGCATTTTGTAACCCCATAGCGACGCAGGCCCATAATAATCCATATTTGGGAAAATAAGGCAGTAATAACCAGCAAAGAAAAATAAAGAGGGCAACTAGGCTTAAAGGAAGGCCATATCGACGGCCTAATTTAAAATGGCTGTTACCTAAAATAAAGCCACTATAAAATGATCCACATACATAACACAGTATAACAAGTACTAAATATATGATGTGTTTAAATTGCCAGTTTACCAAACTCATCGCTAGCATGCTGACATTACCTGTCATATGCGAAACTGACTGATGTAAAAGGGTGATTAGCCCTAATACATTAATCATTCCGGCATTTATAGCCAGTAAAAAGGCACCAACTTGGAACCAGTTTGGTAAACGTTGAAATGGCATGTTCTCTAAGAGTTTTGTTTTGAGCGAATATCAACTGCGGCTGTAAATAAAACATCAGTAGATGAGTTAAGAGCCGTTTCCGTTGAATCTTGTAATACACTAATAATCATACCAACTGCAACAACTTGCATCGCAATTTCTGATGAAATACCAAATAAACTACAAGCGACAGGAATTAAAAGTAATGAACCGCCAGCAACTCCCGATGCTCCACATGCTGAAACTGTAGCGACTACTGATAAAATAATCATAGTTGCTAAATCAACATGAATTCCTAAAGTGTGTACAGTTGCCAAAGTAAGCACAGTAATTGTAACTGCTGCACCTGCCATATTAATCGTTGCGCCTAAAGGAATAGACACACTTGCAGTAGATGGATTAACACCTAAGCGTTCAGCTAAATCAAGGTTAACGGGAATATTAGCTGCCGAACTACGAGTAAAGAATGCTGTAATACCACTTTCTTTTAGGCATTTTAAAACGAGTGGGTATGGGTTACCACGAATTGTTAAACCCACTAGAATTGGGTTAATCACTAGGGCAACAAAGAACATTGTACCTAGTAGTACAGCTAATAATTGTATATAGCTTTCAAGTGTCGCGAGACCTGCGCTAGCAAATGTCACTGCAACCAAACCAAAAATACCCACCGGAGCAAATGCAATCACTTTATGAATAATCGCGCTCACCGCATGTGAAACATCATGCATAACCTGTTTAGTGGTATCAGAACTGTGACGCATTGCTAAACCGAGACCAATCGCCCATGCAAGAATACCAATAAAGTTTGCTTCGCTAATCGCTTGTACTGGATTGGCAATAAAGCTTAAAAGCAAATTTTTTAATATATCAGCGAGACTACCTGGTGCTTGTAAGTTGTTATGAGAAACAGTGTTGAGATATAACGTGCTTGGAAAAGATAAGCTCGCTACCACAGCTGTAAAAGCCGCCAATAGCATACCTACAACATATAACAACAAGACTGGGCGAAGATTTGCATTATGACCCATCTGGAAATTAGCAATTGAAGAAAGAACCAGTACAAAAACTAAAATAGGAGCAACCGATTTCAATGCTTTAATGAACAGTTCACCAAACAAGCTTAGGTAGGGCGTAACGTTTGGAAATAAGAGTGCAACGCCTATCCCTAAAATAATGGCAATAATAATTTTGGTGACTAAGCTTAATCGAGAAAAGAATTCAAGCATATAAAGGCCTTATTAACCTATTCGTGGCTAAAGGTTGAACAAGCGGAGTATTTTATACTTAAGTGATGTGAATCTTAAGCTTTTTTATACCAACTAATCAGTTTTATAAAAAATGGTAATATTAAGTATTTGTTTTTAAAATAGTAAAATAGGAATATCAAAGTAATTAAAATGATGTTTTGTCTATATTACAGACAATAATGGAAATAAATAGACTTAATTATTGAGGTTTAAGTCGAGTTAAGGGAGATATAAAAAGAAATAGGGAGATTATTTTTGTTTTCAATAGATTTGAATGCTAGAAAAACTACGCGAATTTTCAGTCCTCTTTGCTTGGATCATTACCAGCTACCAAGTTGAAAAATCGCATATTTCAGGAATACATTAATATTATTATAATTTTATAAGTTCAGCGCAGTTATTCTATACAGTATAACTGATAAAGCGTATTTAAAATGGAGTACATCTTATCATCCTTTATGGAGTAGAAAATTTGTTTGCCATCACGACGTGTTGAAACGACATCACTTTTACGTAGCATCATCAATTGTTGTGAAAGGGTGGGTTGGGTGATTTGCGTTTTCTCTTCGATTTGAGAGACATTCAACTCCTCATGAGCTAAGTGACATAAAATTAATAAACGGTCAGTGTTAGCTAAAGACTTTAATGTTCCTACGACTGAATCAGCCGCATTTTTCATTTCTTCAATTTGGAGTCCATCTTTCATACTTTATACCTATATCAATATGGCCGGCATAGTATAGATTGATCTTATGAAAATGAATGTAGCAAAACTAATCAATCCAATTGTTTTTGTTGAAAAGGTTTATAAGTGTAATTGATAAATATATAGCATTATTAAGGTATAACAATAATTTGTAGTTGTTTTGTGTCAAAAGTGTTGCATTGTGTGAGAAGCGTAATTGTTAAGTATAAATGAAACAATGTCAAAGAAAATAAATCCTCTTTTTTGCTCCATCAATAGTTAATTCTGATTTATGTTTAAAAGGGGAATAAAAAAAGATTGAGTTTTTACTTTTTAAGGATATAATCGATCCTGTACAGACAGGTCTGTATATTCTAGTTTGGGATGTATAGTCCAAAAAAAACGTCTAACTCTAGACTAGAATGACTTTCAGACGCAGCGTGATGAATAAGAAGAAGATTCAACAATATAAGAAGAATAATATCACGCTTTATTTTTTAGTGTGCAACTTTTTCAAACTCAATAAGTTTCTCTACACGCTTCCAATAATCATAAATTTTTACTGAGCCATGTTCGACCTGAGCTTGAATGGTCATGCCTTCTAATATATTGACTAATAACAATGCCAGAGGACGAGACTCTTCAATTTCATGCTGGACAAGAAGGTCTTGCATGAGTTGCGTTAACCATATTTTATATAAAGTCGCTGGTTGATGTGTTGAAGGGTATTGTTTTAATACTTCTTCTAAAGCTTTTTGAAACATACAGCCATTAAAGTCTTCGCTATTAAACCAATCTGAATACCATAAGAAAATTGCTTTGATACGACTCAATGGGTCGTTTTCATCTTCTTTAGATATAGCAGCAGTCAGAGAATTCTGTAAAAGTGAGTTTCTTAATAATAAACACTCTTCAATAAGTTTCTCTTTTGAAGGGAAGTATTTATAAAATGTCATTTTTGCTACACCAGACTCACTGATGATACGATCAACCCCTATAGAGTTATAACTATATGAGTTAAAAAGTCTTAAAGCAGTGGTAATGATGTCATCTTTTTTTGACATATTTTAGTAGCCTCACACAAAAAAATGCTCTTAGCCTAAATGGTCGAGTGTATAAATAAAAAGCACGAACGCACAATTTTACATTGTATTGATTGTTATTGATAGAAAAAAATGGGTTTTTTAAAAGCAATAGAACTTCAAAGCATAATGCTCTAAGTATGAATTTTATATTTATTGAAAAAATTTCTATGTCTTAATCAGACGTATTAACTAGATAATTTTTTGATGTAGAAAAATAAATTTATACCATAGACATACAGCCATAAAATAGATTTAAAGAATGGTATATTTAAACATGTATTTATAAAAGAAAAAAGGAGAAATTTTATAAATTCCTCCTTTTAACGTATTTAAGCGATATTATTCTGCAGGTGGCAGTAACATAAGAATTGAATCATTCAATAATTGAACAATATTCTCTAAAATATCTAAACTGCTCAGCTCGTCGTTGAAAGGGATGCTTTCTCCATCTGCAATTGCTTTGAGTTGAGTGGCAAAAGATTCCACTATTGGTAAATCTTCTCCATTACCCCAAAACTTTAAAGTGCCATTTTGTTCTGTATAAAGTAGACGAGAAGCTGGTTCAAGCAATAGTTCATAACCTTCTGACAAAATAGCATTGAGATCTTCAATTTCGATTTCGTCTGGTTCAGGAATGTTATCTGGATATTTAGGCTCAGTCATATACGCCATGATGGCAGCATCAAGTACTGATGAGTTTTGCAACTGAGCTAAAACTAACTCTCTTAAATAAGCCAATTCTTCTTTATTAATTTCACCAACTTGAGGAAGGTTCTTTCTAGCAATATCTACAACTGGATTCTGTAGTAATTCATCAGTCGCAAATTGATCGCTAATTCTATCGATCATGCCTGAAACATTAGGCATACGGAAACCAAATGAGAACGTTAAACAATCATCTTCGGCAACGCCATAATGTGATAATCCTGGTGGGACATATAATAAGTCACCAGGTGCTAAAACTTCCTCAAAATGAACATCGATTTCTGGCAATAGCTTTAATGGTTGATTAGGAACAAGTTCAGTGCTTGCATCACACATTTGGCCTAATTGCCAACGACGGTGTCCATGTCCTTGAACAAGAAATACATCATAAAAGTCAAAATGTTTTCCAACTGAACCACCTTTAGGAGCATAAGAAACCATGATGTCATCACGACGCCATTGGGGAATGAAAGGAAATTTCTTCCATAAACCAGCTAAATCAAATGAATAATGATCAACCGCTTGTACCAAGAGTGTCCATAACTTTGGTAATTTTTGAAAGTCACCTTTGGTTAGAGGAGACGACTTTACATGCCATTCATTTGGATTTTTGTCTTTCTGACGGATAAGACGCGCACTAACATGATCTTCTAAAGCGAATTCTCTCACATCATTTGGCTCCAACATGCCAATGATTTCAGGCATGGCATTACGCACAAGTAATGGTTTTTTCTGCCAATATTCTGTTAAAAACTGTTCAGCAGTAATGCCGCCTAGAACGGTTAAAGGTTCTGTCATGGAGATAACCTATAAGTTAAGCTAAAAAATATTAAGGAATTTGAAGTTCAAGCTGTCTTAAAATCTGGCAAAGCTGAATCATGGATAAACCCATTAGGGTGGTTTGATCTTGGCCTATCATTTTCTCGAATAAACTAATGCCAAGACTTTCGCACTTAAAACTTCCAGCACAATGAAGGGGTTGGTCTAAATCGACATATCTCTCGATTTCAAGCTGAGTTAAATTGCGAAATTTAACTTGATAATGTTCAACTAGAGTATGTTCAAAGTTTTTTTCAAGACATTGGACGCTTAAGGCTGTACTAAAAAAAACTGTTCTGGCTGAGTTTGCTGCTAACTGGGCTTTAGCATTTTCAATCGTTAATGGTTTGCCAATAAAATCATGAGGTGCATGTTCTCGCCATGCGACTTGATCTGATCCAATTACAATCGCTTGAGGATTATTCTGAGCAATCACCTGAGCTTTAGTAAATGCTAGTCTTTTCGCTAAATCATCAGCATGAGTCTCGCCACGAGGAGTCTCATCAATATCTGGACTAATACAGATATATTCGATTCCCAAACGATTCATCAAATCCTTACGTGTTTGACTACTCGATGCCAAAATAATTTGGGGGTGTTTCATTACACTGCATATTCCATCAATACATCTAATGGGACATAGCTTAATACTGCTTGATGGCAGGCATGAAGTTTGACAGGTGGTGCTTGACCAGCTTGATATGCTTCTACCCAACGAGTTACGCAAATGCACCAGAAGTCACCTGGTTGTAGACCTGGAAAACCAGCTTCAGGTAGAGGCGTAATGAGATCGTTGCCAACTTTTTGCGAAAAATTTAAAAACTCAGACGTCATTTGAGCACATACGGTATGTTGCCCAAGATCTGTTACAGCTGTATGGCAAAAACCATTTCGAAAATAACCCGTAATAGGGTCAAAACAGCAGCTTGCTAAAGGTTCACCTAAAACATTTAAACGATTGATTTGTGGATCTGGATGAATAGACATAATGGATGAAATATTAAATTACTACCTCTATCATAATCAAAACTTTGGCTTTCTACAGCTTTTATGCAAAAAAACTAACCTTTTTTGATGTAATCATTTAAAATTGGCGCGTTTTTAAAATCATAAAGAGAGCTTTACATGAATTTTCAGCGTATGACTGACCTTAACTTAGCAGGTAAACGTGTACTTATTCGTGAAGATTTAAACGTTCCTGTTAAAAATGGTGTGATTACCAGCGATGCTCGTTTACGTGCAGCACTTCCAACAATAAAAGCTGCTTTAGAAAAAGGCGCGGCTGTAATGGTATTTTCGCATTTAGGTCGTCCTGTTGAAGGTGAACCAAAGCCTGAGCAATCGCTTGCACCAGTTGCAGCATATTTAACTGAAGCACTAGGCCAAGAAGTTAAATTATTTACTGACTATCTTGATGGCGTAGAAGTTCAAGCTGGCCAAGTAGTTTTGCTTGAAAATGTTCGTTTTAACGCGGGTGAAAAGAAAAATAATCCGGAGCTTGCACAAAAGTATGCTGCTTTATGTGATGTATTTGTGATGGATGCATTCGGTACTGCTCACCGTGCAGAAGCTTCTACAGAAGGCGTAGCACGTTTTGCTCCTATTGCAGCTGCTGGTCCATTATTAGCTGCTGAATTAGATGCACTTGGCCGTGCAATGCAAACACCTGAAAAACCAATGGTGGCTATTGTTGCTGGCTCTAAAGTTTCAACAAAACTTGATGTTTTAAATTCATTGTCTACTATTTGCGATCAACTTATTGTTGGTGGTGGTATTGCAAATACTTTCCTAGCAGCTGCAGGTTATAACGTTGGTAAATCTTTATACGAAGCTGACTTGATTGAAACGGCAAAACAAATCGCTGCTAAAGTAAGTGTTCCACTTCCTACAGATGTTGTTGTTGCTGATGCATCTCAAATTAATTTTGAAGATTTCTTAGGTTCTTTAGCAGCAGCACAAGCAGTTGTTAAAAAAGTTGAAGATGTAACAGCAAATGACATGATTTTAGATGTGGGTCCTGAAACAGCTAAAGCATTTGCAAATATTTTAACAACATCAAAAACGATTCTTTGGAATGGTCCTGTTGGCGTATTTGAAGTTGATCAATTTGGTGAAGGTACTAAAGCACTTTCTCTTGCAGTTGCTCAATCTGACGCATTCTCAATTGCTGGCGGTGGCGATACTCTAGCTGCGATTGATAAATATAATGTTGCTGACCAAATTGGCTATATTTCAACTGGTGGTGGTGCATTCCTTGAGTTTGTTGAAGGTAAAACTTTGCCGGCAGTTGCAGTTTTATTAGAACGTGCATAATACATATATGTAAAAATAAGAAGGGGTTGGGTTCAACCCCTTTTTCATGGATAAGTCATTAAATTGTCATATTTCTGAAATAAAATAATGAGCACTAAATCACCAATTGTGGAAAATAGTGATGAATTTAAAACTTACCTTAGCTGCTTTGTTAATTGTTCCAGTGATGTTGACTGCTTGTGCTAAAAAAGAGGAGTCTTCTAAAGCAGGGCAAGATGCTGCTTCTACAGCAGTTGCTGATAAAGTAACTCCTGAACAGCAAGCTACAATTGATTCGCTTGATAAGCCAGTTTTAGATGAAAAGAATACCGATGTGGTTGAAGGTGGCGCGTCTAGCGAGCCGGCTGCTTCAGAAACTCATTAATTTGTTGTATTTTGTTAAAAAGTCCCTGCAAATGCAGGGATTTTTTTTGAAATACTGTGATTTGTTGCTGAATTGAAATAAATGACAAGGTAGAATAAGCCGCACTACCTGGGAGGATATTATGGCACTCATTTCAATGCGCCAGCTCTTGGATCACGCTGCAGAACATAACTACGGCGTACCAGCATTTAACGTAAATAACTTAGAACAAATGCGTGCAATTATGCTTGCCGCGGATGCAACCAATTCACCTGTAATTGTTCAGGCATCAGCTGGAGCTCGCAAATATGCAGGCGCTCCATTCTTGCGCCATCTTATTTTGGCTGCAATTGAAGAATGGCCGCACATTCCAGTGGTAATGCACCAAGACCATGGTACAAGCCCTGATATCTGTCAACGTTCAATTCAGCTTGGCTTTAGCTCTGTAATGATGGACGGTTCATTAGGTACAGATGGTAAAACACCTACATCTTACGAATACAACGTTGATGTAACTCGTAATGTTGTTGCTTTGGCACATGCATGTGGTGTTTCTGTTGAAGGTGAGATTGGCTGTTTAGGTAGCCTTGAAACTGGTATGGCTGGCGAAGAAGATGGTGTTGGTGCGGAAGGTGTACTTGATCACTCACAACTTCTTACTTCTGTCGAAGAAGCGACTCAATTTGTTGCTGATACCAATGTAGATGCATTAGCGATTGCTGTGGGTACTTCACATGGTGCTTACAAATTCACTCGTCCACCTACAGGCGATATCCTGGCAATTGACCGTATTAAAGAAATTCATGCGGCATTACCAAATACTCACCTTGTTATGCATGGTTCAAGCTCTGTACCACAAGAATGGTTGAAAGTAATCAATGAGTTCGGTGGTGATATTAAAGAGACTTATGGTGTACCTGTTGAACAGCTTGTAGAGGCAATTAAACATGGTGTACGTAAGATCAATATCGATACAGACTTACGTTTAGCATCTACTGGCGCAATTCGTCAGTTTATGGCTGAAAACCCAGCTGAATTTGATCCACGTAAATACTTTGCTAAAACTGTAGATTCAATGAAGCAAATTTGTATTGATCGTTATGAAGCATTTGGTACAGCTGGAAATGCTGACAAGATCCGTCCAATTTCTTTAGAGAAAATGGTTGATCGTTATAAATAATTCCCGTTAGGGTTTGATTTATATAAACCGGTTATGTAAATAACCGGTTTTTTATTCGCCAGATTTTATTCATAAAAAAACCTGTGATAACACAGGTTTTAATAGCAGCAAAAGACTTACTTTTGTAAGTTCTTTTTGTCGAGGCTAGGGTCTTTAATTTCTACATATGCATTAGCACGTACTTCTCGTAACCAGCTATCAACTTCGGTATTGAATTGACGCTCACCTAAAATTTGACGTGCCATACGCTCTTGATATTCATGAGTCATATCTTTTTCGCGTTTATCTGTCACTTGTAGAATATGCCAGCCAAATTGAGTTTGGAAAGGCTCACTAATTTGACCTACAGGAATTTCCTGCATTTTTTTGTCAAACTCAGGAACCATCATACCTGGTGTAACCCAACCTAAACTACCGCCATCACGTGCTGAACCTGTATCATTTGAATAGGTTGCAGCAAGCGTAGCGAAATCTTGTCCCGCCTTTAATCGCTTGTAAATGCTGTCAATAATTTGTTTCGCATTTTCAGGACTTACCACTTCAGATGGCTGAATAAGAATATGGCGAGTTTGATATTGCGGTACTAATGCTTTTTGTTCATTTTGCTTGCGTTCTAAGAGTTTTAGAACATGTACACCATCACGTACAGAGATTAAATCAGTTGTTTGACCATCTTGCAGTGGAGTAATACGAGCAGCAAGCTCTGCTGGAATATCAGAAAGAGGGCGGAATCCCATATCTGCACCTTCAACTTTTACAGTCGCAGTGGAAAGCTTTTTGAGAGCATTTATGTCATTGCTTTGAGCAAGCTTTGAACGGACTTCCTTAGCTACATTCTGAACTTCTTGAGAGTTGTCTCCAGCAATTCGCATATGAATCACGTGAGCCTGATTACCTAGAGCAGCTTGTCCTTGTGGAGACTTTAAAAAATTGTCGACATCTTGGTCACTAATTTTAATACGAGACATCACTTGTTGCTGACGCAGACGATTAATTGCTAAATCTTCAGCAATACGGCCTCGTAAGTTTTCATATGTTCCTGGAGCAATTGCATCTAACTTTTGTTGAAAGGCTTCTAGACTTTTACTGCCAGATTGACTTGCTACTTTTAGTACTGCCTCGTTTAGACTTTTCTCATCAGGTTTAATGCCATAACGTTTTACTTGTTCAAGTTGAGCTTGACGTAAGATGAGTTGATCTAAAACCTGAAATTGTAGGTATTGTTGAGGGGGTACTTCTTTTTTTTGTGCTTGCAATTCGTGAGCAGCTTCAGCCATTCCTTGTTCAAGGTCACTTTTTAAAATTACGCTATTGTCCACAATTGCCACAACTTCATCAGTGGGTTGGGCAAAACTATGCATTGATGAAGATATTAATACAGCAAGGGTTGTTGCTTTAAAAAACTGTTTAAGATGCTTTGCCTTCATTAACGTTGTGTCCAAGATTGATTAATTTTGTTAAAACCTAAAACGCGATTTTCAAGTATAGACGCGAGTTTATTGTTTAAACCACCTAAACCTTTAAGCGTAATTTCAGCCATAATCGCGCGTTTCTCGTTAACATTAGGAGATTTTGGATCATCAAGGTCGTTATAGTAAGAACGGCCATAGACTGAGATACCCCAGCAACATGATTCATAGTTAACACCTAATAACAGCTCACGAGCCACATCATTGTCCATGTCATATTGAACAAGACCCATAATACGCCAGTTGTCTTTAATTGGTTGTATAAAGGATGCAACAACTTGATCATAAGTTTCTTGACGACCAGGAATATTTTTGCGATAGAAGTAACCTAAGTTGTATAGGTTGCCTTTGTCACCTGTATAGTAAACTTGGAAGTCTCGCTGAGCGTTATCACCGTTTGACATCCATGCTGAATTTGCTGCAATCGTAAAGTTCTGGTTGAGTTGGCTTGTTAAGCTTACAACTGGTCCTGTATTGCGCTCAGTATCAAATGCATCGGGTTGATTTTGTAGAGTTACACGTCGATCTTCAAAATAATAGCTTTGGCCTACACTTGCACGTAAACGTTCTAAGCCCACCGTATCAAATAAACTATAACTTACACCCAATGATAAGAAATTGTTGTCTTCAAGGCGGTCATGTCCATAGAAGCGGTAAGGGTTAAATAATTGATCGTAATTAACCGATGCTGAAGTTGAGTCAAAGTTTGGATAACTGTTCTGATTTTTATAAGGAGCATAAGCGTAAAAAGCACGAGGTGTAATGGTTTGGAGATATTTACCATCGCGCTCAAATGTCAGACCTGTATCTAAAGTAAACTGGGGTACAACAACTGATTTGGATTCTGAACTAGCATCTAAGTCTTGTGAGGCAATACTGTCTTTGTCATAGAAAGTCTGAATAGAACGTACAGACACTTCAGGGATAACGAAAGCCGCTGGTGTACGATAGTTATAACGTGTTGCGAACTGGTTATAAATACGCGTACCACTACTTTCCTGAGCAGAACCATCATTAATTGATTTTTTGAAGTATGCCGTATCGTTATTAAATTCGTATTGTAAACCTTGTGGGTTACCTGTGACATAGTTTAATAAAAACTGTGGTAAACGGGCATAAGGTTTGTTTGCATCCAGAACTGAAGGGTCTAGTGTCTGGAAGTCCTCAACTTTAAGCTGAGCTTTTAAACCTGGAATGCCATGCTGGTAGTTTAGCTCCCAAGCTCTACGAAGATTTACATCAGTTTTAGAGTTCGGACTGCTGTCTAAGTCTGCAAAATAATCTTTATCAGATGCATAGTGATATTCAAGGTTGGTAGACCATTGATCATTAATATTCCAATTGTGGAGGAAATTAAAATCTTTACGGTCTTTATCGTTATATTCTTTATCAGATGGAAGAATACCGCCTGATATTACCCCTGCACCAAATCCATCCGTTAAATAGCGAAATTCACCTTTGAGCATAGCTCCACGTTCTGATAGATATCGTGGAGTAATCGTTGCATCATAATTAGGTGCAAGATTTAAATAAATTGGAACAGAAAGTTCACCGCCACCACCACTATTTGAGAAACCCGAGAAACCAAACTGAGGGTTAAGAATACCTGTAGTTCGACGGTCATCAATTGGGAAGTTAAAGTATGGGACTGCTATAACTGGAACATCTTTAACATAGATCTTTGCATTGCGAGTGACGCCTCGACCAGTTTCCTGATTCAGCTCAATTTTATTAGCCTGAATTTTCCAAGCAGGTTTTTGACCTGGTGGACAAGTGGTATAGCTTGCATCATTAAGAACCATTACATTTGGAGATGTTCTTTCGATTTTTCCAGCGTGACCATGTGCATGCTGCTGTTCAGAAATATAAAAACTATTATTTAAATCGCCAGTTTGAGTCTTTAAATTGTAATTAATTTCATCACTTTGAGAGAGTAAGCCGCCTTGGGCTAACTGAACTCGACCTTGTGCATGAGCAAATGTTTGAGTTTTATCGATGGTAACTTTATCGGCACGAACAGTACGACCTTCTTGGTCTATTACTACGTTTCCTTCTAGCTCAGAGTCGCCAGCAGGGTTGTAATGACCGTAATCGGCAGTTACAACCGATGTAGCCTTATCTGCATCTAATGCTTTAGTTTCAGGATTGATTGGTGTAATCCAAGTTCCTTGACAAAATGCCGAACTCAAATATTTATTATTGCGCAACTGTGCCTCAGGTGCAGATTTATCAACATAATATTGTTGAAAGAATTCCTGCCCTGGATAGGCTTCCTTAATACTCGCCTTAAGTTGATTATTGTCTATGTTGGAGACAACACCAGCTGACTCAGCATAACTTGATTGTATGGAGCCACATAAGAGCGTAAAAATAGCGGTCGCTAAAGGATTAAATTTAAACTGATGCTTCATTGTCTCATTAACCAAGTATGCTAATTCACAATTAATTATTGTCGCATCATAGAGAAAAAGTTTATAAGTGGCTACACTTAACCCTTCAAAAATCTCAGCTTGTTTTAGATTTTATTGCAAATGAATACACAACGTGAACAATTGATACATACATGGCTTACATCTGTTCTTGAAAATGATCAATTTCAGATCGCTTATTTAGCAGGGGATGCCAGCTTTCGTCGTTATGCTCGCATCCAGTTACAAAATAAAACGTATATGCTTATGGATGCGCCTCCTGAAAAAGAAGACTGTGTTCCGTTTGTAACGATTGACGAGTTTTTTGCGGGTCATGGGGTTCGAGTACCTCAGATTGTTGCAAAAGATTTAACTCAAGGTTTTCTGTTGTTAGAAGACTTTGGTGATGTACTGTTGTCGACATTATTGAATGATGCAACAGTTGATCAATATTATGAACAAAGCTTTAAGCAGCTCACTCATTTGCAATCGATTAATGGTACTGATCATTTCCCGGTTTATTCTTATGAAAAGCTTGTATCTGAAATGCAGCTGCTAACAGATTGGATGTTGCCATCACTTGGGATTCATCCAACGGCTGAGCAAAAGAAAAATATTGATGATGCATTTGATTTCTTAGCTCATGCTGCATTGACTCAGCCTCAAGTTATTGTGCATCGTGATTTTCATAGTCGTAATTTAATGAAAATTACCAATGAAGAGGAATTGGGAGTAATCGACTTCCAAGACGCGGTTATTGGCGCCGATACTTATGATTTAATCTCGATTACACGTGATGCATATGTGCAGTGGAACGCTGAGCGTGTTTATCAATGGTTTAAAGTTTTCTATGAGCTTTTACCAGCATCTGCTAAACAAAACCGAACTTTTGAGCAATTTAAGCGTGATGCCGATTTAATGGCAATTCAACGCCATATCAAAATTTTGGGTATTTTTGTCCGTTTGTTTGAGCGAGATGGTAAATCTGGATACTTAAAAGACTTGCCGCGAGTCATGTGGTATTTACTTGAAGAGAGCCGTGGTTACGCTGAACTTGACGAGTTTATGGTATTTATAAATAACATAGTAATGCCTAAATTTATCGAGAAATATGGTCCCTATGAGGTAGCCGCATAATGAAAGCAATGATTCTTGCTGCTGGCTTGGGCAATCGTATGCGTCCACTCACGCTATATACACCAAAGCCTCTGCTTGAGGTGGGAGGTAAGCCACTTATTGTGTGGCATATTGAAAAACTTAAGAATATGGGTGTGACCGAAATCGTCATCAATTCTGCGTGGTTAGCCGACAAACTCATCAGTAGCTTGGGAGATGGCTCTCAATTTGGTGTAGACATCCGTTGGACACGAGAAGAAGAAGGACTAGAAACAGCTGGCGGAATTATTAATGCTTTGCCACTGCTTGGAACAGATCCTTTTATTCTAGTGAATGGAGATGTATGGACCACAATGGATTTTGAAGCTCTACGCGATATTAAGCTAAATGATGATTTGGTTCATCTTGTGTTAGTTGATAATCCTAAACAACATCCTGACGGCGACTTTACATTATTGGATGGGCGCGCTTTTGCATTCGATCAAGATGTGAAGGGTGAGAACCTTACTTTTAGTGGTGTATCTGTTATCCATCCTAAGCTTTTTGATGGATTGGAACATGGTAAACGTCCTTTAGCTCCACTATTAAAGCAAGCGATGCAAAATCAAAAGGTATCTGCTCAAAAGCTTAAGGGTGCATGGGTAGATGTGGGGACGCCAGAGCGCTTAATGGAGCTAGATTTGCAAATTCGTGAAGGCTTCTACGATTAACTGCGTAATCGCTAATCGTTAAATAGTGTTCCACGATGCATAAATGGGTATACTTTGTTTTAAATTTTACTTAGATGTTATCTGTTTATGCATCCATTTTTTCAAGAGTTACAACAGGGTAGTCAGAAATTAGGTTTGTCGCTTAGCGATGAAGCTTTGACATTATTGTTGAAGTATCAAGATGCGTTGGTACTTTGGAACAAAGCTTATAATCTAACAGCGATTCGTGATCCGAAAGAAATGTTAGTGAAGCATTTGTTAGATAGCCTAAGTATTTTGAAAGATTTGCCAGCAGGCCGTTTACTCGATGTAGGTACAGGTGGCGGTATGCCAGGCATGATCATTGCATTATGTCAGCCGGAACGCTCATGTGTATTGCTTGATTCAAATGGTAAGAAAATTCGTTTTTTGAAACAGTTTATTGCTGACCTTAAGCTTAAAAACGTAGTAGCCGTGCAAACACGCGTTGAAAATCAAGATACAATTGATGAGCTTGGCCAATTTGATGTGATTACAAGTCGTGCATTTGCATCGTTAACTGATTTTGTTGATGCTGCGCGTCCATATTTGCATGAGCAGAGTATAATTGCTGCGATGAAAGGACTGATTCCAGTTGAAGAAATGGAAGAGCTTAAGCAGGAATTTTCATGTAAAGTGATTGAACTGCATGTACCAAGACTTGATGAACAACGTCATTTACTTTTACTTCAACGAATTTAAATAAAAAGTATTAGGGTTACCATGGCTCAAATTATTGCGATTGCAAACCAAAAGGGTGGTGTTGGTAAAACAACGACTGCAGTAAATCTTGCAGCATCACTTGCTGTATTGAAAAAACGTGTGTTACTTGTTGATATAGATTCACAAGGTAATGCCACGATGGGGTCTGGTATTCAAAAGAATGATCTACTTTACTCAATCACTGATGTTTTATTGGGTGAAGTGCCAATTGAAACTGCAATTCAAAAGGCAGAGGTTGGATATAAAGTTTTGGGTTCAAATCGTGAGCTTTCAGGTGTTGAACTGGCAATTGCCGAACAAGAAGGCCGTGAATTCATTTTAAAGAATGCTCTGAACGAAGTTAGAAATTCTTTTGACTACATTATTGTTGACTGTGCACCTAGCTTAAGTTTAATTACGGTAAATGCCTTAGCTGCCGTAGATAGTGTAATCATTCCTATGCAATGTGAGTACTATGCATTAGAAGGTTTGGCTGATTTAACCCAAACTATCGATCGTATTCAAAAAGCATTAAATCCTGATTTAGAAATTATTGGTGTTTTACGTACGATGTACGACGCACGTAATGCTTTAACTCGCGATGTATCAGCTGAGTTAGAACAGTATTTTGGTAAAAAGCTTTATGACACCGTGATTCCTCGTAACGTTCGATTGGCTGAAGCGCCTGCACACGGTTTGCCAGTTATTTATTTTGAAAAGAGTTCAAAGGGTGCAGTTGCATACTTAAATCTTGCAGCTGAGATGTTAAAGAAAAGTAAAGTGAAGAAAGGAAGTAAAGTATGAGCATCAAAAAACGCGGATTGGCGAAAGGGCGTGGTTTAGATGCATTACTTGGTTCAATTCAAAAAGAAAAATTACAACTAGAAGCTCAAGCACTTGATCACGGGCAGTTAAAGCAAATTGATGTGAATTTGTTGAAACGAGGTGAATATCAGCCACGTCGTTTTATTCATGAGCATGATTTGCAAGAGTTGGCATCTTCTATTGAAAAACATGGGGTGATGCAACCAATCGTTATTCGTCCTGTAGATGATGAAGCTCATCCTTACGAAATTATTGCAGGTGAGCGTCGTTGGCGTGCAGCACAAATTGCTGGTTTAACTGAAATTCCAGCAATTGTTCGTGATTTAAATGACCAAGTCGCGATTGCTTTAGCGCTTATTGAGAATATCCAACGTCAAGATTTAAACCCAATTGATCAAGCCTTGGCATTGCAACGTTTTCATGATGAGTTTGGTTTAAGTCATCAGGAAATTGCCGATACTGTAGGTAAGGCGAGAACAACGGTCAGTAACTTGTTGCGTCTATTGAGTTTGGCTGATGACATTAAAGAATTTATGCAACAAGGTCAGCTTGATATGGGCCATGCTCGTGCGATCCTGACCTTAAAAGGTAAAGAGCAACTTGAAGTTGCCAACATTGTTATCGAAAAAGGATTATCTGTTCGTCAGACTGAGCAGTTGGTTCGTGATTGGAACGAACCTAAACAGGAAAAGGAAAAAACTCCTGTTGCACCAGATATCGAGCAATTGACACAGAAACTCTCTGAACGATTTGGTGCCAATGTTAAAATTGATCATAACCAGAAAGGTAAAGGTAAACTTGTTATTCATTATCATTCACTCGATGAGTTAGATGGTATTTTGAATATTTGTTTACCAGATTAATTCTAAGTTAGGTCATATATTTCTAATTTATATTCTTGGGGAAGAAAATATGTGGGAACTTGTGAAAGCGGGCGGCTGGTTAATGCTGCCTTTAATTTTGTGTTCAATTTTAACAGTCGCTATTAGTATTGAGCGTTTTATACGTTTAAGACGTTCACAAGTTTTGCCTAAAGCACTGATGAGTGATGGTAGTGCAGATATTTCTCATATCATCACGAATTTAGAGCAAGATACTGATGCCCCAAGCACAGCATTAGGAAATATTCTAAAAGCTGGTTTTGAGCATCAGGAGCATGGAGAGCAATTTGCTCGGGCTCAAATGGAAGCAATGGCTTCTCAAGAAATTTCTTATTTAGAAAAAAATATTAACTTCTTGGGAACTTTAAGTGCTATTGCACCTTTACTTGGGTTACTTGGAACGGTTGTAGGGATTATTGAGTCTTTTCTTGTGATTGATTTTGGTTCGGCAGGTAGCCCAAGCTTAATGATTCCTGGTATTTCAAAAGCCTTGATCACGACAGCGGTTGGAATGCTTATTGCAATTCCTGCTCTTATTTCATATCGCTATTTTCAAAGAGTGGTGCAAAATTACATTGCGGAGTTAGAACAGCAATCTACACTCTTCCATGCATCGTTGTTTTACAAACGTTCTTCAGTTACACAAGAACATCGCCGTGTTGGTTGATGGGTAGGGAACAAATATGAAGTTTAAACGTTCTCAAGTTGAAGACATTCATATCAATCTAACGCCTATGATTGATTGTTTACTGTTCATTCTGGTGTTTTTATTGTTATCTACCACTTTTAATCAGCCAAGTCGCATCAATTTAACTTTACCAGATGCCCAAGGTGTCCCACCAAAACAGTACGATCATAAAATTGAAGTCGTGGTAGACTCTAGCGGTCATTACGCTGTCAACGGTCAGGCATTATCTAGCAAAGATGTGGCTGATTTGAGCACTGCAATTAAGCAAATTGCTCAAGAGCGCCGTGATTTTATGTTTATCATCGCTGCTGATGCAAAAGCGTCTCATCAGGATGTTATTCGTGTTATGGATGTAGCAGGACAACTCGGTTTTGTTAACATCAATATTAGTACCAAAGTTCCTTCTAGAGGTTTTTCTGAGTGAATCAAGATTTTAAGGTTTATTTGCGTCTCATATCTTATTTAAAACCTTATTGGGGCGTGGCCTTATTAGTTCTTATCGGATTCGGTATGAACTCAGCAACAGAGGTTTCTGTTGCTAAGCTCATTAAATTTATTATTGATGCAATTCAAAATGCGAGTAGAGCGGATCTGGATTGGTTCCCTTTATTAATCATTTTATTGGTATTTTTCCGTGGCCTAGGCCTATTTATGGGTGGCTACTATACTGCTGTTATCTCACGTAGTTTAGTTTTTAGCATTCGCCAAGAAGTTTATGCAAAACTTTTAAGACTACCAGCTCAATATTATCTCGATAACTCTTCGGGACATATCACAGCCAAAATTATGTATAACGTCGAGCAACTGACAGCTGCTTCATCGGAGTCATTAAAAACCATCGTTCGAGATGGCATGATTACGCTGGGATTGTTAGGTTATTTGTTTTATACAAATTGGCGCTTGACCCTTTGTATTATGGTGTTCTTACCTATTATTGGTGTTTTGGTGCGTAGAGCTTCAAAAAGAATGCGTAAACTTTCACTGCAAGTTCAGGACACTATGGGTGATGTTAACCATGTAGTGCAAGAAAGTATTAGTGGTAGTGCAGTTGTTAAAAGTTTCGCTGGTGAAGAGTCAGAACAAGAGCGTTTTTATAAGTCATCTGAAGAGAACTTAAAACGCGGCTTAAAAATGGTGATTGTGCAAAACCTAAATAGCCCAGTTGTTCAAGTGGTCATGGCTTGTGCAATGGCTCTTATTGTATGGTTAGCCTTAAGACCACAAATTTTAGGTAATACAAGTGCGGGTGAGTTTGTTGCATATATTACGGCAGCTGGTCTTCTTTCTAAACCTGTTAAAAACTTAACTGATATTAATGAGAAGTTGCAGCGTGGTTTAGCGGCAGCACATTCAGTTTTTGAATTATTAGATTTACCTGAAGAAGAAAATAGTGGTCAGCTTAAACCTCAGTTGCAAGGTGCAATTCGTTTTGACCATGTTGTACTTAACTATGCTGATGGCACTCAGGCGATTAAGGACTTTTCTTTAGATATTCGCCCAGGTGAAACTGTTGCATTGGTAGGGCGCTCTGGTGCTGGTAAAACCTCTTTAGTGAACATGTTAGTACGTTTCCAAGAAGTCTCAAGTGGTCAAATTTATTTAGATGATTTACCAATACGTGATATTGAGCTTTCAAGTTTGCGTACACAAATTGCGATGGTAAATCAGCAAGTTGTTTTGTTTAACCGAACTGTACGTGAAAATATCGCTTATGGTCAGCTACATGATGCGAGTGATGAAGAAGTTATCGCGGCGGCAAAGGCTGCTTATGCTCATGACTTTATTATGAACTTACCAAATGGGTACGACACTGTCCTAGGTGCTCAAGGGCTAAATCTCTCTGGTGGTCAACGTCAACGTATTGCAATCGCCCGTGCAATTTTGAAAAATGCGCCTATTCTTGTTTTAGATGAAGCTACAAGTGCGCTTGATAATGAATCTGAGCATTTTATTCAGCAAGCATTTGATGAGGCGATGCAAGACCGGACAACGATTGTGATTGCTCATCGTTTATCTACAATTGAAAATGCAGACCGTATTGTCGTATTAGATTGTGGACAAATTGTTGAACAAGGTACTCATCAAGAATTACTTGCTAAGCATGGTGCTTATTATCAATTACATCAGCGCAATTTTGAGGACAACTAAGCATGTCTTTAGCCCAGCTGATACAAAATGCATGGAATAAACAATCAAATTGGTTAGTTGTTTTGCGTCCATTATCATGTTTGTATCGTGCTGGGTTTTTACTGAATCGTCATTTTTATAATTTAGGTTTTAAAAAGGTCTATGACGCACCTGTACCGGTTATGGTGATTGGAAATATTACAGTGGGTGGTAGTGGCAAAACCCCATTATTAATAGAACTGGTTAACTATCTAAAACAACATAACGTAAAAGTAGGTGTAATTAGTCGGGGCTATGGTGGAGCTGGTCCTTTTCCTATGTTGGTAACATCGGCCAGTCAGGCAGCTGAAGCAGGAGATGAACCTGCTTTGATTGTACAGTCAACTGGCGTACCTATGGCTGTAGGACCCAATAGACAAGCTGCAATCGAATTATTATTAGCATCGACAAAACTAGATTTAATTATTAGTGATGATGGATTGCAACATTGGGCATTAGGTCGTCAAATAGAATGGATCGTGCTTGATCAAAATCGTGGCCTTGGAAATAGAAAGTTATTACCAGAAGGTTATTTGCGTGAACCTGCTGAACGTTTAAAAACGGGTACAGTAATCGAGCATGCATTTGCCCCATTAACAACAATGCATATGCATCTAGATGCGGGGCAACCTTACTTGTTGAATCCTTCTTCAGCAACTGAATTATCATTCAATACTCAAAATAATTACCATGCAGTAGTGGGTATTGGTTTTCCTCAGCGCTTTTACCAAACACTTAAGGGGTTAGGTATAAACCAATTTCAAGAGCATGCTTTTCGTGATCATCATGATTACGTTATTGATGACCTTGTATTTAATGATGACCAGCCTATCATTACGACTGAAAAAGATGCAGTTAAGTTGTTGCCTTTACTTGAAAAGCATCCAGAATTTAAAGGGCCTATTTGGGCCGTACCTGTTAAAGCTGTTTTGTCTGAAGAGTGCTATCAGGTTTTAAATCAGCAATTGCAAAAGCTTGATATTCACATATCTTAGGAAGAAAAAATGAAACACATCGTTATTCCAGCACGCTTCTCAAGTTCGCGTTTGCCAGGTAAGCCATTGTTACTTATTCATGATCGTCCTATGATTTTACGCGTAGTAGATCAGGCAAAGAAAGTTGAAGGTTTCGATGATCTGTGTGTAGCAACCGACGATGAACGTATTGCTGGAATATGCCGTGCAGAGGGTGTTGATGTTGTTTTAACAAGTGCTGATCATCCATCGGGAACAGACCGTTTAAGTGAAGTTGCTCGTATTAAGGGGTGGGATGCGGATGACATTATTGTAAATGTACAAGGTGATGAGCCTTTATTGCCAGCTCAACTTGTTCAGCAGGTTGCGAAGCTTCTAGTTGAAAAACCAAATTGCTCAATGTCCACATTATGTGAGCCTATTCATGCTTTAGATGAGTTTCAGCGTGATAGCATTGTGAAAGTGGTTATGTCTAATCAAAATGAAGCTTTGTACTTTAGTCGTGCAACTATTCCTTATGATCGAGATGGTGCTAAACAAGCTGAACCAACTTTACAT
Organism: Acinetobacter sp. ABJ_C4_1; assembly: GCF_044538495.1. NCBI lineage: Bacteria > Pseudomonadati > Pseudomonadota > Gammaproteobacteria > Moraxellales > Moraxellaceae > Acinetobacter > Acinetobacter sp. ABJ_C4_1. The sequence continues at coordinate 295,643 of NZ_JBIUCQ010000002.1, read as the reverse complement.
AGCCAAGCATTTCGTCATTTAGGTTTATATGCTTATCGTGTGAACTTGTTACAAGAATATGTTACATGGGACATGGGTAAACTTGAAAAGCTAGAGAGTCTTGAGCAATTACGTGTTTTAGAAAACGGGCATTGTATTGCTATTGCTATAGCAGAAGCGAATTTACCACCAGGTGTTGACACCCAAGCAGATCTTGACCGTCTAAATAATATGCCTGTTGAGTCTTTTGAGTAAGTGTTAATTTAATGAATCAGAATGTGACTTCTAAGGTTTATCCGTGGCAACAGACAATGTGGGAAACGTTAACAACACGTTTTCCCAATATTGGGCATGGCTTATTATTTTATGGTAAACAAGGTTGTGGTAAGCATGCTTTTGCCAAGCATTTTTTAGCATGGGTACTTTGTTTAAATAAGCAGCCTCAGGGGGCTTGTGGAGAATGTAGTAGCTGTCAATGGTTAAAATCAGACACGCACCCGAACTATGTTCATATCACGACTGATGAAGAAAATAAAAAACAGAATGCAAAAATTAAAATAGAAAAAATTCGAGATTTATTGCCATTTGTACAGCAAACTGGTGAAGGATGGCGTGTTATTGTCATTGAACCAGCTGAAGCTTTAAATCTTGCATCATCAAATGCACTGTTAAAAACTTTAGAAGAACCCGGTGAGCGCGTTGTTTTAATTTTGTTGGCTGATCACTATTTGAAATTACCAGCTACCATTCGAAGTCGCTTACAGCATTTTGCTTTAGACCGTATTTCATATGAGCAGGCAACATCTTATCTAAATGAACATTTGGCTGAAATCGCGGCAGTACCACCTGAATTATTGTTAGGTCTTTCTAATGATATGCCTTTGCAAGCAGTCGAAATTGCTACTAGTGATTGGTTTGCGAAAAGACAAACATTTTTAGAAGACTGGACTAAGGTAGTTAACCAAAAAAATATGCCTTTATTTTATTCAGCTAAGTGGCAGAAAGAGCTCAACTTTAGCGATTTTATGATGCTTCTTGAATACTTGTTAGGGGATTTAATTTGTGTCAAGCTGAACCAACCACAGAAAAATATTGATTTACAATTTGATCAATTGGCACAAAACTATAATTTAGAAAGCTTATTCAGTCTTTATGAGGAATTACAGCAATCTAAAAGATTGGTTGAACAAAATGTACAAACACAACTCATCACAGATCAACTTTTTATAAAATTAATGAACGTTTAAGGGGAAACTATAATGCAACCACAAATGGGTGGAATTATTCAGGTCAATATTCCTGATAGAGCAACCTTACAAGCAAGCTATATGGGGTATGTGCAAGGTGGGGGCTTATTTGTGCCATCGAAGCAAAAAGTGAAGATGGGCCAAGAAATTTTTATTTTAGCTACGTTACCAGAACAATCACAAAAAATTCCTTTAACTGGTAAAGTAGTGTGGATTTCACATAAGCAAAGTGGATTTAAACCGCAAGGTTTCGCAATTCAATTGAGTGGTGATAAAGGAATTTACTATAAAGCTGAAGCTGAGCGGATTTTAGCTGGTAGTATGTCTTTAGATCGTCCAAGTTATACCATGTAAGCAGATAGGAAAGTACAGTGTTTGTTGATACCCATTGCCATTTAACAATGTTAGATTTAACGCCTTATAACGGTGATTTAGATCTTGCACTTGCTGCTGCACGAGCAGAAGGTGTCTCTAAGTTTATGGCAATTTCAGTTGACCTTGATGATCATGTTGCTTTAGCTGAAATCGCAAAGCGTCATGAAGATGTTGGGTATACGGTGGGTGTGCATCCTTGTGAGGATGTAGATACTATGGCTCGAGCAACCACTGAGTATTTGACTAAGTTAGCTCAATCAGAAAAAGTGTGGGCTTTAGGCGAAACAGGTTTAGATTATTACCACAGCACTGACTTTATTAATGAGCAAAAGGCTTGTTTTGCTCGGCATATTCAAGCCTCTAAAAATGTCAAAAAGCCAGTAGTTGTTCATACACGTTCAGCAAAACATGATACGGTAGATATTATTCGAGCTGAACAATCTTCGCATGGTATTTTGCATTGTTTTACTGAAGACTGGGAAACAGCAAAAGCCGTATTGGACTGCGGTTACTATATTTCCTTTTCAGGGATTGTTTCATTTAAAAATGCTCAAGATTTACGTGATGTTGCCAAGCAAGTACCTTTAGATCGACTCTTAATTGAAACAGATAGTCCTTATTTGGCTCCAGTGCCATATCGTGGTAAAACAAATGAACCAAAATACGTACCCTATGTAGCGAAAGCACTTAGTGAGGTATATGATAAATCGGTTGAGGAAATTGCAAGAATCACCTCGCAAAATTTCGAAAATTTACTCAAAGCGATTTAACTTATAGAAACTATATAAAGAGAGTAATTGCGTGAAGATGGACCGTCAAGCTCAGTTCCGAGCAAGAGAAGCGTTAATATTTCAAGTTGCGGAACAGTTGTTGTTAGAAAATGGCGAAGCCGGAATGACACTTGATGTGCTGGCTGCTGAGCTTGATTTGGCAAAAGGCACCTTGTACAAACATTTTCAAAGTAAAGATGAATTGTACATGCTCTTAATCATTCGTAATGAGCGCATGTTACTTGAAATGGTTCAAGACACTGAAAAGGCTTTTCCAGAACATTTGGCTTTCTTTATGTTGCACCATTTGCACCATCCAGAACGAACAGTATTGTTTCATCAAATTGAAGAAAAGCTTTCGATTACTGCTCAAGGTGTACACCATCTTTTTAATGAACTCTATCAAGTGAGAAAGCAGCGCTTACGTATTATTATTCGTATGACAGACCATTATTTAGAGTCAATCCAGAGTCATATGACTACACGAGATTACTTGGCTTCAATCTGGTCGCTCACACATGGAGCTGCTGCAATTCTGAATTCAAGTTTTTACCAACGTTATTTGGGTTCAAGAGATACTTTAAGAGTAGCTTATATTGATCAGGCATTGGCCTTACCGAAACAAGCAGTTGAGCAATACGCTTAATAGGTCGATATGAAATCGAAATCATTTCAATCACAAAAAGGCTTTACTCTTATAGAAGTGATGGTGGTCATTGTGATTATGACAATTATGACCTCACTTGTTGTCTTGAATATCGGTGGTATAGACCAAAAGAAGGCAATGCAGGCAAGAGAGTTATTTCTACTTGATTTGCAAAAAATTAATAAAGAATCACTAGATCAATCACGTGTATTAGCTTTAGAAACTCATGGTGAGACAGATGTCTCACCATTTTCTTATGAATTATATGAATATCACGATCAAAGTACCTTGCAAGTACAAGATATAAAAAACCAATGGCAGAAATACAATGAATTTAAAACACGACAACTTCCTACGCATGTATCTTTTTCTGTACAACCACTAGATGGGCAGAATTATTCTAAAGCTAAAAATACCGATTTAGTGGGGGGGCAAACACCTCAACTCATTTGGTTTGGCAATGGTGAAGCCAAGACCGTTAAAATACAATTTTATCTAGAACAAAAACCGATTGGTTCAGAAATACAAATAGATCACTTGGGTAAAATAAATGAAATCTAAAGGCTTTACCCTCTTAGAAGTTATGGTTGCTTTGGCAATCTTTGCAGTAGCAGCTGTCGCTTTAACTAAAGTGGCCATGCAGTACACTCAGTCTACTTCTAATGCGATTTTACGAACCAAAGCTCAATTTGTGGCAATGAATGAAATTGCTATGATGGAGATTAATCAAGAATGGTTGCAGGGCACTCAAAGTAAGCAAGTAACCTCTCAAGGTGAGACTTGGCAGATTGATAAATCAGCTGAATCGACTGTTAGCCCTAATGTTCAAAAAATTGATGTACAAATTAGCTTATATGATCCGGATAAGGGGAAAGTACAAAACGGTATTACTCATATGGTCTTTTTTAATTATCCAGTGAAAGCAAAATAATGATAAAAAATAAATATTTTCACTATCGTAGCACAGCTACGCATCTCGCGGCACGATCAGGAGTTGTGTCGACTGGCTATTCAGAGCATAGCTCTTCGTCTTACGCTCGGACAAAGCGTAGCTTTAAAGACCCTAGCACTCGAAACATGGTTTCTCGTCGTGCAACTGGATCAGAAGTTGTAACGACTGACTACTCAGAGCATAGCTCTTCGCCTTACGCTCAGACAAAGCTTCGCTTTGTTAATCCTCGCTCAGGATTTACGTTGGTTGAATTGTTGGTTGCTATAGCTATCTTTGCGATTTTATCTTTATTAGGGTGGAAAATTTTCGATTATCTGCTCAAGGTTCGTGATCGCAACGCCCTACATGAAGTGCATTTATTTGAATTACAAGATGCTTATCAACAAATTCTTCGTGATACTCTGCAAATTATTCCTTTATCTGCAAATCAAGGTGGGCAACTTCATCCAGCTTTAGAAATCGATAATCAAGTTTTGCGTTTTAGCAAAGCAGGGGTCACTGATCCTTTAAAACAAGGACTATCACCGTTTGAACGAATTGAGTATCGTTATGATGCGGAACAAAAAAAACTATATCGTCTGAAATATACCAATTTAAATACTTCGAATAGGGAACAGCCTTTATCGAGTACCTTGTTAAGTCAAGTTGACCAATACCAAATTATGGTTTTGACTCCGCAAGAAGTAACAAAATGGCCCGAGGTTAATATTGATCCAACAAAACCTAACGAGTTAAAAAAATTACCGAAAGGAATAAAAATCCAACTTACAGTAGCGGGAGTAAGTTATGAATGGATCTATAGCTTAAATCAAAGCAACTTGGCCCTTTCTCAGCAAGGTGGTTCATAATGGCTATTTATAAACACCAGCGAGGTGTTGCTTTATTGACAATACTTATTATGGTCGCCTTAGCTACAATTTTAGCGGCTTCAATTGCCAAGCATCAAAATAATACTATGGAAAATACTGCTTACTTAATGCGCCAAAATCAGTCTCTACTCTATGCGAAAAGTGCAGAAGCTTTTTTCTCGGAATTATTAATTCAAGATGCAAATAATGCAGGTGGGGTGGATCATTTAAAGGAGACATGGGCTCAACCTATGCCGCCGTTTCCAGTAGAAGATGGTTCTGTCTCTGGGCGTTTACTTGATGAATCGGGTAAATTTAATTTAAATAATTTGACCAACGGGGAAGGCACTGTAAATGAAGACGCTAAAAGTTGGTTCGAGCGGTTGCTCGTAAGAGTGGGTTTACCTGCTGAGTTAAGTCAAGCTGTGATTGACTGGCAAGATCCAAATGATGAACCGGCTGGACCAATGGGGGCAGAAAGTAGTTATTATCAAGGTTTAGATTCAAGCTATATGGCTTCAAATGCTAAATTTCATCGTATTGAAGAGTTAAAACTAGTTAGAGGCTTTGATGGGAAAAAATATGATCTGATCGCCCCATATATTTCTGCTTTACCAGAAAATACAAAGTTAAATATTAATACTGCTTCACCATTGGTTTTAGCAAGTATTGATGAAAAATTAGATGTTGGGGCGATCGAAAAAGAATTGCAGGCACGACAGCAAAATTTGAAGTTCTTCCAAAATGTTGATGAATTATGGCAATTGAGTGCTTTTTCAGCGGTTGATAGCCAAAAGAAAAAGCAGGCAAGTGGTCTTATTGATGTTAAATCCAACTTCTTTCAAGCTCAAATTGAAGTTGTTCTAAACAATAGAAAGCGTCAGTTTACTAGCGCATTGATGCGAAAAGATAAGCAAGTATATGTCTATTCAAGAAGTTTGGCTCCATTTAACTAAATAAATTTATTGATATTTTTTTTGAGTCTGTAATACTTGAAACTTATTAATAAAAGGGATGGGGTCATATTTCTGTATAGGCAGTATTTAAAGTAAAAATCAATATCTTCAAAATTCCTTCACATCTCTTATCATACTTTTTGCTAATTGTTTCTATTTGAAAAGTGGTGCGAAGTTTTTATCTTTTGCTTTATAATAATGTTCTTAGAAGGAATGATCGATTTGGCACATGTTAATTCGTAAGTTATTTAAGTTTGAAAATGCACATATAGTACGTAACTGTACATCGGATCGTTGTAAGCGATCGATTCATGGGCATAGTTATAAAGTCGAGTTATTACTTAAAGCTTCGAAATTAGATCATGGACAAATGGTATATGATTTTGGACTATTAAAAGGTGTCATTAAGGACCTTTTTGATAGTTTTGATCATGCGATTTGTTTCTGGGAAAAAGATGATCCGCAATATATCGATGCTTGTAAAACTTTTAGTGCACGTTGGATTTCTTTACCGGTGTCGCCATCAGCCGAGCAATTTTCTCGTATCTTCTTCTACCTAGCTCAGCAAGTATTAAAATCAACCGTCACCCAAAACGGGGAAGGCGATGTTGAAGTTTATTCAGTGATTGTTCATGAAACCGATACGGGATATGCCCAAAGTTTCCTTGAAGATATTCAAAATGAACAAATGGGGTTATTAAACCTTGAAGGAATTGTTTTTTCAGAACAAGTTCAATCTGAATGGACTGATCCACAAATGTATGAAAATTTAAAACAAGGGATTAAGTTTCAGAATCCACATGTTAACTTACAAGTAGAAGTGTAAGTTAACTTACTTTTGTTTTAGAAATGAAATTTGATCTAGGATGACATTAATGCAATTAACTGAGCAACAGCAAGACAAACTCAGTAAAGTTCAATTAGAAGAAAGCTGGAAAAGATCATTAACTCCATTTTTGCTGAGTCCTTATATGGATAGTTTGCGAGACTTCCTCTTCCAGGAGAAGCAAGCTCAGAAAACAATATATCCACCAAGCAAACAAATTTTTAGTGCTTTAAATATTACGCCGTTAGACCATGTGAAAGTCGTTATTTTAGGTCAAGATCCATATCATGGACCTAATCAGGCAAATGGCTTAAGTTTTTCTGTGCAAAGAGGTGTTGCATTACCTCCATCTTTGCGTAATATTTTTCATGAGTTAAATACAGATTTAGGTGTACCAGTTTCACGCCATGGTGATTTAACCAAATGGGCCGAGCAAGGTGTACTTTTATTAAACAGTGTACTTACTGTAGAAGCAGGGCAGCCCACATCACATCAAAAACAAGGTTGGGAAGAGTTTACTGACGCAGTAATTGATGTTTTAAATGAACAACGCGAACACATAGTTTTTATTTTATGGGGTGCTTATGCACAACGTAAAGGACAACGTATAAATAGAGAAAAACACTTAGTTTTAACTGCTGCACATCCATCACCACTTGCGGCTAATCGTGGTGGTTTCTTTGGATGTAAAGTGTTTTCAAAAACAAATCAATATTTGAAACAACATGGCATTGAGCCCATAGACTGGCAATTGGACGCATGATGAACTCTCCCAATGTAAATAGCTATCATCCGGATTTGGTAGTAGAAGAAGCGAAAAATGGTTGGCGTATCGTACGTTTGAATCGACCTAAATCATTACATGCTTTAGATGAATCAATCGTAACGGCTTTATTACGAGTATTTGAAGACTTCCGTGATGATGAGCGAGTAAAAGCAATTTGGTTGGATTCGACAACACCAAAAGCTTTTTGTGCAGGCGGAGATGTACGTAAATTACGTCAGCTGGTCATTAATCAAGAAGTAGAAGCAGCAAATAAGTTTTTCCAGCAAGAATATGCTTTGGATTTACTTTTGCATAACTATGCTAAACCTGTTGTTGTATGGGGCGAAGGTTATGTAATGGGTGGTGGGCTAGGCTTGTTCATGGCAGCACCATTCCGTTTGGTTACGCCATACTCGCGTTTAGCAATGCCTGAAATTAACATTGGTCTGTATCCGGATGTTGGAGCCAGCCGTTTCCTTGCTGACCGTGGTCAAATTGGTTTATTTACTGGTTTGACAGGTTCTATTATGACGGCTGCTGGGGCATATAGTATTGGTTGGGCGACACATATTTGTGAAGCACAACGTGATAATGTTCTGCAAAAAGTACTCAATATTAATTGGGCTCACTATCCTGCAGGTGATTTCCGTGCGATTGATGATACTTTAAATAGTTTGCACCGCCCAGTTGCAGCTGGACCTTTGCAAAATTCATTAGATGTTATTCATAGCGTTTGTCGTGGTTCAAGTTTTGAACAAGACTATCAAGCCATCGTAAGCTTACGTGATGCAAGCAGTGATTGGTTGCGTCAAGCCAGTGAAAACTTACAAAAGGGTTCACCGAGCACAGCGGCTATTACTTGGCTATTATGGCAATGGGGTAAACAAGTACATTCTTGGGACGAAGTTTTTGATCTAGAAGCGCAAATTTCTGAATGGAAAATTCGTCATCCTGATTTTGTGGAAGGTGTACGTGCTCGCTTAGTTGATAAAGATCTATCACCAGAATGGAAAGCATGTGAAGACCTTACATTAAGAGGTATTTTGGCTGATGATCCGCCAATAACGACTATTGATAGTTGGAATGCTTTACTTAGACAATATGGCGTAGTTTCATAATAAATAAATGTCTAAATTTAGTGATGAGTACTGGATGCAGCTTGCTTACGAGCAAGCTGAATTGGCAGCCAAGCAGGGTGAAATTCCTGTTGGGGCTGTAATCGTAAGTCAAAATAAATTAATTGGAGCTGGTTTTAATGCTCCGATTGGTTTGTCTGACCCTACTGCCCATGCGGAAATTCAAGCTATTCGTTCGGCTTGTGAATCATTGAAAAATTATCGTTTACCCGAAGATGCGACTTTATATGTTACGCTTGAACCCTGCACGATGTGTGTAGGTGCTTTAGTGCATGCAAGGATTAAACACGTTGTATTTGGGACAACAGAGCCTAAAGCTGGTTCACTCGTGAGTGCACGTCAATTATTAGAACATGGTTATTACAACCATAAATTTACTTTTGAGCATGGATGTTTACATGAAAAATGTGCTCAACAGTTAAGTCTTTTTTTTAAGCAAAGACGTGAACAAAAGAAACAAGAGAAGCAACAAAAAAACGTCCTTAAATGATTAAAAAATGTCATAGGGTTATGGCAAACTAGCGCCGTTTCATTGACATGATTTATTTAAATAAGGAACTTTCATGCGTAATGTAATTACTATACAAAAAGAATTTAATGCTCCTCTTAGTGATGTATTTAACCTGTTTTCTAAACATGCAACTTACAACAAGGCATTTGCTCCACTACAAGTTGTACGTGTGAAAGACTCGGCAGATCCTGAAAGACCAGATGGAGTGGGATCTGTTCGTCGTATGGGGTTTGGTGCGATTAAACCGCTTAAAGAAGAAATCACTCATCTCGAAGAAAACAAGCGTATTGAATATAAATTGATTGATAATCCTTTAGTTAAACACCATTTAGGTCGTATCGAGTTTTCTGAAATTACCCCTTATATTACTTTGGTTACTTATCGTATCGAATTAACGGCAAAAGCCCCCGTTGTAAGTAAATTAATTCTTGCACAGCTAAAACTAGCGATTACACTAGGCTTTTCGAGATTAGCTAAAGCATTTGCTTCTTAGTGAGAGTTCAATGACAGTTCAAATTATTACTATTGATGGTCCGAGTGGTTCGGGTAAAGGAACATTAGCGGCAAAACTTGCTGCATATTATCAATTTCATTTACTTGACTCTGGCGCCTTGTATCGTTTGTTAGGGTTGTCATTACATAAACATGATTTATTGGAAAAATTAGATAGCCATTTAGATGAGTGTGTGAACTATGCTCGTCAGCTTAATATCAAGTTTGAAACTTCAGCAGAGGGAACATTGGTTTTCCTTGATGGAGAAGATGTATCGCAAACCATTCGCACAGAGCGAGTTGGTGAATATGCATCTAAAGTTGCTGCAATCCCTGAGCTAAGACAAGCACTCTTTGATCGTCAAAGAGCATTTGCACAAACTCCAGGTTTAGTTGCAGATGGCCGAGATATGGCAACATCAATTTTCCCGGAAGCCAATGCAAAAATTTACCTAACAGCTTCGGCTGAGTCTCGTGCTGAGCGAAGAGTAAAACAGTTGCAGGGCATGGGGCTAGATGCTAAAATAAACGACATTTTAGCTAATATACAAGCGCGTGACAAAAGAGATATGGAGCGAGAAGTTGCTCCTCTCAAGCCAGCCGCAGATGCTTATATTATTGATAGTTCGGAATTAACGATCGATCAAGTATTTAAGTTAATGGTTGATTATGTCAATAGCCGTACTGTTAGCAACTAAGATTATCAGTTGACGCATAGCTTGATCAGTCTATAAAGACTATGTTGATACTTAACTAAACCGGCCTTGTCTGATCCAAGACCGCTGAATTTATCAGGTATATCATGACCGAATCTTTTGCAGCCCTCTTTGAAGAAAGTGAATTAAACCTCAACGTTGAAAAGGGTGCAGTCATCCAAGGTGTTGTTGTAAACATCGATAGCGACTGGGTTACTGTTGACACTGGCCTTAAATCAGAAGGCATTGTTGATCGTGCTGAATTTTTAAATGAACAACGTGAACTTGAAGTTCAGGTTGGCGATACTGTTGACGTAGTTGTTGAAGCTCTTGACAACGGTATGGGTCAAACAGTTTTATCACGTGAAAAAGCTAAACGTGCTGAAACTTGGACTAAACTTGAAAAAATCTTTGAAGATGGCGAAATCGTTACTGGTGTTATCTCTGGTAAAGTTAAAGGCGGTTTCACTGTTGACATCGGTCCTGTTCGTGCGTTCTTACCAGGTTCATTAGTTGACACTCGTCCTATCCGTGACACTACTCACCTTGAAGGTAAAGAGTTAGAGTTTAAAGTAATCAAACTTGATGCTAAACGTAACAACGTTGTTGTATCTCGTCGTGCTGTTATGGAAGCTGAATCTTCTGCTGACCGTGAAGCATTACTTGCTCAACTTGAAGAAGGTCAAACAGTTACAGGTACTATCAAGAACCTTACTGATTACGGTGCATTCGTTGATCTTGGCGGTATTGATGGTCTTCTTCATATCACAGATATGGCTTGGAAGCGTATCAAGCACCCTTCAGAAGTTGTTGAAGTTGGTCAAGAAGTTACTGTTAAAGTACTTAAATTTGACCGTGAGCGTAACCGCGTATCTTTAGGCCTTAAACAATTAGGCGAAGATCCATGGTTAGCGATCATGAGCCGTTACCCTAAAGGTTCTATCGTTAAAGCACGTGTTACTAACTTAACTGACTACGGTTGTTTCGCTGAAATCGCTGAAGGTGTTGAAGGTTTAGTACACGTTTCTGAAATGGACCACACTAACAAAAACATCCACCCATCTAAAGTTGTTCAGATCGGTGACGAAGTTGATGTTATGGTTCTTGAAGTTGACGAAGAACGTCGTCGTATCAGCCTTGGTATCAAACAAACTCGTGCTAACCCATGGGAAGAGTTTGCTAAGTCTCATGAGAAAGGCGAAAAAGTTTCTGGCACAATCAAGTCTATCACTGACTTTGGTATCTTCATTGGTTTAAATGGCGGTATCGACGGTCTAGTTCACTTGTCTGATATTTCTTGGAACGAACAAGGCGAAGAAGCTATCCGTCGTTACAAGAAAGGTGACACTGTTGAAGCAGTTATCTTGTCTGTAGACGCTGAAGGTAACCGTATCAGCCTTGGTATCAAGCAATTGAACAGCGATCCGTTCAATGATTTCTTAGCTGCTAACGAACGTGGTGCTTTAGTTAAAGGTACTGTGACTGCAGTTGATGCTCGTGGCGCAACTGTTAAGTTAGCTGACGAAGTAGAAGCTACTCTTAAAGCTTCTGAAATCAACCGTGACCGCGTTGAAGATGCGACTAAATTCTTAGAAGTTGGTCAAGAAGTTGAAGCGAAAATCATCAACGTTGATCGTAAATCTCGCTCTATCAACTTGTCTATCAAAGCGAAAGACGAAGCTGAAGAGAAAGAAGCAGTTGCTAACTTACGTACAGCATCAGCTTCTCAAGAAAATGGTCCTAAGACTATTGGTGACTTGATCAAAGCACAAATGAAGTAATAAGGTAACAAAGTACAGTTTCATGTAACGAAATTGTACTTTTTATACAAATTACTGTAAACGGTAGCGTAGTATTCAACATACTGCGCTACCGTTTTGTATTTAAACAGGTTATTATCAAACGACTTAGAGTAGTAATAAATAACGAGGTCGTAGATGACTACTGAAGCTCTTAATAAGTCTGATTTGATTGAACGCATTGCGCTAAAAAATCCACACTTGGCTGAACCATTAGTGGAAGAAGCGGTTAAAATCATGATTGATCAAATGATCGAAGCTCTTTCGACTGACAATCGTATTGAAATCCGTGGTTTTGGTAGCTTTGCTTTACACCACCGTGAACCTAGAGTTGGTCGCAACCCAAAAACAGGTAAGTCAGTAGATGTTGCAGCGAAGGCTGTTCCACATTTTAAACCAGGTAAAGCACTCCGTGATGCAGTGAATGAATCTGGAAAATAAATAAAACTCATAAGTGGGGTGCCTATGCGTTATATTCTAATTGCATTACTCATTATTGTATTTGGCTATTCTTTAGCACTTGTTTTGCAGAACCCAACAGAACTTCCTGTTGATTTATTATTTACTCAAGTTCCTGCAATGCGTTTAGGTTTATTATTGCTGCTTACCTTGGCGCTTGGAATTGTAGTTGGACTTTTATTGGGTGTACAAGTTTTCCGCGTTTTTCAAAAAGGTTGGGAAATTAAGCGCCTTAGAAAAGATATTGATCATTTGAGAAAAGAACAAATTCAAAGTGCTCAATTGGCAGCAGCAGAAGCAGCTGCAAATGTAAGACATGAAAAAACTGTGGTAGATATTTATCCCCAAGATAAAAACTCTACTCCGTTATAATTATTCTTGGTACTACTCTTTATCTAGGTATAAAGAGTAGTATTTTGCTTCCTATATTTCCTCATTATCTATCAAATTTAAAATCAATATTTTCTTATTCAAAAACTTGTCTCAATAGATTTCTTTATTAGTAGCTGACTTGTCTATTATAATAGCCCTGATTTTATATGATGGAAGAAAGTCTCTTGAGTATCATTGTTGCGTTGGATGCTAAAAGCCAATATGACGCTTTAAAAATTGTTGAACAACTTGATCCTACGTTATGTCGCGTAAAAGTAGGTAAAGAGCTTTTTACTCATGAAGGCCCATCTGTTGTAAAAAAACTTCAAGAAGAAAATTTCGAAGTTTTCCTAGATTTAAAATTCCATGATATTCCTAATACAACTGCTCAAGCTGTATGTGCTGCGGCAGATTTGGGTGTATGGATGGTGAACGTACATGCATCAGGTGGCCGTAAAATGATGGAGACCTGTGTAGAGCGTTTAAAGGCCGGTAATTATCAAACTCAGTTAATTGCAGTAACAGTTTTAACTTCAATGGGTCGTGAAGACTTAAAAGATATTGGGTTAGATATTGAACCTGTAGAGCAAGTTAAAAGATTAGCTAAACTGACTAAAGATAGTGGTTTAGATGGTGTAGTTTGTTCTGCTCAAGAAGCTAAAATTCTCCGTGAATTAATTGGGCAAGATTTCTCTTTAGTTACTCCTGGAATACGTCCAGAGGGTAGCAATGCAGATGACCAAAAACGTATTGTAACTCCAAAACAAGCAATGCTTGATGGTTCTACTCATTTAGTTATTGGTCGCCCGATTACTAAAGCAGAAGACCCAACTCAAATGTTGAAATCAATTCTTGCTTCAATTGCTTAAAAGCTTAAAAACACAGTAATTAAAAGTGGAGCGAGCAGGCTTAGAAGTAAGCCACTCATCATGGCATGTGGTACATAATGTGTGCCACATGACTGTTTCACCATAGCTAATGTTACATCCATCGAGGTAGCGCCAGCGCTTGAAATTGCTGGACGTGGAAAACGCCATCCCATTGTGTACATCAACAATATTGCCACTATTTCTCTAAATAGGTCTGTGAGTAAGGCAATTCCACCTAACTCAGCTGAATGTAATTGTGTAAATAAAATACCTGACATTGAATACCAACCATAGCCTTGGGCTAAAGCCAGCATTTCATTAAGTGTAAAGTGATTGCCTAGTAAGAAATAGTTAAGAAAACCAGCTATGCATGAACCTATAAAGGCAGCCAATGGTACAATAAGAATTTTCCAGCTTAACCATGTACGGTTGAAATGAGTAAAAGCAAGTTCGATTCCGATTAAAAAAATAAAAAGTAAGAGTAAATACCAGCTATTAAATGGAATATGGACATTTAACCGAGTAAAAAGAACACCTAAAATTACGCCGACAGTTAAAGCTAGAAATGCCTTGGCAATATTTTTTAGAGCATTTATAAAAAGCTGAAGTGAAATTTTTCCTTTAACACTTTCTTTATCAAATATTGTATAGGCGATTAAACAAGTAAAAAAAGAACCGAGAGAGGTGGTAAGTGCAATTAATAGAGCAGGTGGTAGTATAGTAGAAGGATTCTCAATTTGATCAAGTGCAAGTGTTAATTCTAAAGCGACACTTGCTAATAAAATATAAGAGAAATAAGGCAGAATTTTAAAAATAAACTGTCGAATATTTAATGAAAGTTTAGGACCTAGAAAATAACCAAATGCTAATACAAGAAAAATTTGAATAATGAGGCTAACAGATTGCATATAATAATAGATAGATTGTTATCAACCTATCTATTATGTATCGAACATATTATGCTGCATAGCTCTTAGAGCATTTATTTAATAGCAAATAATCTTTGGGATTCACTTTACGGGTTTCTAACCAATATTTCCAAGTATAAGTTGGCCATAAAGAGAAGTTCTTCCCATCAGCAGCCTGATACCAACTATTACAGCCACCTGCTTGCCATACAGTACCTTGAAGTTGTTTCTGTATTCTTTCATTGAAGCTATCTTGGACTTCCGGTTTAATTTCTATCGCATGTTGACCAGATTTATCGACAAGTTCAATCAGTTGTAAAATATAATTAACTTGTGACTCGATCATAAAAATAACTGAGTTATGACCTAAAACAGTATTTGGTCCGACGAGTTGGAATAGGTTAGGAAAATTCTTGGTCATAATTCCATAATAACTTTCTGCACCATCTTTCCAAGCCTGTTTTAATTCAATTTGATTAAGACCAACACAAGTAAAGTGTTTTAAGTAAATGCGTGGATCTGTAATAAAGCCAGTTCCATAAATCAGACAATCAATAGGTCTTTCTTTTCCATCTTTTGTGATAATGCTGTGCTCTTTAATTTCTTGAATACCATCCGTCACTAATTCAACATTTTTACGGTTAAATGTCGGGAAGTATTTATTTGAAATGAGAATACGTTTACAACCCATCACAAAGTCTGGTGTGAGTTTCTTAGCTAATTCTTTATCTTTGACTTGGAAACGTATAAAAGCCTCAGCTAATTTTTGCCCATATTTCATAATTTGCGGCTGAACTATAGGAACAACACGTGATTCGTTACTCCAATAAAGGCGGCTGCGATGAATTTTTCTGTAAAGATTAGATGTTTTAAATAGAGTTTTACTCAAACTGGAGTATTTACGTTCATCTCGTGGAATAACCCATGCGGCTGTTCTTTGAAAGACATATAGTTGTTTAACATCTTTAGCTATTTCAGGAATATATTGAATTGCGCTACCACCTGTACCAATAGATGCGACTGACTTTCCGTTTAAGTCATAGTCATGTTCCCACTGTGATGAGTGAAAGACTTTACCTTTAAACTTTTCGATGCCACGAATATGAGGGATTTGTGGAATATGTAAGGGGCCAGAGGCAAATACTACAAATTGTGCTTCTAGAGAAGGTTGGTTTGTAAAGTCTAACGTCCATACATGGCGCGTTTCATCATACTGAACATGATTAACTTCATGATTAAATTTACAGTAGTTTTTAATTTGATATTTTTTGGTTACATCTTGAATATAATCAAAAATTTCCGGTGCTTCCGCATAACGTTTTGACCAGTCAGTTTTAGGTGCAAAAGATAAAGAATACATATGTGACTGGACGTCACATGCAGCTCCCGGATATCGATTTTCTCGCCATGTTCCACCAACATCATTAGATTTTTCTAAAATAAGAAAATCTGTTTGTTGATTCTGTAATAGACGAATAGCCATTGCAAGGCCACCGAATCCAGCACCAATAATTGCGATTTTAGTTTTTTGAATAGCGTTTTGTTTTGCACTGAGCATTGTAAACCCTGCATATGCTGTAAAGAGGATTGTAGGCAAGCCTAACGTTTTTTGATCAGTTTAAACATGATTGTATCGACGTGAAAATTGATAGATTCGGCAATTAATTTTATTACTTCTTTATAGTAAAACATTTCAGTCTAGAGAAATTGATTGAAGAATGAAACGATCGGCACTTGGTTTAATCTATTTAATTCAAGGAATGCGCAATGCGGGCATTGATGTCGACTCACGTTTGGCAGATATCGGTATTAAAGTAGATTCCTTGGACCCCAGTTCAACAATTCATGACAGTTTAGAATGGGATATTCAACAAATTATTAGTGAAAATGTTGATCCTGAAAAAGGATTATTTATTGGACAGCACTATGCATTAGCAGGTTATTGCCCTTTGTTAATGCTACTTGTAACAAGTCAAGATATACAAACCGCCTTAGAAAAAGGCATAAAGTATCAAAAACTTACTCATTTATTTGGTACTTTGAGCTTACAAGAAACTGAAAATCATATTATTTTGAACTATTTACCTGTCGATTTAAAAACAGAAAACGGTTTACTTCGTGCCCAATGTGAAATTTCGGGGACTTACAAGTTTATTCAGGATATTTATACCATGATGGGCTTAACCATGCCTCATATGCGTATAGATGTACCGTTTCCCAAACCAAATAATATAGATACCGTTGCTCAATATTTCTCATATTATGGAGATGATCTGCATTTTAATTCTACACATGCAGCATTTAGCCTAAGTAAGAATGTGCTTGGAATAAAAATTCCTACAGCAGATATCATTACTCATCGTATCTATGAAGCTAAATGTATTAAAGAAATAAAACGATTAAATGAGCAAGATCATCAAATACCACCCATTATTCAATATGTGCAAGATTATCTAGAGCTACAACAAGGAATTATCCCGAGCATGGCGGAAACCGCTTTTGCTTTAAAAATGCCTGAAAGGACATTAAGGCATCAATTGCAGCAGCTTAATACGAGTTATAAACAAATTCGTGAACAGATTATTAAGAATAAGGCGCTTAAACTTATGGAATATAAAGAATATTCAATAGAGGTTATTGCTGAATCGCTTGGCTATTCTGAACCTGCAGCTTTTAATCATGCATTTAAAAGATGGTTTGGGCAGAGCCCTCGGCAATATGGAAAGGAGTTTTACTGAGCGTAACTCTTGATGCTAAAAGCTAATGTGGTCGGACAAAATGTTCGCTATACTCTCTTCAGTTAAAATTGAAATAAAATGATATGTTAAATTTAAAATCTTCTCATAGTACTGCATTTACCCCTTCTTCCCCAGCAGAGCGCTATGCTGAGGCATTGGCTTCAGGCCAGTTTATGGCAGATGAAGCACAAGCACAGGCAGTGCAAGAATTAGATCGTGTATGGAAAGAACTTTTAAATCGTTATAAGGCTTCTAAAAAAGCTTTCCGTCGTTTTCGCCGTCAAACCTCACCAAAGGGTGTATATATGTGGGGCGGTGTAGGACGTGGCAAAACTTGGCTTATGGATCAATTTTACGAATCTGTACCGTTTCGCCGTAAAACACGTATGCATTTCCATCACTTTATGCAACATGTTCATAAAGAATTAAATAAACTTTCTGGTCAACGTAATCCACTCGATATCGTGGCTGATCAAATCTATAAAGATGCTGTTGTTATTTGTTTCGATGAGTTCTTCGTTTCAAACGTAACAGATGCAATGATCTTGAGTGATTTATTCCAGAAGTTATTTGTTCGCGGTGTGACGCTCATTGCAACTTCAAACATTGCACCAGACGGGTTGTATAAAAACGGGATTCACCGTGATCGCTTTATTCCTACAATTGAAATGGTTAAAAAGAACTGTGTCGTTTTAAATGTAGATGCGGGTGTGGATTACCGTTTACGTGTTTTAAAACAAGCTCAATTGTTTAAATCACCACTGGGCAATGAAGCTCAAAACTGGATATCAGAGCGTTATACAGCTTTAACTCATACTCAAACGAATTCTCATGAACCGATTGTGATCAATAACCGTGTTGTTGAAACGCTAGGTCACACAGAAGATGTTCTATGGTGTGAGTTCTCTGAACTTTGTTTAAAGCCGCGTAGTCCTGCAGACTTTATTGAAATTGCCAATATTTATAATACGGTTCTGGTGAGTAATGTTCCGCACTTAACTGACTTCTTGTCAGAAGGTACACGTCGTTTTATCTACTTAGTCGATGAATTTTATGATCGTGGCGTGAAGTTACTCTTAACTTCTCAAGACAGTATTATTGATATCTATCAAGGCGAGAAATTGGCTTTTGAAATTGAACGTACTCGTTCTCGTTTGTTAGAAATGCAATCAGATGAGTATTTGCATTCTGAGCATCGTCATATTGATGCTACTAAAACTTCTTAAGAAATGAGATATAAAAGAGCGCTCTAAATAGGGCGCTTTTTTTACAACAAAAATAGATAAATTTAGCTAAATAATACTTTTTCATTGTGCAAAGTTTGATATAACTAAATACGCTTTAGAAAAAATAAGATAGTGAAACTTTTTGTATGTTAACAAAAAGTCTAGTTTCAGTATCTTTTAATATTGAATAAATTGTTGGGAAACCTAGTTAGAATTTTAATATTTTCCTATATAGAAAAATTTATCTTTGTCAATAGTTTTGCAAGGGAAAATGCTTACTATTTAGGAATGTGATATTAGTATTCAGCTTAATTTAAATCGGTATACTAGGTTTCTCTTGGTATAAAAAGTAGCAACTTCAGGAAAGACAATGACTGCACGTATTCAAAAAGGCAAGTTAGCGATTGCTAAAGAACTTTACGATTTTATCGAAAATGAAGCTTTACCAGGTTCTGGTTTAGATAGTGAAACTTACTGGAAGAACTTTGAGCAAGTTGTTGTCGATCTTAGCCCAAAAAATAAAGCATTATTGGCTAAGCGTGATGAATTACAAGCAAAAATTGATGAATGGCACCGTAATAACAAATTTGAATTAGGTGCTTATAAAGCGTTTTTAACTGAAATTGGTTATTTATTACCAGAAGTTGAAGATTTCCAGATCACAACTGAAAACGTAGACGAAGAAATTGCATTATTGGCAGGTCCGCAGTTAGTAGTGCCTGTACGTAATGCACGTTATTGCTTAAATGCAGCAAACGCACGTTGGGGTTCTTTGTACGATGCACTTTACGGCTTCGATGTAATTTCTGAAGAAGGCGGTGCTGAAAAAGGAAAAGGGTATAACCCTGTTCGCGGTGCTAAGGTAATTGAGTTCGCTAAGAATTTCTTAAATGAAGTTTTCCCGCTTGCTCAAGGCTCACATGCAGATGCAACTAAATATGCAATTGAACAAAATAAACTTGTTGTAACTTTAAAAGATGGTTCAAAAACAGGTTTAGCTCATGAAGCTCAATTTGTTGGTTTCAATGGTGAAGAAGCAAATCCTTCAGAGGTTGTACTTTTAAGTAATGGCTTGCATGTCATTATTGAAATTGATGCGAATAGCCCAATTGGTCAAACTGATTTAGCAGGTGTTAAAGATTTAACACTTGAAGCTGCGGTAACCACAATTCAAGATTTGGAAGACTCTGTTGCAGCTGTAGATGCAGAAGAAAAAGTTGAAGGTTACCGTAACTGGTTAGGTTTAATGAAGGGTACACTTCAAGAATCTATCGAAAAGAATGGTAAAACAATTGTTCGTGCGTTAAGCAAAGACCGCGAAATTAAAAATTTAATTGGTGGAACAACAAAGCTTCATGGTCGTTCACTTATGTTACTTCGTAACGTAGGTCACTTGATGACTAACCCAGCTATTTTGGTAGATGGTGAAGAAATTTTCGAAGGTATTATGGATGCATTGGTAACACCATTGTTATCAGTTGCTGATATCCGTAGTACAAACGAAAATAAAAACTCTCGTAAAGGGTCTATGTATATTGTTAAGCCAAAAATGCATGGTCCAGAAGAAGTTGCTTTTGCTGTTGAATTATTTGAACGCGCTGAGCAAGCACTAGGTTTACCAGCGAAATCTTTAAAAATCGGTATTATGGATGAAGAACGCCGTACATCTGTAAACTTGAAAAACTGTATTGCTGCTGCTAAAGATCGCACTATCTTTATTAACACTGGTTTCATGGACCGTACAGGTGATGAAATCCATACTTCTATGGAAGCTGCACCAGTTGTTCGCAAAGAAGCGGTTAAAACACAAAAATGGATTGCTGCTTACGAAAACCGTAACGTTGCAATTGGCTTGAAATGTGGTTTACAAGGTAAAGCTCAAATTGGTAAAGGCATGTGGCCAAAACCAGATAGCATGAAAGATATGTTGGCAACTAAAGCTGCTCATCCAAATGCTGGTGCTTCATGTGCTTGGGTACCATCACCAACTGGTGCTGTACTTCATGCGATGCATTACCATCAAGTAAATGTAAAAGCACGTCAAGATCAGTTGAAAGCTGAAGAAATGTTGTCATTAGATGACCTATTAACACCTCCATTTGCACCTGATACAAACTGGTCAGCGGAAGAGATCAACAATGAACTTGAAAATAACTGCCAAGGTATTTTAGGTTACGTTGTTCGTTGGGTTGACTTAGGTGTAGGTTGTTCAAAAGTTCCTGATATTAACAATGTGGGCTTAATGGAAGACCGTGCGACATTACGTATTTCTTCTCAACACGTTGCGAACTGGCTACGTCACGGTATTGTGACTCGTGAACAAGTTGAAGAAGTGCTTAAACGCATGGCAAAAATTGTTGATGAGCAAAATGCGAATGACCCATTGTATAAACCAATGGCAGCTAACTTTGAAACAAATATTGCTTTCCAAGCAGCTTCTGACCTTATTTTTAAAGGTTGTGAACAGCCTTCAGGTTATACTGAACCGTTATTACACGCTGCTCGTTTGAAGTTAAAAGGTTATACAGGTGACTAATTTTAACCTGTTATAAAAAAGCCTCTACGGAGGCTTTTTTATTTTCGGTATATTTTATGCTTATAAAGTACAGACTTATAGTTAAAAGGTTTTGATATTGATTAACTTAAAAAATCTTAATCGTGAGAATTGGATTCAATGTGCAAAGTTGTCGTTGGATGAATCTCAAAAGGACTATGTTGCACCAAATGTATATTCTATTGCTGAGACTTGAATATTTCGCTTCAAAAAAAACGCTAACTGAAGATTCAAGTTAGCGCAGGAGTTAATAGAGTTAAATAGATTAAAAGCAATATTAGTTACTGCTCACAATTCCAATTTTAGTGACACCTAAACGCTGTGCTGTAGCCATGACCATCGCTACATTTTTATATTCAGCCAACTGGTCTGGTTTGAGTTTGATCTGGTCTTGATCTTTTTTTGCAACAACACCTTGAAATAAAGTCTCTAGAGCCTTGCGGTCAGAAACCTCTTGGTTATTCCAAAATACTTTGCCTGCTGCATCAATTCTTACATCAATCACTTCTGGTGGCTTTTCATTTGTTGGTGGCGGTGTGCCATTTGGCAAATTAATATTAATCGCGTTGTTTGGTGCAGGTATGGTAATAATAAACATGATAATGAGCACCAACATGACATCAATAAGAGGTGTCATGTTGACTTCTAACATCACATCATCATCATTATTTGAACCGACATTCATACCCATAAGATTCTCCTTAAAATAGTTACGGGGAGGCTGGAGGGGTAGTAACAAAGGCAATTTTGCCAATACCAGCTTGTTTGGTCGTACTAATGACCTGATCTATCGCTTCAAAATGAGTAAGCTGATCTCCCCGAATATGTACCTCTGGCTGCGGTCTTTTTTGCGCTACAGCCTGTAATTTTGCTAACAATATTTCTTTATTAGGTACATAACTTTCGTTCCAGAAAATATCTCCTTTCTTATTTACTGAAAGTTGAATATTTTCAGGTGTAGTTGCGTACGGCGTATTTTTTTCTTCTGGCAGTTTCACCGGAACTGTATGAGTAACTACCGGAATAGTAATCAGAAAAATAATAAGTAGAACCAACATGACATCAACTAGAGGCGTCGTGTTAATTGTTCCAATCATTTCGTCATCATCTTCAGAACCAACACTCATACCCATAATGTTTGCTCCTGATTATTTGATGCTGCGGTTAACTGAATTATTGGTATTAATTTCACCGCTTAATAAAACTGCATGTAAATCTGAACCAAATGAACGGACGTTTTCCATTACTGCTTTATTGCGACGAGTCAACCAGTTGTAACCAAGTACAGCCGGTACTGCGACTGCAAGACCAATAGCTGTCATAATGAGTGCTTCACCGACAGGTCCGGCAACTTTATCAATAGACGCCTGACCTGAAATCCCGATAGCTGTTAACGCGTGATAGATTCCCCAGACTGTTCCGAATAGGCCCACGAAAGGTGCCGTAGAACCTACAGTTGCTAAAAAGGCTAAACCGCCACCTAAATGGTTTTGTACTTTTTCAATTGCACGTTGTATTGAAATGCTCACCCAAGTATTGAAGTCAATACGTTCTAGTAAAGAACCGCCGTGTGACTTAGTTGAGTTAATACCTTTTTCTGCAATAAAACGATATGCACTACTTTGTTCTAGACCATCAGCAGCATTATCTAAAGAAGTAGCTTCCCAAAAACTTTTTTCTGCTTCTTTACCTTGGCGTTTTACTTTTGCTTGTTGTAAGAATTTAGAGACAATGATGTACCACGTACCAATAGACATCAGTACGAGTATAAATAGGGTAGACTTAGCAACTAAATCGCCTTCACGCCAAAGAGCTTCTAGACCATATGGATTTTTAACAGTTTCACTGCTTGCAGGCTTTGGAGGTGGAGTTGGTGTATTTGCATTTGAAGTTGCTTCTGTAGTTGCGGTTGCAACAGGAGTATTGCTCGTTTCTTCTGCAAAAGCTGTACTTAATGGGAGCAGTGAGCATGCTGCGATTAAACTTGCAGAAGCGAAACGTACGAGTGATTGAGTTGATTTTTTCATCATATTATCTCCAATATTTTTAATTTCTTACTAATTCAATTGTTTATTCAATTACGAATGGATATTCAATTTCATACCAGTCCTGCTGAGGCACGCCATCTTTCATTGCTGGTTTGAACGTACATAAGCTGTAAGCTTTAGTTGCCGCTTTATCTAAGGTTTTGCTACCACTCGATTTTTTCACTTTGGCATCAATAACTTTGCCGGAAGTATCAACTAAAACACGTATGCGCACCGTACCTTGTTCTTCATTCATCAGTGCTTCACGTGGATATTCCGGTTTTTCACAACCTGCGGAACCTTCTGAAACGCCACGAGTCACGCCAGCTGGTTTAGGCGCTGGTGCGGCTGCCGCTGGAGCAGGTGCTGCAACTGGACTTGGCGATGGTGCACTAGGTGCAGCCGGCGCGGCTGGAGCAGGAGTCGCAACTTTAGTTGGCTGAGCTACCGGATTGGTTTTTTGTACCGGTGTCGCTACTTTCTCAACCTGTTTAGGCGGCTCAGGAACCTTGGCAACCTTTTCGACCATTTTTGGTGGCTCTGGTGGTTTTTCCTTAGGTTTTGGCTCCTCCGGTTTTGGTGGAGGAGGTGGTTTAATATCCTGAATAATTTGTAATTCCACAGGTTTTTCTGCTGGTTTTTGAATATTGTTTGCTAAACCTGACATCAGAATATAGGCAACAAGAAGATGCAGAAAAAGCACTGCAGCAATACCAATAAGGCGTTTGGCAGATTTATTTTCTATGTCTGTAAAAGTCATGCCCATAGTTACTCCTGAAACTGTAGACAAACAATTTTTTAAAATGACTGTTTGGCTAAGAATGAGTATTTGTTCTGCAAACTAACTTTTTGAGGGTTATATTTGCAGAACAACCATTTAGAACTTATATGTACCTCGTACAAAGTAAGTACGTCCTAAAGGATCTGCGTAACGTGGGTCATATCCCATTTGGAAGTTATCAATTACGTTAGAAGCAGGTGGATCTTCATCAAATATATTTTTAATGCCTGCTGTTAACTCTAGGTTTTTAAAGCCTTTGTAAGTCCCTGAAATATTGTAGGTTGTATAGTCACTTACTCTATGGTTTTGATCATTCGCGTTTTGATCTTGATAACCGCGTGAGAAGTTTTGTTGCAGATTTAAAGCCCAGTTCTCATAGTTCCAGTTCAGGTTGGCGGTATGTTTCCAGCGTAGAATAATCGATTGATAATCTAAGCCGCTATATGACCCTGCAACACCTTTCCAGTCACCATCTGGTTCTGCTTGATATTTGTAGTCAGTGATATATGTACCATCAATATTGAAACCAAATCGGCCTGTGGCAGTCATTGGTGAAACCCAACTTAAGCCCACATCAAAACCAGATGTTTTAATACCACCTAAATTTTGTTGTGTAGTAATAATATAATTTAGTGAACCGTCAGCATTACGTACAAATTTGTCTCCATATTTCACAGGATCTGCAAATATAGCTGCTTCGGATAGTGTGGCAATTTGTTTATCTACTTCTATATTGAAGTAATCAAGAGTGAAGGCTAAATTTTTAACAGGTTCAAATACTAAACCTGCTGTAAAAGATTTAGATTCTTCTGGATTTAAACTCTTATTCCCACCGTTTTGACGTTTGAACTGCATATTACAGTCGCGTTCTTGTTTACCACCAGGTTGTACAACTCCTCCAGGACAAAGTGCTGGGTCGTCATATGTTGCACCAGTATTTGTGACAGAGTTCGGGCCATTAACCTCCCAAAGTGTAGGAGCTCTGAAACCTGTACTATAAGTGGTACGGAACATTAACTGTTTAATCGGCTCCCAACGAAGTGCAAATTTTGGATTGAACGTATCACCAAAGTCATTGTAGTCATCATATCGAGCAGCAATTTGAGCTTCTAAAGTTTTGTGCAGTGGAATATGAAATTCGGTAAATACCGATTTGATATTACGATCACCTTTATTTTCCGGTTCGTCTGGATCAGTACCCGTACTAGGAGCTAGTCGAGCAACATCCGCAACTACTTTTGAAGTCCAATCTTCATAACGATAGCTTGCCCCAACAGCGAACCCAACATCACCAGCTGGTAGTTTGAAAATAGGTCGACTTGCAGTGAAATCAACTGTGGTTGTGTCTAGGTTGGCTTTTAAATATTTGCCCTTAACACCGAGTTGATCCCATACACCAGCATCTTCAGCGTTCTGAGGTCCGAATGGATTTAAGGTGCCATTGTTTAAAGCTTCTTGAGTTTTGTCATAGTTTAAATAGCCACTCAAGATTGCATCGGAGGCACTGCTATGTGCATAGGTCACCCCTGAATTGATATCCCAACCATGTGTTTCACCTTCAATACCCGCAAATATCCGGTGTGATTGATTAATACTATTACTTACACGATTACCAGCTTGTGAACGTAAATAAAGATCGATAGGACCCGATGCTCCAGCAAGAGCAGGGGTTATCCCATTTCCTGGGTAATATTTACTGTTAGGGTCTAGACTTAAATCAAAAAATACGTCTGGTGCGACTGAAGTGGTGACCTCATTTCTTGCATATAAATATTCGGCAATTGCATTAAAATTATCGTTGAGTTTAAAAGTCGCACGGCCCATTACAGAAATGTCTTCTGTTTTTGGAACAATTCCAATAACCGCTTGGCTGTTATATCTACAAGTTTTGCCATCAGGACTGCTGACTAAAGGGTTATCACTACAACCTATAGATGCATAAGGATTGCCTAAACCTGGAACATTGGCAGGGAATGAACCACTACTGGTTTTATTTACACCTAATTCAGGTAATATGCCTCCGCGTCGACTGACTTTACGATCTTGGGCCATGACATCATCACCTTTTCGGTAATCGACAACTCCAAAAACGTTATAGCCATTTTCCTCTAAGTCACCAAAACCGCCGAAAATGCTATAGTCTTGTTGATCTCCACCTTTTTCTTCTGGTTTTTGATATCCAGCGGTTAGGTTAAGACCCGTAAACTGCTTTTTAGTAATGAAGTTGATAACCCCACCGATTGCATCTGTTCCATAAATGGAAGAAGCACCATCACGTAAAACTTCAATACGGTCTAACATGGCGAGTGGAATAATATTTAAGTTTGTCACCCCACTATCATATGCATTAGCAGCTAATCTACGACCATTCAGCAAAATAAGTGTCTTGTTAGCACCTAAAGCTCTCAAGTTTGCTGCTGACCCCACAGTTTTACTAGCGCCCACATTGCTAGCAGTTACGAAGTTTGATTGGTTTGCACTAATCTTGGCTAAGGCTTCTTCAGTTGATGTTACCCCTTGTTTTAAAATTTCATCAACTTTTACAACAGTAATTGGTGAAGCACTTTGAGCAGCAACGCCTTTGATTGAAGAACCTGTAACTGCAACTTTCACAACTTTTGCTGGTTTATCATCATTACTTGTTTGTTCGGTTTCTGCTGCTTGTGCCATGGTAAGACACATCATGCTTAAACTAAGGGTACTTAATTTAAGTATTGTCTTGCCGATCTTGGGGGTTACCTGAGATCGAACATTGTATTTTTTTTTCATCGTGGACGTGATCCCTTTTTGTTGTAGTTAGCGATATTGCTGGAATGTTTTTAAGCAAAGCAAGTGCCAACTATATATTTTTCTTTTTTTAGTTTATGCAAAATATTGATAAATATTGATTTTATTATGTTTGAGGGCAGTGTTTCTGTTTCTTTTGAAGTTAAATAAATTTTCCGTTTGGCAAATTTTTTTGTATTGGCTAAAAGTTTCAAATTTATTTGTATAAAAAATATACATTAATGGACACTTCACATACTTAATAAATAAAAATGTATCGTTTTAGAACTTTATTATATGTAATGTTATACTATTTGTTGTAATGTTTTTTTATATAATTTTATTTAAATATCAGTATATTAAGTTGATATTTTTACTTAAGTGTAAATGGAATAATATGATGCATAATGAATCATCAATGTATTTTTTTTGTGCATTTAAGATGTTAAATGATTAACATATACAAATATAATATTTGGCAAAAAGTAACTTTTATTTATATAGTTCAAACGGATTTAAGTACCTAATAAAAATATGAATTTCTAATATTCTTAAATATTTTATTATGAATACTCATAGATGGCATGAAATTCGCTTTATATTCAGTAGTTACAAAACACTGGGTACTTGAATTTATTTTTCCATTTGATCAAATAAAAAGATGATAAAGGAAAGTGAATTCCAAATCCCAAATAGGCCTATCTGCTGAAAAAAGAACTTTTCTTATGCGGATTTAGATGTTACTCAAAAGGTTAATATCTTTTAAAAAAATTAGTTATGTGGATATGAACTTGAAATTAAAATTTTTTAAGCTCGCCATTTTAAGTTTGGCTATTACATCAATTCCATGTGCTTATGCAATTACGCCAGCACAACCAAACAAGATTTTGCATGTTGCCTATGAAGCACCTGA
This sequence comes from Acinetobacter sp. ABJ_C4_1, assembly GCF_044538495.1. Taxonomy (NCBI): domain Bacteria; kingdom Pseudomonadati; phylum Pseudomonadota; class Gammaproteobacteria; order Moraxellales; family Moraxellaceae; genus Acinetobacter; species Acinetobacter sp. ABJ_C4_1. The sequence continues at coordinate 268,032 of NZ_JBIUCQ010000002.1, read as the reverse complement.
TGACGGTTTTGACATGGTTAAAACCACCAATTTCTATAGTGCAAGTATTGCAGAAGCTATTTTTGAACCACTACTCAAATACGATTATTTAGCACGTCCACTACAACTGGTTCCTTATACGGCTGAAAGCATGCCGAAGGTTGAGCAAGATGGTAAAGTTTATATATTTAAAATTAAGCCAGGTATTTATTTTACGGATGATCCTGCCTTTAAAGGCAAACGCCGTGAATTGGTGGCAGAAGACTATGTTTATTCAATTAAACGTATTTTAGACCCTAAAAATAGAGCACCTTCCGTTTCTTTTTTGGATGGAAAATTAGTGGGTGCCGATGCAGTTGTAGCTCAAGCAAAGAAAACTGGAAAGTTTGATTATGCTACGCCAATTGCAGGACTTAAAGCGACTGACCGATATACCCTACAGTTTACCTTAACTCGCCAAGACTATAATTTTCCTTATATTCTTGCCTATATTGCTTTTGGTAGCGTTGCTAAAGAGGTTGTTGATTATTACGGTGATCGTATCGGTATGCATCCAGTAGGTACCGGACCGTACATGTTAAGTAAATATGTTCCAAGAAGTAAGGTCGAGTTGGTTGCCAATCCTGATTATCGTGGTTTTGTCTGGAATTTTAAGTCAACAGGAACACCGTGGGATAACCAACTTGTTAAAGAAATGTCTGGAAAGAAAATGCCACAAGTTGGCAAGGTGGTGGTCAGTATCATTGAAGAACAACAATCAAGATGGTTAGCTTTTCAATCGGGTCAATTAGATTTTGACAAACTTACAGCAGATGCCGTTCCTCAAGCGTTAGATGGAAATCAACTTAAAGCTTCTTTTCAAAAAAGAGGCATTAAACATTTTCCATATAAAGAACCTGAAATGACCTATACCATGATGAATATGCGTGATCCGGTTATTGGTGGTTTTAGTCCAGAAAAAATTGCGCTTCGTCGAGCAATTACTTTGGCCTATGACCAAAAAGAAAGCATAAAACAGGCATATAAAGGTCAGGCAGTGAGAGCAGAAATGTTTATACCTGAAGGTGTAAACGGATATAACCCGAAGTATAAAAGTAGCGTAGGATATAATCCGCGGCTAGCAAATAAACTGCTTGATTATTATGGTTATAAAAAAGGGGCTGATGGCTATCGGACCTTACCAAATGGCAAACCTTTAATTTTAAAAATTAATAATGAAAATAGCTCAGCATCAGTTATTCATTCTGAACTCTGGAAAAAAAATCTAGACGCGATTGGCATTCGTGCTGACTTTAAAGTAAGTAATTTTGCAGATAACTTAAAAGCCGCAACTCAATGTAAATATATGATGTGGAGCGGGGCATGGATTGCTGACTATCCCGAAGGAGATAATTTTGCACAATTACTATATGGACCAAATGCTGGGCAGGGAAACCATGCCTGTTATCAGTCTAAAACATATGATGCTCTTTATACTCAGGCCATTCATTTACCACCGCAACAACGTCTACCATATTATGAAAAGCTTAATCGCCAGATTGAAGCTGACAATCCTTGGATTATTCATGTAACTCGAATTCGTAATTGGTTGATACGACCACAAGTTCAGGGTTTTAAACCTCACCCGATGATGAATACAAACTGGCAATATCTTGATATTACCCCTATTAAAAAATAATTTTAGATAAAGATCATCATGACTGAAAATTTAAAACAAAAGCTCAAGCACTGTAGTGTAGGTCTATTATTTGCCAGTATGGCATTAACGGGTACCACGACTATTTTTGCAAAAAGTCCAGCCGATCCGAATAAAGTTTTACATTATACGTTCCCAACAGCTGAAACAGGTTTCGACCCAGCTTATATCCATGACTTATATTCAGCACATGTAACCACTTCGATATTTGAAACTTTATATACCTATGACTATTTAGCAAGGCCAGCAAAGCTTATTCCCCAAATCGCAACCGCTATGCCAGAAGTGAGTGCAGATGGTCTGACTTATACGATTCACATTAAAAAAGGTATTTATTTTACACCGGACCCTGTTTTTAAAGGTAAACCTAGAGAGTTAACGGCTTACGATTATGCGTACTCTTTTAAGCGTTTATTAGACCCAAATTTACGTTCGCCAAATAGTTGGTTGTTGGAGAACAAAATTGAAGGTATGGATGCTTTAGTACAATCAGCCAGTAAAACAGGAAAGTTTAACTACGATCAAAGTGTGAGCGGTTTACAAACACCTGATAAGTACACCTTGGTTATTCGGTTAGTGAAGCCTGATTATAACTTTCCTTTATTACTGGCACATGACCCTACAGGGGCTGTAGCGCGTGAAGTTATCGAAAAATATAAAGATAAATCTGGCTTTGTTATGGGGCATCCAGTAGGAACAGGACCTTATATGCTCAGTAAGTGGGTGCCTGCTTCGCGTATTGTTTTAAAAGCGAATCCTGATTATCGCGGTTTTACTTGGAACTTTGTAGCCAGTAGCGCTGAGGACCAAGCAATTGTGAAACGCCTCAAAGGTAAACAAATGCCTCAAATCGGCACAATTGATATTCAGGTAATGGAAGAAAACCAGTCACGATGGTTGGCATTCCAGCGTGGTGAAGTTGATATTATTCAACTAGAAGGGCAATTAGTCTCGAAAGCCATTAAAGACGGCAAGTTAAGACCTGAACTTGCAAAAGATGGTGTGCATTTATCTCGTATTGTTGATCCGGAAATTAGTTACAACTATTGGAATCTTAAGAATCCTGTTGTTGGAGGAATGAGTAAAGAAAAAATTGCTTTACGCCGTGCAATTGCAATGTCTCGTTCAATAGATCAAGAAATTAAATTAGTACGTAATAGTGATGCTGAGCGTCTACATTTTCCAGTACCGCCAGGTGTGGTGGGTTCTGATCCGCAATATAGAAGCAGTACCCCATATTCGGTAAAAGCAGCAAATCTATTATTAGATAAATATAACTATAAAAAAGATGCTTCAGGATGGCGTACACAGCCAGATGGCAAGCCTCTGGTCATTGAATATATGGCACGTAATGACAGTATTGGTCAGCAAAGTGCTGAGCTTTGGAAAAAGAACTTTGACAGTTTGAATATCCGTATGGTTTACAAGCCTATGCTCTTTTCAGACCTCATTCGGGCACAAAAACAGTGTGACGGAATGTTTGGTTCTTCTGCATGGATTGCCGATTATCCAGATGGCGATAATTTTATGCAGAATTTTTATGGCCCGAACACCCATATGACCAACTGGTCTTGCGGTTCAATACCAGAGTTTGATCAATTATACCGTCAGTCTCAACAGATTAAGCCTGGCCCAGAACGAGATGTGATTTATCGAAAAATGACACGTTTGTTAGAAGTGTATATGCCAGTGCAAGTGTTGTATGCACGTTATAGAAATATGTTGGCTCAACCAAGAATCATTGGATATAAGAAGCATCCGATTTTACATGCTGAATGGATGTACTTCGATATTGATACAAATACGAAATCTAATCATTAAATGAAAAAAATTGGAGATATGATGAAAAATAACACACTGAAAATGACTAGTTTATGTATGTTGACCATAGGTATAAGTCAGTTTGCATCGGCAGAGGCGACACGTGCGACGTTACCATTACTTAAAGCAGAGCAACTTCCCACATGGTGCGATTCTAATTTAAAAAAAATCCAGCAAGAGATTTCAAGTTTTGAAAAAATACCTGTTAAAACCGATGCTGCTGCCGCTCCGATATTAGCCAAGTGGGATAAAATTTTTGCTCATCTTGAAGATTTTTCAGGACCCATAGGTTTATATAGTAACGTAGATCCGGATGCGAAATTACGTAAGGCAGCCGAAGACTGCGAAATTAAAATTAATCAGTTTCATACTGATATATTCCAAAATTCAAAACTATATAACGTAATTAAAAATACAAAAGCAACTGATCCAATAGATAAAAAATACCGTCAGGATATTCTCGATCAGTTTGAAGACACGGGGGTTCAATTAGAACCAGCAAAACGTGCAAGAATGAAAGCCATTCTGGATGAGTTGACTAAACTCGAACAGGAATATAACCGCAATATTCGTGATAACCCTGAAAAACTTGAATTTACTCCTGAAGAGATGAAAGGACTACCGGAAAGTTATATTTCAGGGTTAAAGAAAAATGCCAAAGGTAACTATCTTTTAGGTTTTGAGTATCCGGAATATCGTCCATTTATGGAACTGGCAGATAATGATGATGCCAGAAAAAGATACCAGATTGCCTTTACACGACGTGGTACTGAACAAAACTTAAAACTACTCAAACAGGCAGTAGATTTACGTTATGAGCTTGCGCAGTTATTTGGAAAAGCAAGTTATGCAGATTGGGTGTTAAAAGACCGTATGGCAAAAACGCCCGAAGCTGTAAATCAGTTTTTGGCAGAAGTACAGAAAACGGTCGCACCACTTGAGCGCAAAGAAGTAGAAGAGCTCCGAGCATTTAAAGCACAAACTTTAAAAACACCATTAGATAAAACCGAGATCGCACGTTGGAGTGAAGCTTACTGGAGTGAAAAACTTCGTAAGAGCAAATATCAAATTGATCAGGAAAAGCTTCGTGATTATTTCCCGACTTTAGCGGCACAAAAATGGTTATTTGCTATTTCATCTGACCTTTATGGTATTGATTTTAAACCTGTCAAAGTGAAAGCATGGCAGAGCGAAGTTGAATATTACGATGTAGTCGATAAAAAGACAGGAAAACTCCTTGGTGGCTTATATATGGATAAATTCCCTCGAGAAGGGAAATATGGCCATGCCGCTGTTTGGGGAGTATATGGTGGTAGCACTTTAACCAACCGCTTACCGGTTTCAGCACTCGTCACAAACTTTAACCGTAAAGGTTTAAATAGTGATGAGCTCGAAACTTTTGTGCATGAATTTGGTCATGCCTTGCATGGCATTTTATCTAATACCCGCTATGCAAGTCAGTCTGGAACATCTGTAGAGCGTGACTTTGTAGAAGCACCATCTCAAATGTATGAAGAGTGGGCACGACGTAAAGAAACCTTATCTAAAGTGGCTGATTACTGTGATCCAGTATGCCCACGTGTTGATGACGAATTAATTGCCCGTTTAAAAGCAGTACATAACTATGGGCGCGGTTTACGTTATGCACGTCAGACGCTTTATGCACAGTACGATATGGCGCTTCATACGGCCGATGCCTTAAAAGTAAAGCCTTTAGAAACTTGGCAAAAAATGGAAGCAGCTACAGCCTTGGGATATGTACCAACAACAGAGTTTCCTGGACAGTTTGGACACTTAATGGGTGGCTATCAAGCAGGTTACTACGGTTATATGTGGTCTGAAGTTTTAGCTCTAGATATGCTTTCTGCTTATGGTGAAAACCTTAATAACCCACAAGTCGGACAACGTTACCGTCAAACGATTTTATCTCAGGGTAGCCAAAAACCGGCAGCTGAATTGGTTAAAGATTTCCTTGGTCGTGATCCTGACAATAAAGCATTCTTTAATGAAATTACCGGACAACGGGTTAAATAAGGAATTATCACTATGCTGGCATATGTTATTCGGCGTTTATGGCAGATGATTCCAACCATGTTGGGAGTAGTACTGTTTATCTTTATTCTTTTTAACTGGGTGGGTGGAGATCCGGCCTATATTCTGGCAGGTAAGATGTCTAATCCTGAGCAGATTGAGAACATTCGTAAACAACTAGGTGTCGATCAGCCTTATTACGTTCAGCTCTGGATTTTTATTAAGCAGATTCTCACTTTTGACTATGGTGCAAGTTGGAGTACGGGGGAACCTGTTTCACAAATTATTTTAACTCGCTTGGGGCCTTCGCTAACGCTGTTAATTCCACTTACTATTTTACAAACCGTTATTTCAATTGGCTTAGCTTTGGCTGTATCGGCAGTACGTGGCACTTTAACAGATCGTATGGTCATGATGTTATGTACCATTGGTATGTCGATTAGTATCTTGGTTTATATTATTGTTTTTCAATATGTTCTGGCTTATCAGTTAAGTTGGTTTCCAGTACAGGGCTGGAGCGATAACTTTACCGATAATGTATTTAAGTTCTCCTTGCTTCCAATTTTAATTATGTTGGTGGTGAGTATTGCACCTACTTTAAGGTTATACCGTAGTTTTGTGCTGGATGAGATTAACCAAGATTACGTTAGAACGGCACGTGCTAAAGGTGTAGGTGAAAGCCGAATTTTAGGTGTGCATGTTTTACGTAATGCCTCAATTCCTATTATTACCGATGTGATGGCGACTTTGCCTGCGTTGCTCATAGGTGCATTTTTAATTGAACGTTTTTTTGGTATTCCCGGTATTGGTCGAGAAGTAATTATTGCGGTTGAGCGAAGTGATTTTCCTGTGATTAAAGCAATTACAGTTTATATTGCAGCTGCAACCATGATTTTTAACTTGATTGCCGATTTAGTCTACAAAGTGGTTGATCCACGTGTACAGTTGAAGTAGGTGGGTTATGCTAAGTGTTCTATCAAAAAGAAAATTACAAACCCAGACAGCTCCAGCTTCAGCGGGTTTATGGCGCCTTGCAATGCGCCGTCTTCGGGCTGATAAAATTGCAATCGCATCGCTCATTGTTGTGCTGTTCTATTTGGTCGTATTGCTACTATCATTTACGGGACTGATTGCATCGGACTGGAACAAAGAAGTTGCGGTCAGTTATGCACCCCCTACATTTATAGGTGCAGATAAAACAACGGAAGCTTTGCAAAAGACAGCCGCTGTAGATGAGGAATTACCAGAAAATCCAGTCGATCCTTTAAAAGATGTCATTCACCAACTCAAGGCTGAAATTAAACAAGAAAAGAGCTCTGGAAGTGCAATTGATTATTATGGTGTAGTTGATCCGTTAGCGGATGATATGAAAGCAATTGATCAGCAACTCGGTGGACATTTACTCGATCAGCAAAGTGAACTTAAAAGCACACTTATATTTGGAGCTGACAAATGGGGACAAGATGTTCTTAAAAAGACCATTAAAGGTGCTGAAACCTCAATTATTGTAGGGCTAGTTTCAGCATTGCTCGCAGTGACCTTAGGCACATTATTAGGTGCAATTTCAGGCTACTTTGGTGGTTGGGTAGATGACATCCTTAACTGGTTTTATAACATTTTTACTTCCATTCCATATTTATTATTAGTTCTTGCGATAGCTGCCGTACTGCAACAAAAGGGAATTTTATCTATTGTTCTGATTTTAGGTTTAACGGGCTGGACAGGTGTTTACCGTTTAATTCGTGCTGAGTATATGAAACATACCGCACGTGAATATGTTCTGGCTGCCAAGGCAATTGGTGTTGGGCATTTCCGCCGTATGTTCATTCATATTTTTCCTAATGTCAGCCATATTGCTTTGGTTCAAATGTCGATTTTGGTGGTTTCTTTTATTAAATCAGAAGTTATTTTGAGTTTCTTGGGTTTTGGTGTGCCAGTAGGCGTAGTGTCTTGGGGCAGTATGTTAAATGAAGCACAAAGTGAACTTCTTTTAGGAAAATGGTGGCAGCTTGTCGCAGCCTCTGTCGCAATGGCTGTTTTGGTTACGGCATTTTCAATGTTTACTGATGCACTGCGTGATGCATTAGATCCAAAACTAAAATAAGAGGAAAACCTAATGTCAGAACAACAAAAAAGTGTCCCTTTACTCCACATTGAAAACTTACGTGTAAGCTTTAAAGGTGAAGACAAGCAGTATATCGAGACTGTTAAAGGAATCTCCTTTGATATTCCGGCAAATACCACTGTTGCTTTAGTTGGTGAGTCGGGTAGCGGCAAGTCAGTTACTTCTTTGGCAACTATGGGATTACTACCTGTAGGCCAAAGTAAAATTGATGAAAAAAGTAAGATTGTTTTTGAAGGTCAAGATTTACTCAGCTTATCCCGGAAAGATATGCGAAAAATCTGTGGTAAAGACATTGCCATGATTTTTCAGGAACCGATGTCATCATTAAATCCGGTTTTTACAGTTGGCAATCAAATTGCAGAAGTATTGTGCATACATATGGGCATGAGCCGTAAACAAGCCCGTCAACGTGTTTTAGAGTTACTCAAAGAGGTCGGGATACCTTCACCGGAAACAAAAATTGATGCTTATCCTAACCAGCTTTCCGGTGGTCAGCAGCAACGTGTCATGATTGCAATGGCGATTGCTTGTGAGCCTAAACTACTGATAGCTGATGAACCGACTACAGCGCTTGATGTCACCATTCAAAAGCAAATTATTGATTTACTCGAATCGTTGCGTCAGCGCCGTCAAATGTCGATGCTCTTTATTACGCATGATTTGGCTTTGGTGGGTGAAATTGCAGATCAAGTGATTGTGATGCGTCATGGTGAAATTAGAGAGCAGGGACTTGCAGAACAAGTTCTAGAGCAACCTAAAGATGTATATACCCGAGCTTTACTTTACTGTCGTCCTCAAATGTCACAGCGACCTTATCGTTTGCCTGTGACCAGCGACTTTATGCGTCAAGAAGACAATGTATTGGTAGAGCAAAGCTTTAATGTTTCAGAAATTCCACAGCGTAAACGCGGTTTAAATGGCAATGAGCAAATTATTTTAGAAGTAAAAGATCTGAAAAAAAGCTTTTATAGTCGTAAAGGATTATTTGGCAAAGAAGAGTTTCAGGCGGTAAAAGGCGTTTCTTTTAAACTGGCTAAAGGGAAAACGCTTGGTTTAGTGGGAGAGTCAGGCTCAGGTAAAACCACTGTGGGCTTGTTGCTTATGCGTTTACACGAAGCAACAGGTGGGGAAGCCTTAATTGAAGGTAAAGATATTCTTTCATTAACTGAAAAAGAGTTTGCTAAATATCAACGAAAGATTCAGATTATCTTTCAGAACCCATATGCTTCGCTTAACCCACGCTTTACGATTGGGCAGATTTTATTAGAACCTATGCAAATTCATGGCATTGGTAAAGATGATGCTGAGCGTAAACAAATCGCACTTGGGTTACTTGAACGAGTCAATTTACCTGAACAAGCTTATTATCGATACCCACACGAGTTCTCGGGTGGTCAACGCCAACGTATTGCGATTGCACGTTGTTTAACGCTAAAGCCTGAAATTTTGATATGTGATGAATCCGTTTCTGCACTTGATGTTTCAGTTCAGGCACAAGTACTTAACTTATTACAGGACTTACAAGATGAGTTTGGACTAAGTTATATCTTTATTTCACATGATTTATCGGTTGTGAAATATATTTCTGATCAGGTCATGGTCATGAATCATGGTGAGGTTGTTGAAATCGCTAACTCAGACGAGCTCTATGCACATCCTCAACATGAATACACTAAACGTCTATTGCAGGCGATTCCCCAAGGCATTCAACACGTTTCATAAGCGTAAAGTTACGTCGTTCAAGGCACTTTCGAGTGCCTTTTTATTTGGTTTATAGAATAAATACTTATAAAATAAGAGAAGTAAAAGTACAGTATTTTATTCTTGCTATGTGTGCCAACTTTAAACCTTTAACTCTTGCCCAATTACAGCAACTTCAGTTGCCTGTGGTTGGCTTTAGCTATGCCGATGAGGTTTATCCTGCTGGAACAACGCCATTATTATTTAAATCACCGCAAGGTCTTGAATGGCGTGAAGTCATGTTTGGATTGGTTCCCAAATGGGCGGAAGATACAAACATAGCAAAACATACTTATAATGCTCGTCACGAAACAATTTTCCAAAAACCGAGTTTTCAAGAAGCTGCTCTTAAATGCAAGTTCGGTGTAATCCCTGTGACCGAGTTTTATGAAAGTAAATATATAAATGATAAACCTGAGCGATGGGCTGTACGCCGTAAAGATGGACAGGCTTTTTTCATTGCAGCAATTTATGAAATTTGCAAAATGAATGAAACGATTGTTCGTTCTGCAAGTATGTTAACCATGGATGCGATCGATCATCCCATGATGAAAGACTTCCACGAACCGGGCGATGTCAAAAGATCAGTCATTGTGATTCCACATGACCGTTTAGATGAATGGTTAAGTTTAGAAACCCCAGATATTTCAAGCTTTATTGAAGGTTTCCCTGTTGAGGAGTTTGAGTGTTTACATGTTCCTAAAGAGAAAATTATAAAACCTACACCTCAATTAAGTATGTTTGAATAGCAATAGTGGGGCTAGGTTATTGGCTTAATTGTTAAGTCAATAACCCTTTATACTTAGTCAATATTCTTACTTAAAGTTTGTACCTGATTATCTTGTGCTAGATAAGCCAATTCAATGGGTGAAATCACAAAAGTTGAGTTATCTGAGGTTTGTTTAAAAACAAAGCCATATTCAAATGATTGCGTATTTTTACTCGGTAACCAAAATAAATAAGGGCAACCTGTATAGCTGCCGTCCCAACCCATTTCTTTGGCTAAAGCCAAAGCCGTATCTGATTTAGCAATAATTTCTTTAAGCGATTCTTTGTCTCTTTGAGAGACATCACCATCATCATCTGCAAATGTTTGTAAAAACTCATTTAATGGGGTTAAGTCTTCCCAGTTATTTTCAATTGTTGAGAAGTGATATCCATATAGCATCATTATTTAGTCTTCCATTTTGTTATTGTATTAATGAACATAGCAAGAAAAGTGTGAAAAGAAAATGGTTGGTTTCACATTAAGTTGTTTATTTTTCATAAGTTATAGCATATTTTTTATACAAAATTTAACGTTACTTTCTCTTGAATTATAAGCATCTTACCCAGTTAAAATATAAAGACTGAGCTTTTGAAGAAATAACGGTGTTCTTAATTAAAGATAAAGCATTTTTATAAGGATACTAGACTGTTGGTGAATACTGAATTTGTCATAATTCACTTATAATGAAAAGGAAAGTAAATAGAGCTTATTTATGTTTATAACAACAACTCGTCCCAATGATGCCTTAATTGAACAGCTGCTACCAATTTTGGAAGAGGCTAGTCAGATCTTATTACAAGAATATCAAAACTATTCAGCAGGATATGAGTTTAATATTCAAGAAAAACATGATGATTCGCCTGTAACTCAAGCAGATTTAAAGGTAAATCAATTTTTATTAAAGCATCTTGCAGAAATCACACCGGAGTTACCAGTTTTATCGGAAGAAAGTGACTATAGCGCTCGCCATGACTGGTCTTCTTGCTGGATGCTTGATCCGCTTGATGGTACCAAAGAGTTTATACATGAACGGGATGAGTTCACGATAAACTTGAGCTTGATTGAGGGACGCGAAACAGTATTTTCTGTGATCGTTGTGCCTTGTGAACAGGTTGTTTATTTAGGTTATTTAAAAGATTTGCCTTTTAAATATAGCTTTAGCCAAAAACAATGGTACCAATACCAAAAAGAGTCTTATTCAACACAAGCACCTGTACAAATTGGTTTAAGTCATAGTAGTAAAAATCCGAAATATCATAAATTTATTGAACCTATTGAAAAAAAACGTACCGTAATTCGACGTGAAGCGGGCAGCGCTTATAAGTTTTGTATGATGTTAGAGGGTGAGATTGATATTTACCCTAGATTTCATCCTACATCTGAATGGGATACCAGTTCAGGTCAGGGATTATTAGAAAGTATTGGTGGAGGTTTACTCACCCTAAAAGGTAAACCCTTTGAATATAATCAGCGTGATACTGTATTAAACGGAGGCTTTATCGCATTTCGTGATCAGGAAAGCAAAAAAATAGCATTTGAAGCTTTAGCTCAATCGGGTGTTTTGGATTGAGAGTTATTGTAGACATGCTATAGTGGCAAAATATTGAGAAAAGATGACACGATCAAAATGGCACTCGATTTATTGCCTAAAAGCATGTTTGAAGCAATTGATTTATTGCCTGATGCTTCAACCCCTGTAACCCTTTTTACACGTCACTCTTTAAGAGAGCTGGTTGATGGGCAAGGCTTGGCGGGATACGACCTTCAACTTACTCCTCAAGGCCGTGAGCTTGCACAAGCATGGGGTAGCTACTTAATTAAAAATACGGATCGTGTGATTCAACACTGTATTTCTAGTCCAATTCAACGTTGTGTCGATACGGCTGCACTTATGATTGAGGGTGCAGACGGTGTAAGTCCTGAACCTAATACGCATACGATTGAAATTGTTGAGCAAGGCTTATTGGTAGAGCCGGGAAGTTTTGTACTCGATATTCAGCAGGCTGCTCCTTATTTTCGTAAACAAGGGGCACTCGGGTTTATTAATAGTTTTGTGAATAATGCTTTGCCAGGCATGAAACATCCAATTACTGGTGTTTTAGATGTATTAGAACTGATTTATCGAACTCATCCTAAAACAAAAAGTGGGCTAAGTTTAGCTGTAAGTCACGACACGATTATTGCAGCCATAGTTGCCGTAATTTCAGGTAATAATCAAATACAAAAGGCAGATTGGCCAGAAATGATGGAAGGTCTATTTGTATGGTTTGAAGGGGATGAATTTCCAAATTGTAAATTGAAATGGATTTGGAGAGGCGAAGCTTACGAGTTAGATGTATCTAAATTTCATAAAGTAGAGTAATTATAAAATTATAGGTAATAAAAAAAGCCCTGTTGGGCTTTTTTTACATACTTCAAATTAGTTAGCTAACGCTTTAACTTGAGCATTTAAACGGCTCTTATGACGAGCAGCTTTATTTTTGTGGATGATGCCTTTATCAGCCATGCGGTCGATTACAGGAACAGCTTTTTTATAAGCTTCTGTAGCAACTGCATAATCACCACCAGCGATTGCACTTAAAGTACGCTTGATGTAAGTACGAACCATAGAACGCAAGCTTGCGTTGTGTTTACGCGCTGTTACGTTTTGGCGCGCACGTTTTTTAGCTTGAGCAGAGTTTGCCACTCTTGCACTCCTTGAAAATAAGTTGGTCTGGGCGGGCTGTGGTCAATCCAGTAAACTGGTGTAACCATCACCAGCCCGTAAACAAGTGCCATATTGTGATGAATCAATACCGTGAAGTCAAGCCTTGCGAGCATTTTAAGCCGTTTTAGGGGCTGCTAAAACCGTAAGAAAAGGTTAAATTTGATACAAACTTAAAGAGGGTTGAATAAAAAATGACTATAAGCACGAAAAAAGCAATTGTAGTAGGTGCTACAGGACTCGTTGGATTAGCTCTAGTTGAAGAGCTTGAACAAACACCAGAATTTGAAGCAATTACGGTTGTTGTTAGAAAAGAATCACAACTACTTAATACATATAAAAAAGTTACTCAGTTGGTGATTGAGGATTTTTTATTGCTCAATGATGAAGACGTAAATGATCATACTCACGCATTTAGCTGCTTAGGTACAACTTTAAAAATAGCAGGTTCAAAACAAGGTTTCTATGCAGTGGACTACGAGATAAATGCTCACTTTGCAGACTTAGTTCAAGATAAACATATTCATTTTTTAATTGTGAGTGCACTTGGAGCAAATGCAAATTCACCAATTTTCTACAATAAGGTCAAAGGGCAGTTAGAAGACTATATTGAGAGTTTAGGTATCGAAAAACTATCTATTTTCAGACCATCTTTATTGATTGGTAAGCGTAGCGATGTGCGTTTTATGGAAGATTTGGGGCAAAGTCTTTTTAAATTCATTGAAAATAAATGGAATAAACCATTCAAATATAAACCCGTTACAGCTGAGCAATTGGCTCATACGATGGTCGTAGCGGCGCTAACGCAAATTGAAGCATTTAAACGATATGATAATCTCAGCATACAACAAACTCGATAAGGGAGAATACAAGTGTCTACAGTACCATTTGTGACATGTGATTTATTGGATGATAACCCAGAAAAAGATTTACAAGTGGTCATACCCTCAATGGATGGTAAGTACTTTAAAAGTTATGGTGCGCGTCAAACCTTTGGCGGACAGGTTGTAACTGTAAAGTGCTTTGAAGATAACTCACGTGTAAAAGAGTTATTAGCAACAGATGGTACAGGGAAGGTGTTGGTTGTGGATGGTGGTGCTTCAATGCGCTGCGCACTGATGGGAGATATGATTGCTGAATCGGCGGTTAAAAATAACTGGAATGGTGTGGTTATTTATGGCTGTGTACGCGATGTTGATGCACTTGCAACTCTAGATTTAGGTGTACATGCATTGGCTGCAATTCCACAAAAAAGTAATCGTAAGGGCATTGGTGAAGTTGATATTCCTTTGTATTTTGGTGGAGTCACAATTCAATCTGGTGATTTTATTTATGCAGATAACAATGGAATTGTGATTGCTAAGGAAAAATTAGTTTAGCTCCACAATATAAAGGAACGTGTAATGGTGAATCATCAAATTAAGGTGCTGCAAGCAGTAGCATCTGCAATTGCTCAAGGTGGTAGAGGGGTTACAGGTACAGCATTTCCTAATCAGCCTGTTAAAGCTCTAAAACTTTATGAATTTGAAGGTTCGCCATTTTGTCGACGTGTTCGTGAAGTGATTACACTATTAAATTTGGATGTTGAAATTTATCCATGTCCCAAAGGTGGATTGAAATACCGTTCTATTGTCAAAGAAACGGGCGGCAAGTTACAGTTTCCTTTTTTAATTGATGAAAATACAGGTGATAAATTATACGAATCGCAAGATATTATTCATCACTTATTTAAACACTATGGTAATACAGGACAAACGCCTCAGAAGTTTTCAAATTATCCAAAAAGACCATATCTGGCATTTGCTGGAACGTTGTTAAACGGTGCTCGTGGAGTATGGATTAATAAAAAAATAGTAAATAGAGCTGCGCCTGAGCAAAAACTTGAACTATGGAGTTTTGAAGCAAGCCCATATTCGAGAGTAGTAAGAAGTCTACTATGTGAGCTTGAAATTCCTTATATTTTGTACAATGTGGCAAAAGAACGATGGCAAGATATGGGACCTGCTATTCTTCGTTTAAAACCGGGTAAATATATACCCTTAAAAGATGGAAAAAGAGAAAAGTTGTTGCCGATTATGCAAGGTAAAATGCAAGTACCTTATCTAGTCGACCCAAATACGGGAGTGAAAATGTTTGAATCTGCTCAAATTGTAAAATACTTAAAAAAGCAGTATGGCAGCTAAGATAAGTTAGAAAAGTTAAAAGAGATTGAGTAAATTCAGTCTCTTTTTAAGACATGAGAACAATAAGAAATCGTACGATAAAAAAATGAATATGCTAAATTACTACCGTAAATTACCAAAATAAGGCCTGTTTTATGGAATGTATGAGAATTCAGCCTGTAACGAGTCATCCTGGAGAAAATGCATTATTTATTGTATTGGGGTTAGCTCAAGGTGATTCTGTTGTAGAAAAAGTAAAAAATTTTGCTGCTAATTTTTCAGCGTTAACACGAAGTTTGTCTAATCGTTATCCAGAAAGTAAATTTAATGCCACATTCGGTTTTAGCTCAAATGCCTGGGATGTTTTATTTCCAGAGCAAGCAAAGCCTCAAGAATTAGAAACATTTCAAGAAATAAAAGGTCCAAAGTACACAGCTGTTTCAACACCTGGTGATTTATTCTTTCATATTCGTGCTGATCGACAAGCTCTCTGCTATGAATTGGGAAGTATAATCAATGAACAGTTGGGTAAAGTGACTTACCCAATTGATGAAGTACACGGTTTTCGTTATTTCGATGGTCGAGCGATTATTGGCTTTGTGGATGGAACAGAAAACCCTGAACCTGTAATTGCTGCACAATGGGCGCTAGTAGGTAGTGAAGATCCCGAATTTATTGGGGGAAGTTATGCATTTATTCAAAAATATACCCATGACATGGAAAAATGGCGTGCTTTAAGCGATGAAGAACAAGAAAAAGTGATAGGTCGCAAAAAGTTTAATGATATTGAACTCGGTGATGATGAAAAGCCTTTAACAGCCCATAATGTGGTAAGTAAAGCGCATGATGCTGAGGGTAATGAGTTAAAAATTATGCGTGCCAATATGCCTTTCTCGAACCCATCAAAAAATGAATACGGCACTTTTTTTATTGGTTATTCCCGTAAATTTAGTACGACACGTCAAATGCTTGAAAATATGTTCCTAGGAAATGAGCAAGGCCATCTTGACCGTTTACTTGACTTTAGTACTGCCCAAACAGGTACTTTATTTTTCGTACCGACTGTAGATTTTCTCGATGATTTGGGTGACGAATAGTCGCGAAAAAATAATTAGATATAAATAGTGGAGGTGAGTAGGTTGCTTCCATTATTTATATTGAAACTAATACGATGTGATGAAATGTTTAAAAAGTTAAGCCAGCTTTTTCAAGGCTCGAAAGAGTCACCAGAGCAGCTATATTATTTACAAGAGAATCAACTTAGTTTTGATTCTGAACGTGGACCCGTAATTAAAAATGTTGTGATTAATGAAAGATGGTCAGAGCATATGGAGTATTTTTCAAATCGAAAATTACAGAACTTTGATGATTTACGTAAGTTATTTCAAATTACGCCACAAATTAATGAAAAAATTGACTTAGAGATTGCAAACCAACGCTATGTCGAAAGGTTGGGTAATACTCAAGAAAAGTTACTTGAACTTAAAGCAATCATACAAATATTGAACCAATATTATGTGATGTTTCTACGTGATAAATAAGTTCAAACATTTGTTTAAAAACTATAAATAAGTATCGTAAAGTAGTAGCTTGATTTCAGAAAAATAACTCAATTCAATAAAAACATCATGCTACTATTAACCTCATATCTTTTTAGCTCATAAAAGCCATATACATGTTTCAACAAGAAATCTCTCAATTGAATTTGCAACAGCTCAAGGCCGGTGAAAAGCGTTGGGTGGGGTCATTATTAGGTTCATCAGCCGCTTTATTGCTTAAAGAAATTGCGACTCAGCATTCTTCTTTATTAGTTTTAGTCGCTCGAAATAACCAGCATGTTGCACAATTAGAAAGTGAACTTGAGTTTTATGGAATAAAACCGACAATTTTCCCCGATTGGGAAATCTTGCCTTATGATCGATTATCTCCGCATCAGGATATTGTCTCAGAGCGTCTTGCGATTTTATCGAATATGCCGCAGCAAGGCGTATTACTCATTTCAGCAAGTACTTTGGCTCAACGAGTTGCACCTTATTCATGGGTTTTAGGTAAGCACTTTGACATAAGAGTGGGACAAAAATTTGATTTAGAACAGCAAAAGTTAAGACTGGTTCAGGCTGGCTACCACTTGGTAGATACAGTGTATGATCATGGAGAATTTGCGGTACGCGGTAGTATTATGGATATTTTTGCATCTGGGCAAGAAGCTCCTATCCGCATAGACCTATTTGATGACGAAATTGATTCTTTAAAATTCTTTGACCCTGAAACCCAAAGAACAACCACAACACTAAAAAGTTTTACTGTTCTACCAGCTAAAGAGTTTCCATTAAAAGAAGCACGGTCAGTTTTTCGAGATCGTTATTCTGAGTTTTTCCCGACAGCAAATCCTAAGAAAAATCCAATTTATCAAGATGTCTTAGATGGCATAGCATCTCCAGGGATTGAGTTTTATTTACCGTTATTTTTTGATAAAGAACAAATGCAATCGCAAAGTATGTTTACAATGTACTTACCAAGGAATTGCATTGTAATTACAACTAATGATGTTGATACCGATTTAACTAACTTCTGGAAAGAAGTTATGCGTCGTTATGAAGATCGACGTCATAATATTGATCAACCTCTTCTTGCACCTGAAGAGCTATTTATTTCTCCAAATAATTTGCTGAGTGCTTTAAATCAGTTTCCACGAATGCTTGTGAGTGCAGAAACGATTGAAGAAAAAGCTGGTGCACTTAATCTTAAAACTGAGCAACCACCTAAATTACCGGTCGATCCAAAAAAAGAAAAACCATTTGCAGCTGTAAAAAAATATATTGATGAAGCAAACCATCCTGTTCTACTAGTTGCGGAAAGTGCAGGACGCCGAGAAAGTTTAAAAGATGCATTGCGTTCAAGTTTGGGTGAAATTCCGAATGTAGAGAATTTTGAGCAATTCAAAACCAGTCAATTTGCAATTGCGATTACCAATGCACCTTTAGACCGTGGTTTACTTATAACTGATCAATTAACAGTTATTTCAGAAAATCAGCTTTACGAACACCGAGTTGTACAGCGTCGTCGTAAGCGTCAACAAGAAGTTTCGGAAGAGTTTCTAATTCGAAGCTTAACTGAACTAAGTATTGGTGCTCCTGTTGTACATATTGATCATGGTGTGGGGCGTTATGCTGGCTTAATTACACTGGCTATCGAAGGGCAAGACTATGAGTTCTTGCAACTGGATTATGCTGAAGATGCAAAAGTGTATGTCCCAGTAACCAACTTGCATCTGATTAGCCGTTATAGTGGCGGCGATCCAGATTTAGCACCGTTACATAAAATTGGTACAGATGCTTGGAGTAAAGCAAAGCGTAAGGCATTGGAGCAAATTCATGATGTTGCAGCCGAGCTTTTACATATTCAGGCACGTCGTCAGTCAAAACCCGGCTTTGCTTTTGAATTGGATCAGTCGCTTTATATGCAATTTGCGAGCGGCTTTGCCTATGAAGAGACACTTGATCAGGCCAATGCAATTGAAGCCACGCTGTATGATATGCAGCAAGCAAAACCAATGGATAGATTGGTGTGTGGTGATGTAGGTTTTGGTAAAACCGAAGTGGCCATGCGTGCAGCGTTTGTTGCAGTGCAAAATGGTAAACAAGTTGCAGTTTTAGTTCCTACCACATTACTTGCTCAACAGCATTATGAGTCTTTTAAAGACCGTTTTGCTGATTGGCCAGTACGTATTGAAGTGTTATCACGTTTCGGTTCAAACAAAACTCATGTAAAAAATATTGAAGACTTGGCAGATGGTAAAGTCGATATTGTGGTAGGTACACATAAACTATTACAAGAAAATGTTCAGTTTAAAGATTTAGGCTTAATGGTTGTAGACGAAGAACATCGCTTTGGCGTGCGTGACAAAGAGCGAATTAAAGCTTTGCGTGCCGATGTCGATATGTTGACTCTTACCGCAACCCCAATTCCTCGTACGCTTAATATGGCTTTTTCGGGAATGCGTGATTTGTCGATTATTGCCACTCCACCAGCACGTCGTTTAGCAGTAAAAACCTTTGTACAAGAACATACAGATGCTTCAATCAAAGAGGCGATTTTGCGTGAGTTATTACGTGGTGGACAAGTTTACTTCTTACATAATGAAGTAGATACCATTGAGCGAGCGGCTGAAAGTATTCGCATGCTTGTTCCTGAAGCACGCGTGGCAGTAGCACATGGACAAATGCGTGAACGTGAACTTGAGCAAGTTATGCAGCAGTTCTACCACAAAGAATATAATGTGCTGGTGTGTTCAACCATTATTGAAACGGGTATTGATGTTCCAAATGCCAATACAATTTTAATTGAGCGTGCAGATAAGCTTGGCTTAGCACAATTGCACCAGTTGCGTGGCCGTGTAGGTCGTTCGCATCATCAAGCTTATGCTTACTTATTGGTGCCTTCAATCAAACACTTGAAAGGTGATGCTGAAAAACGTCTCGATGCAATTCAACGTGCTTCCACATTAGGCGCAGGTTTTATGCTCGCCACGGAAGATTTAGAAATTCGTGGTGCTGGTGAATTGTTGGGTGAGCAACAAAGTGGTTCAATGCAGGCGATCGGATATAGTTTGTATATGGAAATGCTTGAGAAAGCGACCAAAGCAATTCAACAGGGTAAAACACCGAATTTCGATGCACCATTGTCGTTAACTGCCGAAATTAACTTACATATTCCTGCACTTATTCCTGATGATTACTTAGGTGATGTTCATCAACGTTTATTATTCTATAAACGCATTAGTAATACAGATACTCAAGAAAAACTGGATAATATCCGCATGGAGCTTATTGATCGTTTTGGTGTTTCACCGCAATCAGTTAAACATTTGTTTAGCGTGCATCAGATCCGCTTAAAAGCGGAGCATTTGGGTATTACAAAAATTGATATTAATACTCAAGGCGGCAACATTGAATTTTCACCAGATACTCCTGTTCAGGCGATTAGTATTATTCAACTCATGCAAAAGAACCCGACCTATTATCGTATGGAAGGTGGACAGCGCTTAAAAGTGATGGTACAGCTTGAAGATTATGAAAAACGAATTCAATTTATCAATGATTTACTACAAAAATTGATGAGTGAATTACATGCCTGAGTTCTGTTTTTTTAATAAGCGGTAGTTGATTGGAACATTTGTTTTGTTGTGATTGGATTTTATGCACTTTTTTATACCTTGAGATATGAATAAGTGCATAAAATCATTGTTATTTGTAAGCAAACGGGCTACTAATAATATTCACATCAAAACTGATGTGATAGTATTAGCCATTATTGTTTATTGTCATTTATAAAAGATATGTTTAGTTTGCATCCACAACTTGCTCAAGATACTTTTTTTGTAGGCGATTTTCCGCTTTCAACATGTCGTTTAATGAATGATATGCAATTTCCTTGGTTGATTTTAGTACCACGCGTACCAGGGATCACGGAATTATACGAATTAAGTCAAGCTGACCAAGAACAGTTTTTACGTGAATCAAGTTGGTTATCTAGCCAGTTAGCTCGCGTTTTTCGTGCTGATAAAATGAATGTTGCTGCTTTAGGTAATATGGTTCCTCAATTACATTTTCACCATGTAGTCCGTTATCAAAATGACGTAGCTTGGCCTAAACCAGTGTGGGGTACACCAGCCGTGCCATACACAAGTGATGTTCTGGCTCACATGCGTCAGACCCTTATGCTTGCTTTACGTGGTCAAGGTGATATGCCTTTTGATTGGCGTATGGATTAAATCAATGTCATGCCACATGTGAGTGTGGCAACATTGAAATGTGGAGGATAGGGTGCAATTAGAGAGGTTTATAGATCGGGAACCTAAGCAGTTTGCATATTTTCATCGTTTGATGGGGTATTCAATTCTGTCATTAATTTTAGTGATCTATGCCTTTACCTCACCAGATACTAATTATCAAATCTATATTCCTCCTTTCTTCCTCTTTTTACTTTTTGTTAGTTCTAAATTAGAGCATTGGTTACAATACCAGTTTGATAAGAAAACCCAAAAAAGTGTTTTCTTTGCGATAGATGCAATTGTGGTGGCGGTTACTCTAGCGGGCGTACATCTCAATCTTGTTCCTACATTTATTGCGCTTTTTGCATTATTTTACTCAGCAATTAATAGTCGTATTTCGTTTGCAGTGATTTGTTTAACGAGTTTACTTGGTGCGATTATTTTTTATTTAAGCACTTTTTTCCTATTTGGTTTTCATCCATATTTTGAAGCAACAAGCCAAGAATTAACGGTAATTACTTTACTTGGCTTAGTGATGTTTATAACCATTGGAAATTATTACCAACATCGCTGGGTTAAAAAAATTAGTCAGCAACGTCAGCATTATTATGACCAAATGACACGTTATATCGCTTTTGCTAATCAGTTAAGCCGTTATGCACCATTACAGCTATGGCAGTCAATTATGCGTGGTGAGGCTGAAGCAAAAATCGAATATAAACGTAAAAAAATGACCGTATTCTTTTCTGATATTCAGGGTTTTACTGAATTGTCGGAAACCTTAATTCCAGATGACTTAGCTTTCTTGCTTAATGACTATTTAAGTCATATGACTGAAATTGCGAAGCAATACGAGGCGACTGTCGATAAATTTATGGGAGATGCCATTCTCATATTTTTTGGAGATCCAAATTCGCAAGGTGTTGAACAAGATGCTAAATCTTGTGTGGAAATGGCAATTGCGATGCGTCAGCAAATGAAGCTGCTACGCGAACGTTGGAAAAAGATGGGATATTCAGCCTTACATATCCGTATGGGTATTAGTACAGGTTATTGCCACGTTGGGAACTATGGGGCAACACATCGTATGGCCTATACGATTGTAGGTCGTGATGTAAATTTGGCAGCACGTTTACAATATGCTGCTGAAATCGATGAAATACTTATTTCTGATGATACTTATCAACTCATTAAAAGTGATTTTCTATGTGCACCTAAAACACCAATTTATTTAAAAGGTATTCAAGGTGCAGTAAAAACATGGCAAGTCATGGAAAAATATACAGGGAACAAGTCAGATCATCAGCAATGGTTTGATTATGAATATAAAGGTTTCCATTTAGTATTAAACTTAGAAGAAGTACAAAACTATGAATATCCTGAGTTGGTTGAAGTGCTTGAAAAAATGATTCAACGCATTAAAGTTCAACAAACTTTAATTAATACTCAAGGTGTTGCTCAGCTTAGACTCGAAGATGAAGTTAAGCCAATAAATATTGATCAAGAGCAAGATTCGGTATAAATCATATAAATAAAAAAAGCTGCTTAAGCAGCTTTTTTTACCATTAAATCTTAATGATTTTCTGAAGCATGGTTAATTGTATATTTCGGAATCTCAATTTCAAGATCTTCATCTACAATTTTAACCTGACATGAAAGACGAGAGTCAGGTTCTAATCCCCAAGCACGGTCTAAAAGATCGGCTTCAACATCATTCATTTCTTCTAAGCTATCAAAACCTTTGCGAACAATCACGTGGCAAGTTGTACATGCACAAGACATATCACACGCGTGCTCAATTTTGATACCTTTATTGAGCAGACTTTGGCAAAGATTGGCATTTTGTTCAACCTCAAATTCTGCGCCTTCAGGGCAAATCTGAGCATGAGGAAGTACTTTAATACGTGGCATATTGATCACCTATACCTTTTAGTTTGATTTTGACCAATCGTCGAGCTTCGTGCCCTTTAAGGCATGGTCAATATGTCGATTCATTCGTAATGCTGCAAAAGCGTCACTATGTACTTTAAGCTGTTGAACAGCTTGCTCAATCGCTTGGATATCACTACCTTCAAGTTGAGCTTTTAATGATTCTTTTGCAGAATTGAGTTCTGCAAGCTGCGTTTCATCAAGTAAATCTGCATCTACTTTTAATGCTTGCTCTAGAGCTTCAAGTTCACGTTCTGCTTCAACTTTAGTTTCCTTTAAATGACGAAGATTTTTGTCTTCTTCAGCATGTTGGAAACCTTCAATTAATAAGCGTTCTGTATCTGCTTCAGATAAACCATAAGATGGTTTGATATCGATATGAGCTTGTACACCAGAAGTTGCTTCACGAGCAGAAACGGTGAGTAAGCCATCGGCATCAACTTGGAAAGTGACTTCAATACGTGCTTGACCTGCAGTCATTGGCGGAATGCCATGGAGTACAAATCTACCTAACGAGCGGCAATGTTCAACTAAATCACGTTCACCTTGAACCACATGAATTAACATGGCAGTTTGACCATCTTGGTAGGTCGTGAACTCTTGACGACGTGCAACAGGAATAGCTGTATTACGAGAGATGAGACGTTCAACCAGGCCACCCATTGTCTCTAAACCAAGAGAAAGAGGAGTTACGTCTAGAAGAAGTGAGCCATCTTGGCTATTACCAATTAACTGGTTTGCTGTAATTGAAGCACCGATTGCCACAACTTCATCTGGGTTGATTGTGCAGAGAGGTTCTTGGTCAAAAACTTCACGTACAGCTTTTTGAACTGCATAAGAGCGGGTAGAACCACCTACTAAAACTACATTTTGAATGTCACTTAACTCGAGCTTTGCATCACGCAGTACACGCTTACAAACACTGATCGTTTTATCTAACGCAACTTGAATAATGCTTTCAAATGTAGGTCGGTCTAGAGTAAGAGTTGCATCAAGCAGTTTTAATTCAACAGCATCTTGAGTCGATAATTGCTCTTTAGCTTGACGTGCTGCAACTATAAACACGGCATAGTCTTCATTACTTAATACATCAATATTAAGCTGTTTTTTTGCCCATTTTACAATTAGACGGTCTAAGTCATCACCACCTAAAGCTGTATGACCGCCAGTCGCTAAAACTTCAAATACGCCTTGTGAAAAACGTAGGATTGATACATCAAAAGTACCACCGCCCAAATCGTAAATTACATAATTACGGTCGGTCTCTAAATTACTTTCTTGATCTAATCCATAAGCGACAGCAGCAGCTGTAGGTTCATTTAATAAACGTAATACGTTTAAACCAGCAAGTTGAGCTGCATCGCGAGTTGCTTGACGCTGAGCTTCATCAAAATAAGCAGGAACGGTAATTACAGCACCATTAACAGGATTTTGTAAGCTGTCTTCAGCACGATCTTTTAATTGTTTTAAAATTTCAGCTGAAATTTCTACTGGTGTTTTGCGCCCAGCACGTGTTTCAAAAGCAGGCATTTCATTTTCTGAGCCTACTAATTCATAAGGATGCTGAAACTTAATATCTGCTTTTGAGCGACCCATAAATCGTTTAACAGATACAATTGTATTTTTGGGATCTGCAATAATAAATGGTTTGGCTTCTTCACCATAATGAGTTGTATTTTCCCCATAATGAACGATAGAAGGAAGTAATCTTCTATTTTGGACATCATTGAGTACTTTAGGTTTGCCTGATAACACTGTCGCAACTAATGAGTGTGTTGTTCCTAGGTCAATACCAATCGCAATGCGATGTTGGTGTGGGGCACTGGATTGACCCGGTTCAGCAATTTGCAAAAGTGCCATGAGTTAAATCCCTTGAAAATAAAGTAGAGAAAGCAAAATTAAAAATCATCGTCTAAATCAAAGCTGTCTTCTTCATCTAACAGTTGATCTTCTGCTTTATCAATATCGTTTAAAACACGTTGAAAGAAACGCAACTTACGTACGGTATCACGTGCTTCAGCCCAATCTTCTTCGCTGTAATCAATTTTGAATTCACGAACTAAGCCATCAATCCATTGTTGTACTTCTAATCTTAAAGTACGTAAATGTTCAGGTGTTGTGGCTTCATCAAGTTGTTCACGAAGTTCTAATGCAGATTGTAGAAATTCAAAATCACTAATAGATTGGTCAAGATGATGATCTTGCTTTTTAAGTGCTAAAAGGTAGGCAGCACGACTATCAACTTGTGAAAGCGTTTTAAAAGCTTGATTGATTTCACTTGATTTGATCAATGCTTGATCTTTATCTGCGGCTTTATCTGGATGATATTGTTGTTGCAAACTCAAGAAATTTGATTTTAAGCTTGCCAAATCGATATCGAGTGCCACAGGTAAATTGAACAACTCAAAATGATTCATTAGAAATGGGGTCCACGTTAATTAAATACATTAAAACAGTGCTTTTGAAAGACACTGTTTTAATGAGAAAAAGGAAAGGAGAGGGTTAAACAGTGAAAGACTCACCACAACCACATTCACCCTTTTTATTAGGATTGTTAAATTCGAACCCTTCATTAAGGCCATTTTTAACATAGTCCATTTCTAAGCCTTCTAAGTAAACTAAGCTTTTAGGATCTACAAAAACCTTAACGCCGAATTGTTCGAAAACTTGATCATGCTCATCGATATCGTCTACAAATTCGAGAACATAAGCCAACCCAGAACAACCAGAAGTTTTCACACCAACGCGAATGCCTTCACCCTTACCTCGGTTTTTAAGGTAATTGCTAATATGAGTCGCAGCATTTTCAGTTAAATGAATCATGAAAACTCCAACGTTTATAATGGTAACAAATTAAGCTTTTGACTTTTTACTACGATAATCTTCAATCGCAGCTTTAATTGCATCTTCAGCTAAAACAGAACAGTGAACTTTTACTGGTGGAAGAGCTAACTCAGTTGCAATATCAATGTTTTTGATTGCTTGAGCTTCATCAAGAGTTTTGCCTTTTAACCATTCAGTTACAAGGGAACTTGATGCGATTGCAGAACCACAACCGTAAGTTTTAAAGCGTGCTTCTTCGATTACGCCACTGTCATTTACTTGAATCTGTAAACGCATCACGTCGCCACATGCAGGTGCACCCACCATACCTGTACCAACATTTTCAGAGTTTTTATCTAAAACACCAACATTACGTGGATTTTCGTAATGATCAATTACCTTTTCGCTATAAGCCATTTCGCTTCTCCAAACCTCGGGGTCAGCCTAATATTAATATGAGGGTTAAAACACTAATTTCAATAATTAGTGTTCTGCCCATTCAACTGTAGAAAGATCGATACCTTCTTTGTACATGTCCCAAAGCGGAGAAAGTTCACGTAATTTCTCAACAGCGGCTTTGGTAATTGTAAGCACGTGGTCAATGTCTTCTTCAGTGGTGTATTTACCAAAACTAAAGCGAATTGAGCTATGTGCTAGCTCATCAGATAAACCTAATGCGCGAAGAACATATGAAGGCTCTAAAGTTGCAGAAGTACAAGCTGAACCACTTGATACAGCAGCATCTTTAAGCGACATCATTAAAGATTCACCTTCAACAAAGTTAAAGCTGACATTTAAATAGTTAGCAACGTTTTGAGTAGGGTGACCATTTAGGAACACTTGTTCAAGGTCTTGTAAGCCGTTCCAAAGTTTGTCACGAAGTTTACGAATACGCTCTTGTTCTGCATGCATTGTTTTGCCTGCAATTTCAAAAGCTTCACCCATACCAACGATTTGATGAGTTGCCAAAGTACCAGAACGCATACCACGCTCATGACCACCACCATGAATTTGTGCTTTTAAGCGAACACGTGGACTACGACGTACATATAATGCGCCGATGCCTTTTGGACCATAAATTTTATGAGCAGAGAAACTCATAAGATCAATTTTCATAGTAGATAAGTCGATATCAACTTTACCAGCTGCTTGCGCTGCATCTACATGGAAAAATGTTTTGTTGGCACGTGTTAATTCACCAATCGCCGCTACATCTGTAACTGTACCAATTTCATTGTTTACCATCATAAGGGAAACAAGAATAGTATCTGGGCGAAGGGCAGCCTTAACCATCTCAGGAGTAATTAAACCTGTTTGTGGCTCTGGCTCTAGGTAAGTAATTTCAAAACCTTGTTCTTCTAATTCACGACAAGGATCTAGAACGGCTTTATGTTCAATTTTACTTGTAATGATGTGTTTGCCTTTAGATGCATAGAATTGAGCTACACCTTTAAGAGCAAGGTTGTCTGACTCAGTTGCACCAGAAGTCCAAACGATTTCACGTGGATCAGCTTTAATTAAATTTGCGACTTGCTCACGTGCATATTCAACTTTTTCTTCTGCCTGCCAGCCGTAAGCGTGGGAACGAGATGCAGCATTACCAAAGGTACCGTCGAAAGTTAAACACTCCATCATACGTTCTGCAACTTGCGGATCTACTGGAGTGGTTGCTGCGTAATCAAGATAAATTGGACGTTTCATATCAAATACCTGTACCCGATAAAAGAGCTGAATCTATGCCAGTCACATTTTGGCGTAGTGCAACAGTTTGAACGTTGTCTCGGCTAATGAGGTCGGCAAGTGTGATTTTGGCTAAATAGTCGGCAATATGATGAGAGAGTTCTTGCCATAAATCGTGAGTAAGACACATTGCACCATTTTGGCAGTTGCCTTTGTGGTCACAACGTGTTGCGTCAACAGTTTCATTTACGGCTTCAATGATTTCTAACACAGTAATTTCATCAGCGTTTCGAGCCAAATGGTAACCACCATTTGCACCGCGAACACTAGAAACTAACCCATGACGCTTAAGTTTTGCGAACAACTGCTCTAAATAAGCAACTGAAATAGATTGACGTGCGGCAATTTCGGCGAGCGTGATCGTTTGTTCAGTTGGCTGCAAAGCTAAATCAAGTAGAGCAGTCACTGCGTAGCGACCGCGAGTTGTAAGGCGCATGATTCGATACACATGTTAAGACTAGATAATAGGATTTTATGAATCCCGACTAAAATAGTCAAGTTTTTTTATTTTTAATTCAAGTGCAGGATCAAGATAGAAAAAATAAGTTAGGCCACCCACAAATTATATATGAAATAAGCAATAAATATTAGGCTAATTATACCAAAGCACAAGTTAATGTTGCGTTGACGCTGTTGTAAACGTGCAATTCGATTTTGATATTGTTTAATTTCGACATGCAACGAATTTATCTCTGAACGTTGTTGATCGATTTTTTCAAGTAATGGGGCAATTCTTTTGCGTGAAGCAAGGGCTTCGGCTTCATCATCCGGTTTGTTGAACCATTGTTTCCAATCTGCAAGAAGCTTAGGTAAAGTAAGATGTGAAATTAAATCGATAAGTTCTTTTTTAGTTTCTGCATCACCATCAATTCGCATGTTGTTTAAACTGCGTTGATTTGAGAAGGCAAAAATTTTGATAAGATCGATGAGGGTACTATTGATTTCTAGATCAATACGACGATCATATGAATGAATATCAAATAGCAGTCCTTTTTCCGTAAATTGCACATAAAAGTCAAAAAATGGCAAATAGCTATTAATACGGATTGTTATTTTGTTGGCGATAAATTTTTTCGCTTGCAAGCGAAGAACACCATCGTGGGTGAGAATAAATGAGAAAAAAGTTTCTAAAATAATTAGAACAATATTCAGCAACAGACGTGGATGTTTTTGTCTTTGTTGCGTTTCACTCATAAAAGTTTATCCTTAAATATTAGAGATTAATTGAGAGAATGAGACATCCTATCTCAAACTTAACACAATGTCCTGTTAAATATATTTACATGACATGATTGTTTTGTAGAACAGTTTCATAAATGTATCAAGTCTTGACTTTGTTATTATAAGAATATTTTGTGGTTAAATAAGACTTCGTCTGTCTCATCCGATCAGGAGCTTAGATCAATGGATAATGCAAATATAGAAACACAAGCAGAAGATCAAGGAGAAAAAAATAAATTAAAATCAAAAAGTTCTAGGAAATCTGCATTAGATTTTAGGAAGTATACCAAACAAATCTGGTTAGCGGGTTTAGGTGCTTTTTCTCGTGCAGAAGAAGAAGGCAATAAACTATTTGACTCTCTAGTCAAAGTAGGTGAAGAGCTCGAGTCTAAAACTGGTGATTTAGCCGATACAACTGTTGGTAAAGTAACCGAAAAAGCGAAAGAGTCAGTGTCTGATACAAAAGACAAGGTCGAAAAAATTTTAGATACGAGTGTAAACCACTCTTTAAATCGAATTGGTTTGGTTACTCCTAAGGACTTGCAGCACATTGAACAACTCCTAGTTCAACTACATATAAAGGTAGATGCTTTAATTGAAGAAAATCAGAAATTGAAGGCAAAATTGAATGAAAAGTAAAAAAATGTAGGGATTTAGCAAATATATAACAGTTTTTTAGCATTTATTTTTGCTAAAAGCTCTGCTCTAGTATTGCGTTTTCCCCCAAAGCATTGCTATAAAGGCGTCATGGCCTTTTAAACTATAGCCTTGGACCTTAAACAAACGATATTAAGAGGATGTTTTATTCATGAATAAATCAGAATTAATCGATGCAATTGCTGAAAAAGGGGGAGTATCTAAGACTGATGCAGGCAAGGCACTCGATGCGACAATTGCGTCAATTACTGAAGCACTTAAAAAAGGTGACACAGTAACTTTAGTTGGTTTTGGTACTTTCAGTGTTAAAGAACGTGCTGCACGTACTGGTCGTAACCCTAAAACTGGCGAAGAGCTTCAAATTAAAGCAACAAAAGTACCTAGCTTTAAAGCTGGTAAAGGTCTTAAAGATTCAGTTGCTTAATCTTTTAAGATGATTAAACGCGCCGATATAGGCGCGTTTTTTATTAAATATCTGAATTGACCAATATTGCTCATTCATTCATTGTGGTTTTTCAGTTAAAATTCTCCTCGAAATAAAATATTGGAATACTTATGGAATCGTTTCGTACAGTCATTAAGGGTTGGCTCGGCAAAGTCCTTTTAATTTTGTTTTTGACCCCTTTAG
The DNA here is from genome assembly GCF_044538495.1 of Acinetobacter sp. ABJ_C4_1. Lineage (NCBI taxonomy): Bacteria > Pseudomonadati > Pseudomonadota > Gammaproteobacteria > Moraxellales > Moraxellaceae > Acinetobacter > Acinetobacter sp. ABJ_C4_1. The sequence continues at coordinate 238,234 of NZ_JBIUCQ010000002.1, read as the reverse complement.
CGCTTGTAGGTATTAATGGATATTTTAATAGGGGAAACAAGGCAGATGTCGCAAAAACTGTAAATGGACAGGACATATCAAAAAAAGACCTTGAAACTTTAACGCAAAGGTATAAAGAACAATATTTAGCTGCTGTAAAGGGTGATGAAAGTTTATTGAATTTACCGGTAATTCAAGCAAAAGCACTTGATATATTGGTATCTCGTAATTTACTTATTCAGCAAGCTGAAAAACTGGGTATTTCTTTGAGCGATGCTCAAATCGAGCAAATGTTAGCTCAGCAGCCAAGTTTGCAAGAAAATGGCCAGTTTTCACAAAAATTATATGAAAATTATTTGCGTTCGATTGGTATGACAAGCCAAGCTTTAATTGCGAGCTTGCGTCAAGATCACGCTTTAAAAATGTTGACTTCAACTTTTTCAGATTATTCTTTAGTAAGTAAAGTTGATTTAATGCAAATTGCGAATTTGCAAACTGAACAACGTACATTACATTTAGCTAGTATTAAATTAGACACTTATAAAACTGGTTTAACAGCCTCTAATCAAGAAGCTACTGACTACTACAACAAACATCAAAATGAGTTTAAACAGCCTGCTTCTGTTGATGTAGATTATGTTGTTTTATCTCCGTCTTTAATGGCGAAACCTGCGCCTGCAACAGATGCTGAGCTTAAACAAGCTTATGCGAAGTTTGTAGAAACTCAGCAAAAAGATGCTAAACGTGTAGTGAAGCATATTCTTATTACGACAGATGCTCGTGATGATGCAGCAGCTCAAAAGCTCGCTAAAGATGTATACGCAAAAATTCAAGGCGGTCTTTCATTTGCTCAAGCAGCAGCTCAGTTCTCAGAAGATCCAACTTCAAAAGCGAAAGGCGGTTTAGTTGAGGCTTATGCACCTGGCGTTTTCTCTGATGCATTTGATAAAACTGTTTTAAGTTTGAAAAATGGTCAAGTTTCACAGCCAGTAAAAACACAATATGGCTATCATATTATTGAAGCAGAAACCCCAGCGACTCAAATTCCTTCATTTGAAGCTGAGAAGGCGCGTTTAACTGCTGAAGTTGAAAAGAATAAAGTTGCTACTGTTTATTCAGATACTGTAAATAGTTTGAATGAAACAATTGTTGGTAATGACTCTTTAGATGCAGTTGTACAGCAAGTTAAAGGGACTAAAATTGAATCATTAAATGGTGTAACTTTAGCGACTCAAAATCCACAACTAAGTGATCCAAACGTAAAAATTAAATTGTTTAATGATGATGTGAAAAATGGCGATCGTAATGCTTCATCAAATATTCAATTAGCGAATGGTGATACAGTTTGGATTAAAGTACGTGATTATCATGCTGCTGGTGTTAAACCAATTGCTCAAGCGATGAATGAAGCAAAAGCTAAAGTGATCGATGAAAAAGCACGTAAAGCAGCTCAAGCTAAAATTGCAACAATGTTGACTGAATTCAAAACTCAGCCAGCTGAACAAGTTGTTGCGAAAAATAATGTGCCTTTTGAATCTGCTGGTGTCTTTACTCGTTCACAAGGTTTGAAACGTGCAATTGAGCGTGCAGCATTTAGTGTTCCTACGCCAAAACCAGGTATGTGGTCTGTTACAACAGCGAACTTACCAAATGAATTAGTCGTTGTTGCTGTTTCTAATGTAAATTCAGCTGCCGTAAACGCTATGCCAGCCGATCAGTTGAAGCAATTACAACAGCTTTATCGCCAATCTCGCGGTCAGCAAATACTCGAAGATTACAGCGAATACTTAAAGTCACACGCTAAAATTAAATAAAACTTATGTAATAAAAAAAGCGCTTCGGCGCTTTTTTTATTACTGATCAAGATTACTGCCAATATAATTTTGTCTATATTGTTTAGGCGATAAATCAAATACTCTTTTAAATGCCTGACTAAATGCTGTTTCTGACGAATAGCCCACTTTATTTGAGATTTGTTGAATTGATAAATTACTTGTACGTAGATATTGGCTCGCTAAACGAAAGCGATAATGCTGTAAATAAGTAAGGGGAGGTTCCCCAATAATACTATTAAAAAGATTGGCAAACTTAGAACGTGACATGCAGCATTGTTCAGCTAATGATTCAACAGTCCAGCTTGCTTCAGGTTGGCTATGAATTGCAGATAGTGCATTACTTAACTCAGGATGAGTTAATGCTCCTAACCAGTTTTGTTGGTCAGACATTTGTTGAATATGATCTCGAATACATTCAATTAAAAGAATACTAACTAAGTGATCAATAATTTTGTCATGACCGGGTTGAATTTTTTGTGTTTCGACAGCAAGAAAATAAAGTCCTATTTGCAACCATTCAGGTGGAGTCGTTTGGTTCACATGCTGAATATGCATAATAGAGGGTAATGCATTAATAAGTGGCCCAGCCATATACGTATCAACTTGACAGCGTAGGCAGAGCAATAATGTATTTTCAGATGCTGATGAACCTAGTTCAATTGGATCATGACGATGCCCATTAAATAACGGAGTAATATCGACAGGATCTACAAGTTTACTCGCAGTAGCTTTTGAGTCTGTAGCATGGTGAGCTTTTCCAGAGGGTATTAAAATAATATCTCCAGCTGTTGCTGTTATTTTTTCTGAAGCATTTATGTGAATATATACAGAACCCGTTAAAACGATATAAGCAAGTAAAGCAGATTGATCTTGTGTTTTAAAGGCCCATTCACCTTGTGCTTTTATATAGATATATTCAGACTTATTTAAGTGGATATCATCAAAAAATTTACTTAGTGCATCCATATTTACGTGATCAATCATTATTTTAATAAAATTATAGTGAGCTATAAGAATAGATCAACATGTGTTTTTAGGACAAAAAAGTGGAAGAAAATGCCAAAGACTTTGAAATAGGTTTTTTGGACGGTTACAACTGTTAAGCAAATGGTATTTCTTTAACTATATAGATATATAGAAAAAGGAAATATGACTATGAATGCACCAGTAAATGTTCAGCAAGAACTTATGCCAGTGCCAGCGTCTATGCGTGAGATAGATCGTAAGCGCTATTTATGGATGATTAGTCCGGCTCTACCTGTAATTGGTTTAGGTATTTTAGCTGGTTACCATTTTGGTCCACGCCCATTAAAGAAAGTATTTGCTTTAGGTGGCCCACTTTTATTACACGTTGTGATTCCTGCAATTGATACGATCATTGGTAAAGATGCACGTAATCCAACCGATGAAGAAATTAAACTTCTTGAAAAAGACCCGTATTATTCACGTTTGGTGAAGAGCTTTATCCCATTACAATATGCAGCAAATGTTTATGCATGTTATTTAACAAGCCGTAAAACTACTTCATTTATTGATAAAATTTTGCTTGGTATTTCAATGGGTGCAATTAATGGTATTGCAATTAATACAGCCCATGAATTAAGCCATAAACATGATCGTATCGACCATATTTTATCTCATCTTGCTTTAGTACCTACTGGTTATAACCATTTCCGTATTGAGCATCCATATGGTCACCATAAACGTGCGGCAACGCCTGAAGACCCAGCATCTTCACGTATGGGTGAAACATTCTATGAATTTTGGCCACGTACAGTGATTGGTTCTTTCAAGTCAGCAATTGAAATTGAGAAAAACCGTCTAAAACGTAAAGGTAAAGAGTTCTGGTCACTTGATAACGAGTTGTTGCAAGGCTGGGGTATGAGTGCTGCTTTCCATGCTTCTATGGTCGGCATTTTTGGTAAAGGCACAATTCCTTATTTAGCAACACAAGCATTTTACGGTATTAGTCTATTCGAAATTATTAACTACATTGAGCATTATGGTTTATTGCGCCAGAAAAAAGAAAATGGTCAATATGAACGTACAATGCCAGAGCATAGCTGGAATAATAACAACGTAGTGACAAACTTGTTCTTATATCAGTTACAACGTCACTCAGACCATCATGCTTATCCAACTCGTCCATTCCAGGCACTGCGTCATTTTGATGAAGCACCTGAGTTACCAAGTGGTTATGCAAGTATGTTGCTACCAGCACTGATTCCTTCACTGTGGTTTAAAATGATGGACAAGCGTGTATTTGATCACTACAAAGGTGATTTAAATAAAGCAAATATTTCACCAAAGCGTCGTGCAAAAATCTTTAAAAAATTCGGAGTAGTTGATAAGTCATTAGAAGTTACACCAGCTAAATAAATAAAAAATATATTCCTGAAATACCAAACCCTCTAATCAGGTGATTAGAGGGTTTTTATTTTGCATATAGATGGTAGTACTAAACAGCAAGGGAATTTAAACTCCCTTGCAATGCTCTTATTTTAATTCACTTGAAGATTTACCAAGCTCGCGTCGAGCAATAATAAGTTGCTGGATTTGTTGAGTACCTTCAAAAATATCGAGAATTTTTGAGTCACGTGCCCATTTTTCAAGTAATTCATCCTCGTTATAGCCAACACTTGCTGCTAACTCGACACACTTCAAAGTGATTTCATTACCTACACGACCTGCTTTTGCTTTGGCGATGGAAGCTTCTTTTGAGTTCGGTTTCTTGTTGTCAGCCATCCATGTTGCTTTCAGCATAAGTAACCGTGCTGCTTCCCATTCGGCTTCCATACGGTAAATTTGTGCCGCAAGATTAGAGGTCTGCAAATATGGAGTTGAGTAATCTGGATCTAACTGGTCTTTAAAAATTTCTTTAATACGTTCTAAAGAAGCCTTTGCACAGCCGATGGCCATAGCAGCGACCAGTGGGCGTGTATTATCAAAAGTTTCCATTACACCTGCGAAACCTTTAGCAACGTCTACTTCAGCATTACCTAAAAGATTTTCAGCTGGCACACGACAGTCAGTAAAACTAATAACTGCTGTATCAGAAGCTTTAATTCCCAATTTGTGTTCAAGGCGCTCAACCTTCATTCCAGGTGTGCCTTTAGGTACGACAAATGACTTGATTGCTGCACGTCCAAGTTTTCGGTCGAGGGTAGCCCACACGACCACAGAGTCTGCACGTTCACCAGAGGTTACGAAAATCTTTTCACCATTTAAAATATAGTCATTGCCATCTTTAGTTGCTGTAGTGCGGATAGCAGCAGAGTCTGAACCACAGCCGGGTTCAGTAATGGCCATAGCAGCCCAAGTACCTTTAAAACGTTCTAGTTGCTCATCATTTGCAACTGCAGCAATTGCAGAATTCCCTAAACCTTGACGTGGCATGCTGAGCAATAAACCCGTATCGCCATAACACATTTCAATGATGCCAAGTGCTGTCGACATGTTGGTGCCATTACGGACACCTTCATTATCAGTTTCACCACGTTTACCTGCACCGGCAGCACCTGCATTAATTCCTTCACCACCTTCATTCATGCCATCAATGAGTGAAGCGAGCATATCAAGTTCTTTTGGATAAGCATGTTCTGCTTTATCATATTTACGAGAAATAGGGCGTAAAACATTGATCGCAACATCATGTGCTTGATCAATCATCATTTTGAATTTTTTTGGATTTTGTAAATTCATGAAAATATCCTCTGATTGATCTTAAGCATGTAGGCCAGAATGTAAAATTGCGGTTGCACGTAAATCACGATACCAACGTTCAACTGGGTGCTCTTTTGTGAAACCATGACCACCCAGAATTTGTACGCCATCTGTTCCTATTTTCATGGATTTTTCTGCGCAAAGAAGTCGAGCTAAATATGCTTCACGATGGAAAGGTTTACCTGCTTCGGCAAGACTTGCGGCATTTAGAATCAGCATACGCATAGCATCAATTTCAATTGCCATATCTGCAATCATGAATGCGACACTTTGACGATGTGAAATTGGTTCTCCGAAAGCAGTTCGCTCATTGGCATATTTAATACAATAGGCTTTTACAGCTTCACAGGTTCCTACAGCCATTGCACACCACATTAAGTTGCCTAAATCTAAAAAGGCGGTGTAATCAAAATCTGTTGTACCTAGTCGTAGAGCAGGTGTATGACTGAATTTTAAAGTAGCTGTTTCTGTTGCTTTGAGGCCCATTGCTGGAGTGTTCTTAATGGAAATGGTGTCACCCACTTGCACTACAAATACATCCGACTTGCCATTAAAGTCAGCACTCACCAAGAACACATCAGCCAGGTCACCTAAAATGACTAAAGTTTTTTCACCATCTATAAAATATTGATCATTTTCAAGAGAAGCTTTGGTTTTTAAAACATAAGGGTTAAATGCTGGAGTTGCCTCTTGTACTGCAAAGGTTGCGGTAATGTCTGAGTCTTCAGCAAAGCAAGGCAAATACATTGACTGAACCTCAGTCGAACCCCAACGTGTGATTGCATTAATAACGCTAAATGTACTGAGTAATCCCGCTGTAAGACTAAAATCACCTTCAGCTAGTTTTTCAGCAATCAATAAGTTGCTGACTATATTTTGTTCGGCAGCAACGCCACCTAGTGCTTCTGGTAGGGCATAATAATTTAGCCCTAAATCTTCAACATATTGCCAAAGGCTTTCTGGAAATTGTGCTGATTGATCGGCATCATGAGCTAATCCTAGTAAAACTTCTTGAGCAAATTGAGACATTGCATCAGAAGTCATTTGTTGTTCTTCAGTCAGGCTTAAATCAAATAGGTTTTTCTTCTGTTGAGGTAGGCGTTGTTGTGAAATTTGTTTTGGTTTAAATGCTTTCTGAGTTTGGCTTAATGCTCTAAAACCAGCTTTTGAACCTTGATAAAGAGACTTTTCAAGAAATTTACGGAGTTTGAGTTGATCAAGTACATCGCTTCCAGCTAGTTTTGTGATCAGCGATAAACCCAACCCTTGGGCTTTATTGATCATATTTGTCATGATTATGGTGTCCTAACACATTGTTATTGTTTTATGCTGACACGCTATATAAGAAAAAACTATGTCGTTACTGACATTCAAAAAATGAGTAGATAAATGGTAAGAGTAAAATAAACTTGATTCTATGTGTTTGATTTTATAAATGAAAATTAATTTTTAAAAAGAATCATTTTGTTTGGATTGACTAGAATGACATAGAGCCATTCTAGTCTTGATAAATTAAGCAAAGTTACGAATCATACGACGTACATTTGTTTTGGCATCAATAACAGTCATAAATGTATATGCACCAATAAACTTACGGCTAATAAACATAAACTCTTTTGGAGGGACTGAGAAATAGCGCGACGCCATTGATTTGCTTGCTTGTTGCATAACACGACTATGCAACTGGCTTTTTTTCCAGTCATAACGTTCATGTTCATCCATCAGGCCAGCTGGCATATCTGGATTATTTGCAGGGGTACTGAATGCTTCGGTCGCAAGTAAAAAGACATCGGCCATGCCAGGTTTAATACTTTCAGGCATTGCATCAAAAAACTCATATCCAGTCATTGCTTGGACCATCGCATGTTTATCATGCTGATAACCCGCTTGTATGAGATTGCGCGCAACTGAGAGTAAGTGTTCATCGAACTGACGGATCGCACCAAAATCTAATAGTACAATTTTGTCCTGAACATCTTGGCCATTACCTAAACGAACAAGGTAGTTACCAAAGTTAGGGTCAGTTTGCATTTCGCCCCATTCAAATATCTCACGAACTGCAATCTCTAATGATGCTTCACCAAGTTGATTACGACGTTCTTGTGGAAGAGAGAGCATTACCGGACTATTAATAGGTACGCCGCGTTCAAATGTCATACATAAGACTTGATCGGTACAGTATTCATCTACAATTGTAGGAACAATATAGCGCTCATCATCTTTCAAGCGCTCACCAAAGCGGCGAGTGGTTGCTGCTTCTACATCATAATTGACTTCACGATGCATCATTTCACGTACTTCATCAAACCACTGATCAAACTCACGGGTTTGTGGCACCATACGTGTAAGCTTAAGCATGTTTTTAAATAAACTCATGTCTGAGTCAATTGCACTTGCCACGCCAGGATATTGAATTTTTAAAACTAACTCTAAGCCATCTGATTTGCGAATAGCGCGATGAACTTGTGCAAGAGACGCTGTACCAATAGGTTCATGATCAATCGTTAAGTCGTTTAATTTTGAACCGAGTTGTTCTTGTAAATGCGGCTTAATTGCAGGCCAGTCTAAAGCAACGGTTTGGTTGTTTAACGTATTTAATGCCTGAGTAATTTCTTCTGGTAAAAAATGTTCACCATAAAGCGCCATCATTTGGCCAATCTTAACAATAGAACCCTTAAGTTTGCCAATTTCAGAAACAAGATAATTAGCTTGCTCGCTCATTGCCTTTTTACGCTTCTTCTCTTTTTCTTCTTCACTAGAAAAGAGGGTAGAGGCACTCGCAGTAGCCCAACGTGTTCCTGCCAGTAAAGAAGCTTTCGCGATTGATAAGCGTCGATCCATGGAAGAAGTTTTTAAACTCTTAAGCTTATCGTTCTGATTTGACATGAAAATAGAATCCTATGCGCATCATGCAGCCAAACGCTGGTGATCTAAAATTGTAACGAATATTACATGTTTTGAACGTATTAAAATAGTTCCCTCAGACTGAATGGTGAGTTGAAAGTCTCATTTTGTATCTTAATTTTCTGTAAATAGCCTAAGTGGTATAATGAAAATTAAAATACAAGTCTTTCAGAAAGAGAAGCTAGATTAAAAAGCCGTTAGGTATTAACCGCTAACTCACATTTTAAACTGAATTTTTAATTCAGCCTTTTGCATTAAGTGGATACGATTAGCTTGAATATGTTGAATAACCAATTGCTTGACAGAATCATGCATAAAACCAAGTGCATGAGCCTTTACAATGATAATGCTAGGCAATGTATAGAAAAAATACTTAACATCCTCAAAAGTCGCATTATTAAAAATGCCTTGTTCGATTAAGGTCTGCTGTAAAAATTGCTTTTCATTTAATACATGATCTGACGACTCATCCCAAAAACGGTGACGCATTGCCATCAGATTGTTGTGTTTATAACTCATAAATTTGCCAGTTCAGACTTTAAATCTCAGTTAAATATATTGGAGTCATCCACTCAATATCAAGTTCAGATTGTTTTTTGTTCAGTGTCTGTTTGATTTTTCATGTAAATGATGTAAATAGCCTAAGCAAATTTTAAACTTTTCTTTAAAATAAATATAATCAACCTCATTTCATTAAAATCTAAAATCCTATGACACCTGCATGTAGACTGTTAAAAAGTAATAAAATTGAATTTTCTGTTCATCAATATGAACATGACGCAAGTGCTAAAAGTTTTGGCTTAGAAGCCGCAGAAAAATTAAACCTTGATGTAAATGAGGTGTTTAAAACACTTCTTGTTACCGATGAAAAAAATTATTTTGTCGCAATCATACCTGTTAATCATCAGCTCAGTTTAAAAAAGATTGCAACGGCGGTTGGGTGTAAAAAATTGCAGATGGCAAATCCAAAAGATGCCGAACGTTTGACAGGGTACTTAGTGGGGGGAATTAGTCCATTAGGCCAAAAGAAACGTTTGAAAACTGTGATTGATGCATCTGCACAAGAGCTCAGCAAAATTTATGTAAGTGGTGGTAAAAGAGGTTTAGATATTGGTTTAAACCCTAAAGATCTAGCACAGATATTAACGGCGCAATTTGTAGATGTACTGGATTAATTAAAAGTAGGGTATTACAAGTTGACATCTTAAATGAAAATGATTATCATTATTAAGTGGTGTTTGGTTCTACCAGAAAATAACAAGAGTTATAAACGCTTCTGGTATTGGTATACCTGCAAGACATAATAAAAAGAATGCAGGTTTATTTAGCAGTAAATGGACCTAAGAAAAATAAACATTATCAGCGCAATAAAAAGAATAAGCAAAGGTAGCAAGCGAGGATGGCTTGCTACTTTTGTACTTAAACTCAGTTTCAGGATTATTTTTATTATTCAACTTTTTTGAGCTTTTAACTTAGCTCAGTAACAGAATACTTATATTTTTGATTAAAAAATAACCACTAATGTTTCATTTATTATCATCCTACCTTTTTTAGTGATTTTTTGTATACCCTGAATAAAACATGATCAAAAAAGAGGTAAAAACGTGCTTATTTTTCATGGAAAACCTGTTCATGGAGCTATCTTTGATATGGATGGAACAATGTTTGATACTGAGCGTTTACGGTTTCAAACATTGCAACAGGCATCTCAAGAACTCATTGGGCAGGAGTTTTCTCACGAATATTTAATGCAATGTTTGGGTTTAAGTGCAACAACGGCGGAAAAGCTTGCACAACGTTTATATGGAGTAGATGTGCCATATAGAGAAATACGAAAAAGAGCTGATGAGATGGAGCTTGAACATATTCGTAAACATGGTGTGCCTATTAAAAAGGGATTAGTTCAAGTTTTAGAACGTTTACGAAAATCGGGTTTAAGAATGGCTGTTGCGACTTCAAGCCGTAGAGCAATTGCCGAAGAATATTTGATTAATGCGAATGTTTATAAGTTTTTTGATGTGATTACTTGTGGAGATGAAGTAGAACAAGGGAAGCCACATCCAGAAATCTTTTTAAAAGCGGCTAGTCAACTTCATTTAGACGCTAACCAGTGTCTTATGTTTGAAGATTCGGAAAATGGTTTAACTTCAGCGCATACATCGAAAGGTTTAACGATTTTATTAAAAGATATTAAAGAACCAAATGATGAAATGTTAGATAAAGCGCATTTTTATTATGATCAGATGTATGACTTCTTAACAGATCTTGACCAATTTATTCCTGTTATGGATATGCCAGAGATGCTGGAACCTTTTCCGCAAAGTCTGAATCAGCTTAATGTTGGGATACATGGTTTTGGAGCAATTGGCGGTGGTTATGTAGCACAAATCTTGTCGCATTGGGATGGTTATACGAAACCAAAACGTATTATTGCGTCAACAAGAAATAGTCTTTTCCGCGAAGCTGTAAATGCGTTTGGAGCTTACAGTATTCGTTATGGGCAATTTTCTTATGATGAACGTATTGAGAATATGACCATTGTTGATTCTGACAATGAACAACAAATGTTAGAGATGTATATCCATTCAAGTTTAATTGCACTTTGTTTACCCGAACAAGCCATCAAAGCTGAAGCAAAAATAATTGCAAAAGGGTTATATGCACGTTTTAACTCACCACTTGAAACATGTATAGAACCGCTAACCTTTCTAATTATTTTAAATAAAGTCGGTGCGAAATATTTAGTGATGAAGCATCTGAGAGAAGCTCTACTAGAGTTAACCAACGATGAAGATGTAACGGAGCATATTTTAAAAGAGCATTACTTTTGCGACACCGTAGTTAATCGTATGGTTTCAAAACTTTCTAATCAGAGTTTATATCGTCAGCTCCGTATTAAGCATAATTTTCTTGAACAGCATTTAGAAGATGTGGAGCAAGAAGAACAAACCGAAATTGAAGACTGCAATAAACTGACTCAAGATCAGCAAAATCAGGCTTCTATCTATGTTGATAACATGCGTCGTAATTTCCAGCCGGGGCATATATTACAAAGCATGGATTTAATTCTGTTCCATAGTGAAACCGATATGCCAATATATGTAGAGAAAGGCAGTCCTTTACTTGAAAAGTTGCGTCAGGTGGTATTGGTTGACCAAATTACAGATATTCAACTCATTAAAAACCGTCTATGGAATGGCGTACATGCGATGCTTGCTTGGTATGCCTCTTTAATGGGTTATGAATCTATCGGTGTTGCCATGGGCGATCATTCCGTTAAAGCATTTGCAGAGCACTTAATTACAGAAGTGAAGCAAGGGCTTGCAATTGCATTACCTAACTATGCAAAAGATCTGGATCGAATAGCGCAAAGTTTTTTAGACTCATGTGAATATGCATTTAAAGATCCTTGCCAACGCGTAGCTAGAGATCCATTACGCAAACTCAATCATAATGAACGTGTTATGGCATCAATTGAAGTGAATATTCGTCATGATTTGCCTTATAAAAATTTATTAAAAGGTGCTGCTTTAGGTTATGCCTATGCAATTCAATTTTTAGAAATTGAAGAGACTAAAGCGGTTGAACATTTGCAACAGCAAATTCAGACCTTAGACCTGAGTACATCTCAAAGAAGACAACTTGAAGTTGAGTTGGTTCAACTTATTCAATATTTGTTTTCTGAACAAGACAAACAACCCTTGAACATGAGTATTACCAACGCCAAAACTACAGGTACTCAATATGTTTAAATTCGCTTAATAAATTAAGGCTCTACAATTTAAAAGCAAACATGTTTTAATACAGAACTTGAATGATTTTGAATTAAAACTGTGCTGTTAAAACCCTCAACACTCATGGTGCCGACACCTATACGGGATTATCCTGAATGGCACTGTGGGCGTCAAAATTACGCTTTATGGTATCTAGAAATTAATGATCAAAAATTAGTTGATTATTTAGATACCTTGCGTGCGCATTTTTCAGAATTTCTATTAAAACCTAATCACCGGCAATATCATGTCACGCTATTTATATGTGGGTTCTTAAGCCATGAAATTAAAGTTCATAGTGACGACTTTAGTTTTAGTGAGTTTACACAGCAAAGGGAAATTTTAAGAAAAGAAGATATTGCACCATTTCGATTAAAAATTGGTTCGGTTGATAGTTTTAGTAGTGCTTTATTTGTAGAAATACGAGACACAGAAAATGTCTTATCTCTCATACGTCAAAAGTTAGGTTTAGTTTCTAATGAAATTGCAGCTTTAAGTTACTGTCCGCACATCACGCTAGGGTTATATAAAAATATCTATAGTAGTGATTTGATTTTGCAAAAAATTTCTCAATTACCTGTACAATACAAATACGCTGAATTTGATCTTAAAGTAGAGTATTTAACCTTTGGCTATTATCAGGCTCAAACTTTACAAGGTCAGCTGTATCCGTATCAGTATTCGTTTTTAGGTGATTCATGTTGCAATTGATTTTAGGTGGTGCCCGTTCTGGCAAAAGCCGATTGGCTGAACAAACGGCCATATCTATGCAATTAGCTGTCACTTATGTGGCTACGGCACAAGCGCTTGATCCAGAAATGCAAAGCCGTATTGTCCATCATCAAAATCAGCGTCCTGCTCACTGGTCTTTGGTTGAAGAACCATTATTTTTAGCAAAAACTCTGCAAGAAATTGATCGACCTAACCAAATTATTCTGGTGGATTGTTTAACACTTTGGCTAACCAATTTGTTACTTTTAGAAGATCAAAATATTCAACAATTTGAGTGTGAGCAGCTGTTAAGAGTTTTACCCACACTCGAGTCAGAAATTATTTTAGTAAGTAATGAAACGGGTTTAGGCGTTGTGCCACTTGGTGAAATTAGCCGCCGTTTTGTCGATGAAGCAGGAAGGCTACATCAGGCTTTAGGACAAATTGCAGATAAAGTTGTGTTTTGTGTGGCTGGTTTTCCAATGATTTTAAAAGGTGAGAAATAAAAATGAACTGGTGGTTAGAATCTGTACAGCAACCTAATTTAGATGCAAAACAACAAGCTGAGCAACATCAACTCCAACTTACCAAACCTACAGGTGCCTTAGGTGACCTAGAGCAGATTGCAATTACACTTGCCAGTTTACAGTCAAATGCACATCCACAAGTTAACCATCCATGGATCACAATTTTTGCAGGTGATCATGGCGTAGTTGAAGAAAATATCTCTGCATATCCTCAAGCTGTTACCCGTCAAATGTTGCAAAACTTCACAACGGGTGGCGCAGCAATTAGTGTACTTGCTAAATATCATGAAGCTCATTTACAAGTTATTGACTGTGGCACAGTGGGTGAAGCATATGAATATGCAGGTGTTGAGCGTCATTGTATTCGTGCTGGCACAGCAAATTTTGCCAAACAAGCCGCAATGAATGCTGACGAATGTCGTGCTGCTTTAGAGTTGGGAAAAAAGAGTGTAGATACAGCTAAGGCCGATGGCGCAGATATTTATATTGCAGGTGAAATGGGAATCGGGAACACTTGTTCAGCTTCTGCCTTGGCTTGTCTTTTACTAAATGATACTGCTGAGCAATTAACGGGAGTTGGTACAGGAATTGGTGCCGATCAGTTAAGACATAAAATTGAAGTAATTGAAAAAGCAATTGAGCTTCATCACAAACATGTCATTGGTGATGTCTTCAAAACACTTTGTGCTGTAGGTGGTTTGGAAATTGCGGCAATTACAGGTGCTTATATTCGATGTGCACAAGTAGGTTTACCTGTGATTGTAGATGGTTTTATTAGTTCTGTAGCCGCTTTATGCGCTGTGCGGATTAACCCTAAAGTACGTGACTGGATGTTGTTTGGTCATCAATCGGCTGAATATGGACATCGCCGTATTTTACAAGAGCTCAATGCTGACCCGATTTTAAAAATGAACTTGCGTTTAGGTGAAGGTAGTGGTGCTGGTACTGCCTTAGCATTAGTTAAAATGGCATGTGTATTACACAACCAAATGGCTACCTTTGCTCAAGCTGCTGTAAGCGGGGATAAAATTGGGTAAATTTAGGATCGATTTGCTCAGACATGGTGAAAGTCAGTATAGCCATACTTTACGTGGGCATTTAGATGATGAGTTAACAGCAAAAGGTTGGCAGCAAATGCAGTCAACCATTGAGCAAGTTTCAAACCAGACATGGGATGTCATTGTAAGTTCTTCATTAAAACGTTGTGCTTGTTTTGCTGAGCAGTTGTCGAAGACAACTCAGCTGCCTTTACTTGTAAATCATGACTTAAAGGAAATGTATTTTGGTGAGTGGGAAGGTGTCTCAACTCAGCAAATTTACGAAACTTCACCCGAACTACTTGCAAACTTTTGGCAAAAACCAAGTCAATATTGTCCACCTCGCGCAGAAACGTTAATGCAGTTTCAAGAGAGAGTTTTAAATGGTTTTCAAGATTTACTCGTAGGTATGCAAAACCAGAATTGGCAACATGCATTGGTTGTTACACATGGTGGGGTGATTAAGCTATTGGCTTGTTTAGCCAGACAACAACCTTTAGATGATTTACTTAAAATGCCGGCCGAGCTTGGGAAGTTATATTCTTTAGAGTTTTCTCAAACAAATGGTCAATTAACTTTCATGTTGAGAGAGTAGTTTTATATTTTTATACACTTGTAAGTTATTATTTTTATAAAGATATTTAAAATCATGTAATCGTACTGTCATTGCTAAAAATTAAGCTATTACTATTCCTTATTAATAGCCTATTTGACTTATGAATATTTTATTTAAAACGACCTTGCTTGCCACAACCATATTGCTTGTAGCCTGTAATAATAATGATGAGCAAGAAGTTCAGACTACACCTACAAACTCATCGAAATATTATCAAACCAAAACACCTTATCAACCGCAACAAGACCTAAAAAGCTATGAACAAGCACCAAATGGGTTCCAACCAGTTTTTACAGAATTAGTGGCACGTCACGGTTCAAGAGGTTTATCAAGTCTGAAATATGATTTAGCACTTTATAATTTATGGAAACAGGCCAAAGCAGAAAATGCTTTAACGCCGTTAGGTGAGCAGTTAGGTGCTGACTTAGAAGCAATGATGAAAGCCAATATCCTGTTAGGTTATGGTGTGGAAGGTATTCGCCAGTATGGTTACGGAAATGAAACCATGACTGGTATTTTAGAACACCGTGGCATTGCTGACCGATTATTACAACGCTTACCAACACTTGTAAACTCTCAAACATCTATATTGGTACAAAGTTCTGGGGTAGATCGTGCGGTGGATAGTGCTAAATTCTTCACTGCTGAATTGATTAAACAACAACCCCAGCTTAAAGATAAAATTGTTCCTGTGACTTATACCAGTTTATCGAGTTCAAGTGTTCCAAGTGTTGTAGATGGTGGTGTTGACCGTTTTAAACTTTATTTTCATAGTCTAAATGCGACTGAAGATTTGACTCAGCCATTGAGTGCTAGCCAACAAAAAATTTATGATGCGAGTCAGGCTTATCAAGATTTCGAAGCAAATAATAAAGATTTAGCCCAAAAGTTGAGTGAGTTATCAAAAAATACTCAGGCAGAAAAAATTGCCCAAATTGTACTTAATCCGATTTTTAAAGCAGACTTTATTAAAAAACTCGGTACAACAGGTTATAGCTTTAGTAATAATGGATCTTTTACAGTAACTTCACCAAAAGGTGACCAAGTTACAGAAAAAGGTAAGGGCAAAAATACAATTGCTAGTGCAGTAGATGCAGCAGCTTATATTTATGAGCTTTATTCAATTTCTGGTGGTATGAAAGATGAATTGAAAGGTATTGATTTTGATAAATATATGCCTTTAGACGCTGCAAAATTTTATGCTGAATTTAATGATGCCAATGATTTTTATGAAAAAGGCCCAAGTTTCGCAGAGTCAAACCAAGTTACAAGTGAAATTGCTCAAGGGCTTAAACAGGACCTGTTCCAACAAGTTGATGCGGTTGTAAATAAAGCTCAACCATATAAAGCAGTTTTACGCTTTGCTCATGCTGAAATTATTATTCCTCTAGCAACCAGCTTAGATTTGCATAATATGATGCAGCCTTTACCACTACGCCAGACTTATAACTATTCAACAAGCACATGGCGTGGTGAAGTGGTTTCACCTATGGCCGCTAATGTACAGTGGGATATTTACCAAAATAGCCAAGGGACTACTTTGGTTAAAATGCTTTATAACGAAAAAGAAACTTTGTTCAAATCTGCATGTAACTATGCACGTTATACACCAACCAGTTTTTACTACGACTACATCAAATTGAAACAGTGCTATCAAATGCAATAGATTTTCAGTTTTTGGAGTCCTTAATGGGAATAGGGATTGCTATTCCTATTTTTATTTCTTCATAATCCAATTTGCTTTTAAATATAGATCAGTTAGAGACTTGGATATGACACCTTTTTGGATAGCATTGCAATTTTTAACTGTTCTGCCTATTGAGTTAAAAACTATACCGACGGCGCAACAAAATGGTCGAGCTATTTTGTTCTATCCGCTGGTTGGGCTGGTTATTGGTGGCATTCTTTTTATTGCCGCTTGTCTTTTAGCCAAACTCCCGATTGTTTTACTTTCGGCAATCATACTCACTTTATGGATTTGGCTAACAGGTGGACTGCATTTAGATGGACTGGCCGATACTGCTGATGCGTGGGTAGGTGGTTTTGGAGATAAACAACGTACTTTACAAATCATGAAGGATCCAAGTTGTGGTCCAATTGGAGTACTTGGCTTAGTTATTATTTGTTTACTCAAATTTGCACTGATTTATGTGTTGATTGAACAACATCAAACGCTATTCTTAGTATTTGTTCCTGCATTTGGACGTGTGGTGCCATCTATTTTGTTTTTAACTACACCATATGTTCGCGAAAAAGGCTTAGGCCGTTCTTTGACAGACCATTTGCCCAAAACTGCTTCATGGATAATAACTGGGTTTGTTCTGCTGCTACCTT
This sequence comes from Acinetobacter sp. ABJ_C4_1, assembly GCF_044538495.1. NCBI lineage: Bacteria > Pseudomonadati > Pseudomonadota > Gammaproteobacteria > Moraxellales > Moraxellaceae > Acinetobacter > Acinetobacter sp. ABJ_C4_1. Next base: position 220,795 of record NZ_JBIUCQ010000002.1, on the reverse strand, counting down.
TGTATTGGGAGTTGCAAGGGCTTATTGCCATTATTGGTTTTTTAATAAGCCTGATTTATTTAAGATATCTGTTTATAAAACGAATAGGTGGTATTACAGGGGATACCATCGGTGCAGCGATTGAGATTAGTGAAACTGTACTGCTGTTTACTTTTGGCGTAAGTTATTTTTATTTAGTTTGATATTGAACTCCGCCCAAACAAAATAAAAAAAGCCCTCATTTTTGAGGGCTTAATTTTCATCTTAAAAGCATGAATTAACGGTTTGGTAAAACTTCTTTTAAAGCTTCATGCATTTCAAGCAATGTCTTTTCAGTAGTTTCCCAATCAATACAACCATCAGTTACTGATTTACCATATTCAAGGTCGCAAAGATTTTCAGGAATATCTTGGCGGCCGCCTTTTAGGTGACTTTCAACCATAATACCTACGATTGACTTATTGCCATCTAAAATCTGTTCAGTAATGTTCTTAAGAACAAGTGGTTGTAAGTACGGGTCTTTATTTGAGTTAGCATGACTCGCATCGATCATGATTTTGTTGCTAACTTTTGCTTTTGCTAAAGCATTTTCTGCTTCTGCAACAGAGCCAGCATCGTAGTTTGGCTTACCATTACCGCCACGTAATACTACGTGTGCATAAGGATTACCATTTGTATTAATAATTGAAACCTGACCGTCTTCATTTAAGCCTAAGAAACTATGGCCATATTTAACAGACTGCATGGCATTGGTTGCGACAGTTAAACCGCCGTCTGTACCATTTTTAAAACCTACTGGTGATGATAAGCCAGAAGACATTTCACGGTGAGTTTGGCTCTCGGTTGTACGTGCACCAATAGCAGACCATGAAATTAAATCTTGGTAGTACTGTGGAGAGTTAGGGTCAAGTGCTTCAGTTGCACAAGGTAAACCTTTTTCATTTAACTCAAGCAAAAGCTTACGACCAATACGTAAACCTTTTTCGATGTTAAATGAGTCATTCATATCTGGGTCATTGATTAGACCTTTCCAACCAATTGTTGTACGTGGTTTTTCAAAATAAACACGCATAACTAGATATAAAGTATCTTTAACCTTTTCGCTTAACGCTTTTAAGCGGTCAGCATATTCGTGAGCAGCTTTTGGATCATGAATAGAGCAAGGACCAATAACGACAAATAAACGTTTATCTGAACCATCTAAAATATTACGAATAGTTTCGCGACCTTTTAGAACAGTTTGTGAAGCAACATCAGATAAAGGAAGTTCTGACTTAAGCTCGGCAGGTGTTACAAGAGTTTGGATGCTTTTAATATTAACGTCGTCGATATCTGGCTTGGAAACGGAATTTGAATGTGTAGTCATTGCTGTCACTGGTTTGATCATACTAAAGGTTGTTTTGTGTACTGAATATACCATGAAATAATTATGAAAATGCTACATCTCATGGTATTTCAGTTTGGAAAAATCCTATTGATTTTACTATCTTTCAGTCGAGTTGCTTGTTTTTTCAGCAACTACTGCTTGTTGTTGTACCACAGCTGCTTTTGGTTTGGCTTTGACTGGGTGAACCATAAAGTTAACACCGAGGGCAAATAGGGTAATCCCTAGAATTTTTCGGATTAAGCGTTCCGGCATACGAGAGCTAATTAATGTCCCAATAATAATTGCCGGAATAGAACCCACCAATAACCACATAAGTAGCATAAAGTCGACGTTACCCGCACTCATATGTCCAAGACCAGCAACTAGGGTAAGTAATACGGCATGTACTACATCTGACCCAATAATTCGAATCATTGGTAAGTTCGGGAACATAATCACAAGTGCCATAATACCAAAGGCACCAGCACCAACAGACGATAAGGTTACGAATACACCTAAAATGATGCCCATAATGACAATATAGGTACGCTTGTTTTGAACAGCTAATTGCTCATTTTCAGCATGAGTAATTTCTTTATTTCGGAATTTACTGAAGAACTTTTCAATACGAGAACGGAAAATAATAGAAACACCAGTCAAGGTCAGCATAAAGCCTAAAACCATTGTTAAAACGGCTTTATAGTGTGTTGACTGACTTAAATAATGTTCCAATACCCAAGCAGTACCGAAAGATGCAGGAATACTACCGACTGCTAGCCATAAAACGATAGGCCACACAATATTGAGTTTTTTTGCGTGAACCATTGATCCACAGAACTTTGAAATTGCGGCATAAAGTAAATCGGTACCAATTGCGATATGAGGTTCAATTCTAAAAAGACCAATTAAAATTGGTGTCATTAATGACCCACCACCAACTCCTGTAATCCCTACACAGAAACCAACTAACATACCCGCTAAGATAAATTCAAAAGCACCAGACATCTTTATCGCCACTTATCACGAAACGCAGATATCTTATTCCTTTTAGAGATAAACAGTTGTCATGAATAATGATTTACTTATGCAAAAAAACGCTAAGCAATCAAAAATATGCCTATTTTGATGAAGTTTTATTCAAATTCATGACTTGGATGATGATTTCAAAGCTCTCAATGGGTTAAGCCAAAGTATGAGTAAAAAAGTAAGGGGTGTTGCAAAGATCCACCAGCTGACAAAACCAATTGAAAAACCATATTTTTTGATGAGAATAAACCCGCTCAACGCAAATAGTAAAAAGGCCGATATCCTCAAAAATGAATAATATTTTTGAGCCAACGATTTGAAATGACCCGTTGATTTCGGTGATCGATATTTCTCGCTAGATATGAATAATAAATACATACCCAGCAAAGTCAGGACAAAAACAAAAATCATCATGAATTCACCTCAATATTTAACTTATTCAGCTTTTTTTGAATTTTTTCTACAGCTTTATACTGAATAGGTCTAATTTTGCAGAATATGAAGAGTGCTAAAGCTGCAAATAACCAGAAAAAAACGTCTACACGAGCAAAGTTCCAATAGTCGCTGAGGCTTCGAATGTAATCATATTTGAGTAAATAGCTTAGATTTAAGATTGGAAGTACAATACAAAGCACAATAAAAATACTCAGTTGAGTTCGCCACAAATGCTGCTTTTTAGTGATTAAGGCAATAACTAAGCTCATCAGCCACACTAAAAAGAAGCTATAAATTTCATAATTGATTGTAGTTGTGGTGATGGTAAATAATCGATTTGCATATAAATAAGCAATGGTTGCACAAGGCAAGCCTACAAATGTGGCAACATTTAAACGGTCAACTAAATAATGCCCGAAATGAAACTTAGTATTTTTATTTTGAAGTTGGCGTTTAAGGCTCCAAAGTAATAAGCCAGACGCAATCATCACACAACCTAAAATGCCAGAAAAAAACAATCCTAAGCGAAGTAAAGGTTGAGCAAAAGTTGCCATGTGCAAACCATATACTCCCGCATAAAGTGTGGCAACGGCACTATGATTACGCGTATCACTTAAGACTTTAGCGGTTGTAGCGTCTAGGGTGATTTGTGCTTGATTACGGGTAATAGAGCGATCTTCTTGCTGAATAAACGTAATTTGAGCCTGATTAGTATTTGGGTTTTTAACACTCATAGTTTCTAAAGTTTGATTTCCCCAACGTTGCTGAACTTGACTCAATAACTTCTCAATCGCTAAGTTTTGAGCAGGTTGAATCGATTGGTTCTCAGAGACAGTCTTTGTGCGAATTTCTGTAAAATATTGATATGGATTCTCTGGATAGAGTTTTTGCATTCCCCAAGGTAGATATAAATAAAAGAAAATAGCTAAGCCTGTAAAAGTAATAGTCAAAAAGAATGGTAATGCAAGAACAGATGATACATTGTGAAAATCTAGCCATGAACGCTGAGACTTAAAGGTGCGTAAGGTAAAAAAATCGGTAAAGATTTTTTTATGGGTAATAATGCCCGAGACTAAGGCGATCAACATAATAAAAGCTGCTAAAGATACAACTAGCCGTCCAATTAATATCGGAACACCAAAAAGTTGATAGTGGAAACGATAAAAGAAGTCACCACCTTCGGTTGCCGAAAGTTTTAGTTGTTGACCTGTGTTTGCATCGAGTGTGGCATTTCCATAACCACCGTCAGATTTTTCCCAATACATGGTGTTAACGGGGCTTTCTACGGTAGCAACAGTTAAATACCAAGATTTGGCATCTGGAGCGTGTTTCTGTAAGTATTGATATGCCGTTTTAATTGCTACATCTTGTTTTATTTCATATTGTGCAAGTTGTGGTTGCATCCACAAATTAACTTCATGGCGGTAATACGACAAACTACCCATTAAAAAAATAGTAAATACGAGCCATCCAAATATTAAGCCAGTCCATGAGTGGAGCCATGCCATAGATTGGCGTATACCTTTATGCATAACTCACCATCCGTGTCACAAAAAAGAAAAGGGCGCATAGCGCAATTGATAGTCCAGTCAATTTCCATAATGATTGGATGCAGAAACCTAAAAGCACGAAAAGTACATAAAACAAAATAGAGATAAATGCTGCCAAATAAATGGCTTCAGGTTTGTCTAGAGTCAAATGAAAAATGCCAGTAAGACCAAGACTTAAATAAGCCATACAGGCATAACCCATACCGAAAACGACTAAGAATCGATAGAAAACTTTTATGCGATATGACATAGGGAGGTTTAAAGTTTTGGACATCTTTACTGGCACATAAAAAAATAAAAAGAAAGCCAACGCCTAAACTGGAGTTGGCTGTGCGATTAATATTTAAACTTTACAGCAACTGTATAGTTAGCTGAGGGTCCATAAAAGCCTTGACCATTAGGGAAACTATATAAATATTTCTTATCGAAAATATTATTACCGTTGGCTTGAAGCGTAATGTGGTCATTCACTTCATAGCTCGCCATTAAATTCACCAAAGCATAAGAATCTTGTTTAATGGTGCTGTTTGCTGTCGAGTCATACAGTTTCACGGCGTCTTGCCATTGTAAGCCTGCACCAACTTTTAGCTTAGGTAAAACTGATGGTGTATAGGTCGTCAGCAAGTTAAGGGTTTGGTTCGGATTATACGTTCTCGCTTCACCACCATTTTTAATATCTTTAATACTAAATTGAGCATAACCAAAAGCAAGATTGACGTTATCAGTGATTTGACCAGATAAGCCGACTTCTACACCTTGTGACTCTAAATCACTGGTTGGTACTTTTCGATTAAGTGGATTTCCGTCCGAGTTACGTAGTGGGTAATTGTTTTGTTCGGTTTTAAATACTGAAAGGGTGCCGGTTAAACGGTCATCTAACCACGAGCTTTTTACGCCCATTTCATAGCTTTTACCCTCAACAGGTTTTAAAGCCTGGTTGGTATCTTGATCAATACCAGTTTGTGGACGGAAAATTGAGGTATAACTCATATAACCTGTATATTCAGGCGTAAAGTTATAGGTTAAGCCAGCATAGGGTGAAACTTTACTCTCACTATATACCATGGGTGAACCATAGCTTTCGCCCTTACTCTCGGCTCTCACATAGTTTGCACCAAGTAAAAGTTTTAAATCTTCATTAAGATGTAAACGTGTAGCAGCATAGACTGAATCTATATTTTGCGTATAGTTCGCGGCTTCCGTGAAATCTGACCACGTTATAGATTGAGGCGTCCAGCTGGCCCAGTTTGTAGTGGTCGAATTGATAACATTACTGTCGTTAATTGTTCCTGTAGATTGTTTATCGTGCTGACGACTACGTACATAGTTATAGCCTAAAGTTGCTTCATGCTCTTGGTTAAAGAGCTTATAAGTTCCCTCAAGGTTAAAATCTACAGCATGTTGTTCTTGATGCTCTTGACCACCCCATGGTGTCAAAGACACTCCTGAACCATCAGCTTTTGGATAACCATAATAATAAAGAAGGCGACTATTATGTTTACTATCAAGATAGTTATAAGTCAGCTTAGCTGCCCATTGATCATTAATTTTCTGTTTTAATTCAACAAAAGCATTTTGTGTTTCATTATCCCAATGTGCCCAGTCAGGGTTTGGGTTATATGAGCGGTCATATGAAATTTGTTTGCCGTTAGCACCCAGTAAGGGTAGAGCACCCCAGTTGTTTGCATTCGGTTTATTTTTTTCTTGGCTATAACCTACGGTAAGTAACGTGGTATCTGTTAAATCAGCTTCCACAATACCAGCGAAACCATTTTTCTCTGAAGAATATCGGTCAAGGTAAGAATCACCAGTTTGCTCATAGCCCATAATACGGCCACGGACTTTTCCACTCGGTAGAATTGAGCCAGATACATCTGCTTCATAACGCTGAGTATCCCAAGACCCATAACTTATACCGCCGCTTGCTTGAAATTCTTGAGTTGGACGCTTTCTAATATTATTGATTGTTGCACTTGGGTCACCAAATGCGTTCGTTAAAGAGTCAGCACCTTTAACGACTTCTACACGATCATAAAAATAAGTATCAGGATTGGTATTGTTATAGTTATAACCTGAGAGGGGGAAACCTACGCCGTCAGTCAATATATTTGAAATCTCAAAACCGCGAGCCATATAAGTAGTTCGCTCTGTTTCCTGATTGGTTACTGTGACTCCGGGTGTATTGTTTAGAACATCTCGGGTGCTAGTAAGACCAAAGTCTTCAATTTGTTGACGAGTAACGACATTAATAGTTTGAGGAGTTTCTTTAGCCTCAATATTAAGCTTGGTTGCGCTACTCGAGTTTTTAACATTATATGCTTTGGTTTGTTCAGAAGATTGTTCTGTACTTGTCGCTTTAACTTGAATCGTCTGCAAAGCTTGTATATCTGCGTCTTGAGCATAAGTGAGATTTACATAACAAATCGCGCAGGCGATTACAGAAAGTTTAAATGGTCGAGGTGGAAAGGTCATAATAGTAAAGATAATGTAAATAATTCTCATTTATTTTATTGTTTGTAAAAGTAAGCTACAATTCAAATCACATTGTTAATTTAGATTAAAAGATAGGGCATGAATGTAATTTTAGATTGTGGTGTGCATTCACTGGCTTTAGCCACATGTATTTAGCAAGTTCAAGATTAATAAGCCTCTATGCTAGAATGCATTATTTCAAATTTTTGGGTAACTCGCCTTGGCAAATCGAAAACTTAAAATAGGCATTGTAGTTGGGGAAGTTTCTGGAGATACACTGGGTGTGAAACTCATGCGTAGCTTCCGGGAGCACGGAATCGATGCTGAATTTGAGGGAATCGGTGGACCCCAAATGATTGCTGAAGGTTTTAACAGTTATTACTCAATGGAAACTCTGTCTGTGATGGGGATTGTTGAGGTTTTAAAAGACTTAAAAAAGCTATTCGCCGTTCGAGATGGTTTAATTAACCAATGGACTCAGCATCCAGTTGATATATTTATTGGTATTGATGCACCAGATTTTAATCTTAGACTTTCGAAAAGTATTAAAGAAAAGAGTCTTCCAATAAAAACAGTTCAATATGTCAGTCCGTCTGTTTGGGCGTGGCGCCAAGGGCGTGTTCATGGCATTAAGCAGAGCATAGATTTAGTACTTTGCTTATTTCCTTTTGAAAAAGTTTTCTATGAACGATACGAAGTTCCAGCAGCATTTGTAGGACATCCGCTAGCTAAACAATTGCCACTTGAGAACCCAATTCAAATTGCTAAGCAGCAATTAGGTCTTAATGAAAATCAGAAGCATATTGCTTTGTTACCAGGTAGTCGAAAAGGTGAAGTAGAGCGACTCCTTCCTATGCTGCTGGGTGCTGCTAATATTTTGCATACAAAATATCCAGACATCCAATTTTTAATTCCAGCAATTAATGATGCCCGTAAGCAACAGATTGAGCAGGGTGTTGAACAATTAGCACCTCATTTAAAGGCCTGCATTCATATTTTAGAAAATACTGATAGTGAATCTAAAATTGGCCGTATGGTCATGAATGCAAGTGATATCATTGCTTTAGCTTCTGGGACGGCGACACTAGAAGCCATGCTCATGCATAGACCAATGGTCACTTTCTATAAATTGCATTGGTTAACTTATTTAATTGCTAAGCTTTTGGTGAAAATTCCTTATTATTCTTTACCGAATATTATTGCGGGTAAGAAAGTCATTGAAGAGCTGATTCAGGCGGATGCCACACCGGAAAATTTAGCAGCTGAAATAGAAAAACTAATGAATGTTGAGACGGCTCAAATTCAGGTAATGCAACATTTAACTATGCATAAACAGCTTATTTCTGGAAATACAGAAGATCCGGTACAAGCCATTTTGCAATGTTTAAATCGCTAATTTTTAAGATTTGATTGGCTAATTGCTTTTAATCCTGCCAATGAAAATTTTTTAAAATGTTCAACTAAATCATGTAATGGCATCTGAGCAATATTTTTAAGTGGCTCAGGTGCTTGAGCATTTGGTCCGGCAATAATGAGCATCATGCAAGGTGTCATCACACTTAAAATACAAGGCAAAACAGCTGGATTATTTTCATCTAAACCAGCAACTTGACTAATGAGCTTACGAATAAGAAAAAATTTCCTCATACCTGCAAGTTCAATAAAACTTAATAAATGTTCAGAAGGTGAGAACAACTCACGAATAAAGACTTTGCCATGCCAGACATCTTTTTCAGTTAACTTATGCAGCAAAGTTTCAAGTAATAAGCTCAGCTTTTCTTCTGGTGAGTGAGTGCTTTCAACAAGTTCTAATAAATATTTTTCATCTAGATAGTGAGCGTGAGCTTCCACTAAAACGGCTTGATATAGCCCATCTCGACCATCAAAGTGATAATTAATGGCAGCCAAATCGACATTCGCAGCATTAGCAATTGTTTTGTTCGCTGTCTTTGCAAAACCATATTGGGCAATTAAAGGTCCTGCTGCCTCAATAATTTTGGACTTGGTTAAGTCACCATCACTTCGTCTAGATCTGGACATATTTAAACCTAATTTTTATTCACCATAAAAGTATATCTTTTATTCAAAGATTGGAGTAATTTAAATTTAAATTTAAATTGAATTTAAACTAAGAAAATTTGAATTTAATAAGAAGGCCAATAAGATGAATAAAAAAGTAATTGCCATCGTCTTGGTTGTTATAGCTGTGGTTATCGTCGGCTTTTGGGCATGGAAATATAATAATAAGAATCAAAAAGATAATGTATTAACATTATATGGGAATGTTGATATTCGCCAAGTTTCACTTGCATTTGAACAATCTGGCCGTATAGAGAAACTGTTAGTTCAAGAAGGTGATAAAGTTAAAGCTGGGCAAGTACTAGCGACTCTTAATACCAATGCACTACATATTCAGGCAAAGCAAGCTCAAGCACGACTTAAAGCTCAACAAGAGGCAATTGTTAAACAAGACGTAGGAGCTCGTCCTGAAGAAATTACTCAAGCAAAAGCACAACTTGCATCTGCCCAAGCTGAACTTGATAAAACCAACAAAAACTTGCAAAGGTTACAAATATTGGTGAGCAGTACGGATGGTCGGGCCATTAGCCAACAAGAGTTAGACTATGCCAAAAGTAATAAAGATAGTGCCGAGGCAGCGGTCCGTGAAAGACAAGCTAATTTAGAATTGATCATTAAAGGTGCTAGAAAAGAAGATCGTGAAGCGACCAAAGCACAGTATGAAGTAACCAAAGCTAATTTAGATCTAATTAACTATAACCTTACTCAAGCTGAACTAAAGTCTCCTGTAAATGCAGTGGTACGAGCTCGGTTACAAGAAGTTGGCGATATGACAACTGCGCAAAAGGCCGTTTATACATTGGCTTTGACCGATCCCAAATGGATTCGTGTGTATGTAAACGAACAAGATTTAAGTTCTATCAAGATGGGCGGTACGGCCCAAGTTATTCGTGATTCTGATCCCAATCAACCTATCAATGGAAAAATTGGCTATATATCTTCAGTAGCTGAGTTCACGCCAAAAACAGTACAAACTGAAGAGATTAGAACAACACTGGTTTATGAGGTTAGGGTCTATGTAAATGATCCGCATGATCAATTGAAAATGGGGCAACCTGTGACTGTAAAAGTGCCACTTGCTTCAGGTGAGAAAGCTCATGACTGATGAAAAAGCAGTGGTTCAAGTTAAAAATTTGTTCATGACTTTTAAGGCTGAGAGTAAAAAGACAACAGAAATTACGGCAATTGTTGATTTGAATATGCAAATTAACAAAGGAGAGCTTACTGCTTTGGTAGGTCCAGATGGTTCGGGGAAAACAACTTTATTAAGATTAATTGCAGGACTATATAAAGCCACTTCTGGTTCATTAAATGTACTTGGAATTGACGTGAGTAAAAATCCGCAAGCTGTACAAGACCGTATTAGTTATATGCCACAACGCTTTGGACTCTATGAAGACTTAAGTGTACAAGAGAATTTAGATCTATATGCCGACTTACATGGCGTTCCAAAGGATGTACGTAGCCAAAGATTTAAACGTTTATTGGAAATAACGGATCTTACTCAATTTACTCAACGTCTAGCAGGCCAACTTTCTGGTGGGATGAAACAAAAACTAGGGCTGGCATGTACTTTAGTCCGTTCCCCAGAGTTGCTCTTACTTGACGAGCCTAGTGTTGGGGTGGACCCTTTATCAAGACGGGATTTATGGATCATTATTGAACAGCTTGTTCAAGAAGAAAACTTAAGCGTAATTATAAGTACTGCTTATATGGATGAAGCAGAAAAATGTGCTTACGTGTATATCATGCACGAAGGCAAAATTTTAAAACAAGGTTCACCTGAACAATTAAAAGAAATAGCACATGGACAAACATGGAATATAAAACCTTCAGAACAAATTAAAGCTCGGGCCTTACAAGCCCAGTTACTTGATAACCATATAGAGATTATCGATGCTGTTCCAAAGGGTGAACAAGTCAACTTTATTAGTTGTCAAAAAGAGCTATCAGCCGATACTTTACCTGAAGGGCTAAAAGCCAATACACGACCACCTGAACTTGAAGATGCGTTTATGATGCTGTTGCAGCAGGCTCAAAAGCAACCAAAACATATACCTATTTCTGATCAAGCTTTTCAATTAGAACAAAACAATAATTTAAAATCAGAGCAACCTATCATTGTAGTTAAAGATTTAGTCCGAACTTTTGGAGATTTTACTGCTGTTGCCAATACTTCATTTACTGTACAACGTGGCGAAATATTTGGATTACTTGGACCCAATGGCGCGGGTAAAACCACAACATTTCGAATGTTATGTGGATTGCTACCAGCAAGTAGCGGGTATTTGGAAGTTGCTGGTAAAAATTTACGGACAGCTCGTGCTGAGGCAAGAGCCAAAGTGGGGTATGTCTCTCAAAAATTTGCACTGTATAGCAATTTAACTGTCTTGGAAAACTTGAAGTTTTTTGGTGGAGCCTATGGTTTATCTGGCAAAAAACTAAATCAACAAATTGATAAAGCCTTACGGCAATACGATTTAAAACCGCATAGTAAAAGTGGTGATTTACCGGGTGGGTATAAACAACGCCTATCTATGGCTGCAGCTCTATTACATGAACCAGAAATTTTATTTTTAGATGAACCTACGAGTGGAATTGACCCGCTTGCACGGCGATCATTTTGGTACAGCATTGGTGAACTGGCAAATCAGGGCATTACCATCATTATTACGACGCATTTTATGGAGGAGGCAGAATATTGCGACCGCATTGCCATACAAGATGCTGGAAAGTTATTGGCCTTAGGGTCTCCCCAACAAGTCCGTAAATTGGCAAGTAAAGATAAACCTATTGCTGACATGAATGAGGCTTTTATAGCAATTGTGGAACAAGCACGCGCGTTAAGGCACGTTGGTTAGGAGGTCTACAATGAGCTTTGGATTTTGGAATCGATTGACAGCGTTAGTTCGTAAAGAAACTAAGCAGCTCATTCGTGATAAAAGCAGCCTCGGGATTGGACTGGTTTTGCCTGTTATTTTAATTCTACTGTTTGGTTATGGACTTTCTTTTGACTTAAATCAGGCCCGAGTCGGCGTTGTCGTTGATCAGTCCTCACCACAAATCAGTCAGGCTTTAGCTGGTTTAAATGGCTCACGATATTTAACCAGTCAAGAGTTTCATAATTTGCCTGAAGCAGAGCAGGCCATTCGAGATGGGGAAATTGATGCCATTTTGCATTTTCCTTCAGATTTCGCCACTCAGGCACAGCAAGGTAATGCAAAGGTTCAATTATTATTAAATGGTACATCCACCACCATAGCAATAGCCTTAGAAGGTTATGTTGCAGGTGCTTTAGCTACCGCGCCGTCTATACAAGTTGACCGTGGGCAAATATTAGCAACGTCAAGCGCCGTTAATATTGAACAACGAATATGGTTTAACGAATCTGGTAACAGTACGTGGTTTTTAGTCCCTGGCTTAATGGTGCTCATTTTAACTTTAATTGGCGCATTTTTAACAGGGCTGCTCATTGCCCGTGAAAGAGAACGGGGAACTCTAGAAGCTTTATTTGTTACGCCTGTACGGCCATTTGAAATTGTATTAGCAAAACTCATTCCCTATGTGGTGGTCGGCATGATTGATATCATGATCTGTCTTGTTGCTGCATATTTTATTTTTGAAGTGCCTATGCGCGGTTCATTATTCTCAATTTTATCTGCTTCATTTTTATATTTAATTGTCTCGTTATTACTTGGTCTAACTATATCTGGCTTTGCCCAAAGTCAGTTTCAGGCAAGTCAAATTGCCTTATTGGCAAGTTTTATGCCCGCACTGATGCTTTCCGGATTTGTTTTTGATACGCGTAATTTACCTTTAGTGGTGCAAATTATTAGCCAGTTACTACCGGCTACACATTTTATGATTTTAATTAAAACCTTATTTATGGGAGGTGATGATTGGAAGTTATGGTTTAAAGAGTGCGGTTTTCTGTTGGGATATATCGTTGTTTTGATATGTGCTGTGAACGTTTCACTGAAAAAACGGTTGAGATAAAGATATGTGGCAGCAACTAATTGCTTGGCTAAAACATTTAAGTTTTTTAGTTAAAAAAGAATTCTTAACCATTTTTAGTGACCCTGCAAATAGAGTCATTCTATTTGTACCAGCCCTCATGCAGGCACTTTTATTCGGTTATGCTGCAACTTATGATGTTAACCATGTGGATTATGCAATTTTAGATCAGAGCAATAGGCAGGTCTCACATGAACTCATCTCAAAATTAGATGGCTCTGGTATTTTTAAGCGTGTTGCAACACTTGAATATACCGATCAAATCAAACAAGTTATTGATAATCGTCAGGCACTGGTTGTAATTACGATACCATCCGACTTTGAAGACAAATTAAATAACAACCAAATTTCATCTATACAGGTGATTGTTGATGGCAGGAACTCATCAACTGCTGTTGTAGCTGGTTCATATCTAAATAAAATTGTTGGTCAGTTTAATCAGCAAAAATTTAACTCAGCTTTGCCGATTAGCCTTGAAACAAGAACATGGTACAACCCAAATCAAGAGTCGCGATGGAGCCTCATGCCTTCATTAATTGCGGCCTTAAGTATGATGCAAACATTACTTTTATCCGCTTTATCGGTCGCGCGTGAACGTGAGCAAGGTACATTTGATCAGTTATTAGTGACACCGTATACACCATTACAAATTATGATTGGTAAAGCCTTACCGCCAATTTTTGTAGGGCTGATGCAATCAACCATTATTTTATTGATTATTTTGTTCTGGTTTAAAATTCCCATGAATGGCTCTATTGGGCTGCTTTATTTTGGTTTATTGAGTTTTAATGTGGCTGTAGTTGGTGTGGGCTTATCAATTTCGGCATTATCTTTAAATATGCAACAAGCTATGTTGTTCACGTTTTTACTCATTATGCCTTTGATGCTACTTTCAGGCTTATTGACTCCTGTAGAAAACATGCCAAAAGCACTACAAATAGCAACTTATGCAAATCCTTTAAGGTTTGGAATTAACTTGGTACAACGAGTTTATTTGGAAGGTGCAAGTTTTGCACAAGTTAAGTTCAACTTTATTCCAATGATTATACTGGGAATAGTCACTTTGCCTTTGGCAGCTTGGCTATTTAGAAATAGATTATCTTAGGTATATTGATTAAAAAGCCCCATATTAGGGGCTTTAAAATTTCACTTATGCACGTACGATCAGCTCGTAACCCGTATATTTACGGATATTGATAACACCAATATCAAAAATTAGATATTGACCTTTAATGCCTTGTAATACACCACGAATTTTTGGTGTTTTATCTAGGTTTAAAGACTTAATTTTTTCAGGATATTGTTCAACTGGATAAACAAACTCACGTGGCAATTCATTTTCTAGTAGTTCAACCGTTTCGTTAAATTCAAGGTTTTGACTAAATTCTTCACGAATAGATTGAATTTTAGGTGCAAATTCTTCAATTAACTGATCACGTTGTTCAACCATATTTAAAGGTTCAGCTTCACCCTTTAGGAGTTTACGCCAGTCAGTTTTATCAGCAATTAAAGAACCAAACATGGTTTCAAGCTGACCAGATAAACGGCGTGATCCAACCTTTAAAATAGGTAAGGCTTGAGTTGCACCCTGATCTAACCAACGACTTGGCATATGACTAACACGAGTAATACCTACTTTTAGAGCACTTGAGTTTGCCAAATATACAATATGAGGTTGGAAACACACATTATGGGCAAAGTCATCTTCACGACATGTACCTAAGTGGTAGTGGCATGTTTCAGGTTTCATAATGCAAAGGTCACATTCAGCTTTTGTTTTAAAACATTTAAAGCAGTGACCTTGAGAATAAGACTTCGGTGTTTTGGTGCCACAAGATGTGCAATAAATATTACCTGTCCATTCGATTTCTAGTTCTTGTCCTAAATTAAAAGGAAGATCAATTTCTGAACGGTCTAATACAAATTTGTATTCAACATTTGCCTTGGTTGTCTGTTGATCAGTTACACTAGCATCTTTTAGGCCTGCATGCATTTTATGGCAAATGCCTTGTAGTTCCATAAAGTTTAAACTCACATCTTTCAATTAAGGGTTGCAGTTATGGCTGAACAAAATGTCATCACTTCTATGCTAGACGATTTATCAAACGAACAGCCCATTCATACTGCACTTTGTATTGGCCAGAAAATTGACCAGAATAACGCAATTCAATGGCAGTATTTTACCGTAACTGAGCTTTTAAGTCTGCCTTTTACTCAGCGTTATGATTTGGGTTTTGTATTGTTTGATACAGATGAAATGCAAAACATTGGCGATGTGCAAAAATCACAATTATTAGTAAAGTTAAGAGATTTATTAGCAAAACGAATTGTTGTAGTCAGCAAACGCAGTGATGAACAGTTATTACGTTCTTTAGGTTTCACGCAACTCATTGATAAAACTTCACATGATAGTGATTTTGCTTTATGGCAATTTAACATTTTGACCTATAAACATGTTCCAGACTGGTTTAACTCAAAGTTTTGGGCAAACCCGGAAAATTGGAATAAATTCCGCTGGTAAAGGGCCACTAAATCTCTTTCAAAATTTAACAATTTCGCTTTTGCTGTCTTAACAGAAAAACGCGTATGCTCATGTATAAACCATACATAAGAGTTACACATGACAAATTTAAGCAACATTGTAGAAGTTTTAGCTCAACAAGCTTTAGGTGGGAACCAGCAAGCATCAGGTCAAGGTGGTTTAGGGGGTATTTTAGGTTCTGTATTAGGACAAATGGGTGGTAATGCTTCTTCTGGTACTCAAGGCGGTCTGGGTGGAGTATTAGGTTCTGTATTGGGACAAGTGACTGGTAACAATAATGCGCCTCAAGCAGGTGGCGGCGTACAAAGTTTATTAATTGCAGTTGTACCTTTAATCTTAGGTTGGGTGCAGCAACAAGGTGGTTTACAGGCTGCTTTAGAAAAGTTAAAAGGAGCTGGTTTAGGCAGTCAAGTTCAAAGTTGGGTTGACCCAAATCAAAGTAATAGTGAAGTTCCAACTCAACAATTACAAAACTTATTTAACCCAGCAGATATTGAACAAGTTGCCCAGCAGGCTCAAGCGCCAAAAGAACAAGTTTATGGTGCGATTGCTTCTGTCTTACCGCAGGTTATTGATTCTTTAACACCTCAGGGTGACAGTACAGACCACCAGGAAGCTAATCAAGACATTCAAAATGTGATGAATCTAGTAAGTGGTTTCTTAAAATAAGATATAAATTTTAAAAAAGCCGATAATTTTCATATCGACTTTTTTAGTCAGCACAATAAAATAAAAGGGCAGAAGCCCTTTTATTTTATCTGAATTGAATGTAACTGATTAGAAATTATATTCGATACCAGTACCAACAACCGTTTGTTTGTCATTATCACTCAACCAATCACGTTTTTGTTGAGCAACAATACCGTAGAAGCGAGCTTGTTTGTTGATTTGGTAATCAAGACCTACACCGTACAAGTCAATTTTACGATCTGCTAAACCACTTACTTGTGTTTCAGCAGAAGAATATTCTGCTTTCACTTTAAGTTTAGTATTCGGGATTTTATAAGCAGCTGTGATTGAATAAGCTTCTTCTTGTAAATCACGGTAAGCTTTACCAGCCTTGTCAACTGATCCATCTGCTTTGTATGTTTGACCATATGCAGTCAACTCATCCGTAGGTTCAGCATGTTGCCATAAAGCGCCAATTACTAGACCTGTTTTTGCGATGTCATAAGAGCCTGTTACGCGGTAAGCATCTGTATAAATATCTTTCAGACCGTAAGCCGCATATTTACCTTTAATACCAAAGTCACCTGCAGCAGCAATTGCTAAGCCAAGGTCTTTGTTTTCATAACCAAGCGCAGTTGATACAGAATCAAAACTATTATTTTTGCTGTCTTTACCAGTTTCACCTGGTTTATTATCAGTAGTACTTTCACCAGTTTGAGCCATGATGTTGAAAGTTATACCAGCTAATAATTTAGGATCTAATTCAAAACCAATTACGTTATCTAAACGGTTTTCACCATACATGATATTAGTAATATCTAAACGTGTATCGTCATTAAAGATATCTTGGTTGTTACCAGCAGCAGTTTTAAAGTAAGAATCATATTTACCTACTTTTAATGTACCTACACCGTCAGTTTTTAAACCGATATAACGGTTACGAGCGCTAAGATCACTATCAGAACCTGAACCATCAGTAGAGATTGCCCACTCAGCTAAATAAACAGCAGATAGCTTGTCAGTTAATTTTTCTTCGCCTTTCACCCCAATGCGAGAAGCGTTTGAGTTAATTTCAGTAACGTCACTTTTCCCATCGAAATTTTTATTGTCAACTTGGTTAATAGAAACATTCAGTTTGCCATACAAAGTTGGCGCTGCTTGCACCGCGTTTACGCTCAAAGTTGCAACTGCGGCAGCGAGTAGCAATTTCTTCATTGAGATTTCTCCAAAAAGTATTTTAAAAATGGCACATGCCTGTTAACTAATTATTTTGTAGTTGACTTGTGTACAAAAAGTTACAGAAGCTCACCAACTTGCTAAGAAGTATCTGTAAACTTTGTGACAGTGGAGTGAAGAGGAAATGACAGTTTTATGACAATTAAAAATTAGAAATATTTTATTTTCTTTTGATTTTATTACACTTTTTAAATAAAAAAGCGGAGCCGAAGCTCCGCTTTTAAGTCGTTAAATCAAAGAGCTGCTTTAATTTTTTCAGCTAAAGCCTTGATTTTATCTTGATCACCTAATTGTGCAGCATGTTTACCAAGTTGGTGAACATTTGTCGGAATTAGGTGAAAATGAACATGAGGGACAGTTTGTCCAGCAGCGGCACCTGATAATTGCATGAGTACAATTCCATCAAGATTCAGCGCAGTTTCCATTGCTTTCGCAATTTTTTGCACGATCTGAATGGTATAGGCTGCCGCTTCAGGCGGTAAATCAAGTAAAGTTACTGCAGGAGTTTTTGGAATAACTAATGCATGACCATCGGCTTGGGGCATAATATCCATAAAAGCTAGAACTTGATCATCTTCATAGAGTTTTATCGCTGGAAGTTCACCACGTAAAATTTTTGCGAAGATATTTTGATCATCATATGCCATGTATTATTCCTTTAAATACTATTTACACTTCAATTCTTTTTGACGTTCTTTAATTGCGTCTAGACGTTGCTGCTCTTTATCAGAGAATTTTGGCTTAGTCGTATGACAGTTTTCATTACCATATTTTTCTTTAGCATCTTGGTCTTTAAAACAAAAGCCTTTTGATGCATAAATCAAATTGTAATCATCTTGCAATTTTTGACATTCTTGCTCAGGTGTTGCAGCTTGAGCACTGAAACCGGCAAGGGTTACCATTCCAGTGAATACTGCAACTAATAATTTATTCATGAGCTTTTCCTCAGTTAAAGGTATGAACCTGTACTCAATATAAGGTTTATTCCCAATATTTCAATGACTATTAATTACTCAAGTGTTATTAAAAATCATATTTGATCTTATAATACAAAAAAGCTTTACATATCAATATCTTTTTTTAAATTTATTTTAAATCAAATACTTAGGTCTTATTTTATATTAAACAATAAAAATATATACATAATAAATATTTAACGTCATTATTGAATTTTCATAGTGATGAATTAAATACATTATATGAGTAACATCGGTTCTTGTTTATGTAATCAAGTAAAGTTTTCTATATCCCGTGAAATAAAAACGGTTTATCACTGTCATTGCAGTTTATGCCGAAAACAAACGGGTACAGGAGCGAATGCGGCTACTTTGGTGAAAGAAAGCCAATTTAACTGGTTGGCTGGAAGTGAATATGTCGCTACCTATAAAAAGGAGACTGGTTTTACCTCGTCATTTTGTAATCAGTGTGGTTCGCCAGTACCTAATAAAATTAATGGTACAAACTATATATGGATACCATTAGGGCTTTTGGAACAATCATTTAATCCGGACTTAAAGCTTAATTTTTGTATAGAGTCAAAACATGAATGGGTGGTGTTAGCGAACGCTCATAAAAGTTTTGACCATTTGCCTGTTATTAAGGAATTCTTAAAGTACTTCGAATAACATTCTTTAAATTTTATATCTTTTAATACTTCTTAAGTGTTCGTTACATAAATGATGTGTGTTCACTGTTGAATATATCTGACATTTAATTGAGCATAAAATCACATAACTTAAAAAGGATGGTTCACATGATAGATGAAGAAAAGCCTTTAAATTTTGAAGATGATGACGAGCCTCTTGATTTTGAAGATGAAGAATTCACAGATGATAAAAAAGAGGATGAAATGTATAACTCGATCACTAAGGATGGATCTAGTGTTGACCCCGCCGATGATGGCACACGACATATTCGTCCAGAAGATGGTGATCCTATAGAACTTGATGAGTAAGTACATCAGTTTAAAAAAGATTAGCCTTTTTAATCTTTAAGTATAAGTGTAATATCCGAGCGCTGTCACAAACAGCAAAAAGTCCTGAATGATCAGCGCAAAAAATCAAAAGGGTAAAGCCTGCTTACAAAGCGGGCTTTTTATTTTTATAAAATTATAGATTACGGGAATTAATTTATTGTGACTGTAAAAGCTTATTTTTTTAATAGTTGGACACCATAGCTGAAAAGCTAATCGATGCTCCTATTGTTTGTAATGAACATTTAAAAGAAGCACGAATGTAAATAATAAAAATAAAAAAAGTAGAAAGACCATGAGTTAAAACATATCGTTAAATTATTTAGGTATTTTACACAATTTAACATTTTATGCAAATTAGTTTACATTTCATTAAGATTTGTTAAAGGTTCGACCTGAGATTAATCGTTTTAAATATGTGACAATTAAAGCATAATTTGTTAGATTGTTTGATTTTTATAACAACAGGTGAGCTAAATGAAGAAATTATTATTTGTCGTTATTGCTGGGTTTGGGCTAGAAGGTTGTGCGTCACTGACGGAAAAAGCTGATGAAAATTATATTAGCAAGTCACCAATTACCCCAGTCAATACTGCATTTAATGGTACGAAAGTACTTGAGCATGGAATTTTTACTGAGCAGGATATTGCTGATATGCCTGAGCATTCAAATATCAATTCACGTTATAAAATATCATTTTAAGTCAATACTTAAAATTAAAATTGAATAGTTAAACTAAATAATCCAGTAAATTAGCAGAAATGTAAAATTTACTAAAATTGCATTTAGTAATAGCTATTAAGTATAAAACCACCGGTCAGGTGGTTTTTAAAACGATAAAATGTTAAATTTTAATCATTGAAAAAATTGGTTTTATAAATGAAAAGAGTCATTATTTTAACTTCTATATTGTTATTAACTGGGTGTGCAATTAACTCAAAGACATTATCACCGACTAAAAGTAGCGATGATAAAATTATTTTAGAGGCTGAAAAATATAAGCAACAATATCAAAAAAAGATATTTAAAATTTGGGATATTCCTCCGTCTTCAGTAGGCATGAGCGCCAGTGTTAAAGTCTTTTTAAATGATAGTGGTGAGATTGAGCAAATTATTTTTCTAGATAAAGAAGACCCAAAGTTTAAATCGAGTATTGAAAAAGCAATATGGCGTGCAAGTCCTTTTGTTTTACCTTCTAATCCTGATGTAAGAAAACAGGTAAGAAAGTTCAACATCAAATTTATGGCAAAGTAAATTTTAAATATGAACTTCGCCTTTTATTTGTAGAAAACCACCGAGAGGTGGTTTTCTACAAATAAAATTATAAATAACAAATATATAGAAAAAATTTTAAACCTCATTATGTCATTTCTGTAACTGCATAAGTGACCAAGCTATAACTTTATTTTATTAATTATTTAAAAACTAATCATTATTTTTTATCTACTTTTTCTTTTATGGTTAACCCATCGAAGAAGAGGAATAAACCATGTTGAATCAACATGAGATAAATTTAAAACAGTACCAAAATAAATCTTTAAGTTATTTGAATAGCACAGCTCACTCTGAAGGAGTTGAGTTTGATAAGTTTATTAAAGAGATTGAGAAATATTCAAATGCGGTTGTTTTAGATTTAGGCTGTGGTGGTGGTCATGTGGCTTATAACGTTGCTCACCATGCCGATCTGGTTTTTGCTTATGATTTATCTCATGAAATGCTTGATACTGTTTCAAAAGCTGCCAATGCTCGGAAAATAAAAAATGTTTTCGTACAACAGGGCATAGCTGAAGATATGCCTTTTACTGATGAACAGTTTGATGTAGTGATTAGCCGATATTCTGCTCATCACTGGCAGCATGTACCAACGGCCATGAAAGAAATAAACCGTGTTTTAAAACCAAATGGTACTGTTATTTTTGTTGATATTATCAGCTCAAGTTTTCCCATTTTAGACACGTTTTTACAGACTATAGAGGTGATTCGGGACCCAAGTCATGTAAGAAATTACAGTATTAAAGAATGGGTTTACTTTATAGAAGATGCTGGTTTTGAATTAACTGCCTTAGATAAACAATCACTCATGCTAGATTTTGATAGTTGGGTACAGCGTATGAAAACTCCTGAAGATCAGATAAAAACGCTTAAGTATCTACAAGAGAATGCATCAGATGTAGTCAAAAAATATTTTAATATTCAAAAAGACGGAAGTTTCGAAAGTAAGGTAGGGTACTTTGTATTTAAAAAGATACCCTTCTAGTTTAATTTTAGCTTGAGAGTTATGAAATACGAAAAAGTTTTAAAACTTTGAGGCCTATGAAATAAAATGCTCATATCATTATAAAAGTTATGTGAAATTGGCTATTGAAGTCGATAGGAGATAAAGATTTTAATCCAGAATAATTTGGTTAATGCATTAATTGTAGTAGATGTACAAAAGGCTTTTGTATTAGGCAATGAGGCTGTTCCAGCCGCAGAGCAACTTCTTTCTTCAATTAATATTTTACTTTCGAAAGCGCGCTTAGCTCGAGCACCTGTCATTTTTCTGCAAAATGACGGCGCTTTAGATACTGTAGATGAACCATTTCAATGGGGATGGGAACTATTTTTTCCTCCTCAAGAAGGTGAAATTGTATTAAGAAAAGTCAATGACAATGGGTTTGATGGTAAGCCACTTCAGCAAATTCTAAATGAAAGCAGAGTACAAACCTTTGCAATTTGTGGGGTACTATCCGAAATGTGTGTAGCGGCTACTGCTCGTGCTGCACTAGAGTTAGGTTATGGGGTGCTTTTACCTCATGATGCACATGCAACTTATAATGTACCCGCAGGACCCGGCTCAGAAGAAGTACCTGCAGCAATGGCGGCCCGAGCTGCTGAGTGGTCTCTTGGCGATGAAATTGTCATTTGTGCTTCATCTCATGAAGTGAATTTCATAGAAAGCGTTAAATAGAAGCCCTTACTTGAAGGGCTTTTCATATCTATATTTAAATTTTTGTTGAACGATCGCTTAGCCATGCTGCTAGCTTTGGCCAGAATTCCTGAGCACTTGCTTGGCTTGACATGAGGCCCAAATGTCCGCCAGGGATAAGCGTAAACGTCACATCTTTGCTGCTGGTTAATTCGCTTAATGGTTGAGCAGCATCCGCCGTAACCAATTGATCGCTACGACCAGCGCCAACTAAAAGAGAACAATCGATATTTTTTAACTCGATTTTTTTATCTTTTAATAGAATAGAACCTTGCTTCAACGGATTTTGTAGCCATACATTGAATAACATGTCCTGATTAATCCCCCCAGGATAATCAATCATATTGTTTAAAAAACTACTTAATGTGGCATGTTCTTGTACAAACTGCAGATCATCAAGGTTTTTAAGTAATTGAATATGACCCTCGAACCAGCCTTTAGGGTCAAGAATTTTAAATCCTAGAGAATTTAAAATACCTGGAGTATGAATCAAACGCTTCGGTAAACCTGAGTAGATACGTGCCTGAAATTTTTTATTACGACCAATAACATTATTTATGGTTCGGTAGAGTTTTCCAATATAGCCAGAAGCATAGCTATCGATTGGACTGCCTAACACTATAAGGTTTTTGACATAATTTGGATGATTATGCGCTGTATATAAAGTAACGAATATACCTGCCATACTCCACCCATGTAGAGAAATTTGATCACTTCCTGAATGAGTGCGGACAAGCTCTATAGCTTTAGGAATAAAATCTTCAATAAATGATAAAAAGTTAAGATGCCTATCTTTAAACCCTAAACGGCCCCAATCGACAAGGTACACGTCAAATCCTGCATTTTGGAAATGCTTAATAAGAGAACGATAAGGATATAAATCATAGATCGCCATATTAATTGCTAGAGGTGCAACAAATACTAATGGTTCTTTAAAACGCTTTTGAGCAGCCGCATAGTAACGAATACGAGTTTCATTAAATTGACCGATAACTTCATAAGGTGTGCTTTGTGACAACACCAATTTTTCTGGTTGAAATAGTCGAGTAGAGAGGTGTTTGATTTGACTTTGCTCAGAGGCAATGGACTTTAAGCGTTTCATCTTACTTTGCCAACTATTTACTAAAATTAAATAAAGTCTAAGCGATAATTTTCAGGTTTACCTTGACCTTAAATACCTTAGACACTCAAAATGATGATAGTTTTTTAGTACATGACCAGTAAAGGCGAACATTTAATGAACCAGTCTGATGATTTAGAATACCAACTTGATACTTTAGCCATTCGTACCGGACATACTCGTAGTTTTGAAGGTGAGCACGGCGAACCGATTTTTTTGACTTCATCTTTTGTGTATGAAAACGCTGCTGAAGCGGCTGCAAAATTTTCTGGTCAAGTTCAAGGAAATATCTATTCACGTTTTACCAATCCGACTGTATCAATGTTCGAAAAACGCTTAGCCGCTTTAGATGGTGCTGAACGTGCTGTTGCGACGAGTTCTGGAATGGGCGCGATTTTGTCAGTTGCTATGGCATATTTAAAAGCGGGTGATCATGTTATTTGCTCAAGAGCAGTTTTTGGTTCAGTTGTAGCTTTGTTTGAGAAATATATTGCCAAGTTTGGTGTAGATATTACATTTGTCGATTTATGTGATTTGGACGATTGGAAAAACGCAGTACGTCCAGAAACTAAACTTTTATTTGTTGAGTCACCATCGAATCCTTTAGCTGAGATTGCAGATATTCAAGCACTTGCAGATATTGCACATACGAATGGCGCATTACTTGCGGTTGATAACAGTTTCTGTACACCTGTTTTGCAGCAACCCTTAAAATTTGGGGCAGACCTTGTAATTTACTCGGCAACTAAATATTTAGATGGACAAGGGCGAGCATTAGGCGGTGCTGTTGTCGGTAATCATCAGTTGTTAGAAGAAGTTTTTGGTGTCGTCCGTACACTTGGGCCATCAATGAGTCCGTTTAATGCATGGGTTTTCTTAAAAGGTCTAGAAACTTTACGCTTACGTATGAAAGCACACTGTGAGAGTGCTCAAATTCTTGCCGAATGGTTATCTACCCATGACAAAGTAGAAAAAGTTTACTACGCAGGCCTACCAACTCATGAAGGACACGAACTTGCTGCAAAACAGCAAAATGGTTTTGGTGGGATTGTTTCTTTCGTTGTTAAAGGCGAACGTGAAGGTGCTTGGAAGGTGATTGATAACACCAAATTTATTTCAATTACTGGTAATTTAGGTGATGTGAAGTCAACAATTACCCATCCTGCGACAACAACACACGGCAAACTTTCTGCTGAAGCCAAACAAGCAGCAGGAATTCAAGAAGGTTTAATCCGTGTTTCAGTTGGTTTAGAAGATATTAACGATATTATTGGTGATATCTCACTTGGATTGGATTTAATTTAATTAATTTATATATTTAAGATTAAACCACACTTATTTTAGTGTGGTTTTTTATTAATGATGCTGTTACTCACATACAACGAAAGAAATAAAAAGACTACATTTTGTTATAAATGACTCTAAAATCACAACGTATAAAAGTTCTAAATTTAATAAAAATAACAAAGTGAGTTTTTGAACCATGCTTAAACCTATAATTATATTAGTCGCTATAGGGGCAATTGGTTTGGTTGGATACAGAGTATTTGCCCAAAAAGACGAACCGACTCAGATTAGCGAAACTGTATTGTTAATTAATGATGCGAACAAATCAGTTGAAGATGCAGATCATTCCATAGAAAAGGCAAATGCCTCTTTTCAGAAAATGCCTTTAAATGAATACAAACCGGATAATAAAAACCTTCAAGCCTCACAATAGTTGCACTTAAATTTTAGAACTGGTTCTAAGAGTGAAAAGTTTTACACAGAAAGCTTTAAACTTATGAGTTAGCGAAAATAGTTTCATAGATACCAATAGAAAACATTAATTTATTGTGTCAGAATTACAGATTAATTTTGATTTAAACGTAATGACCTCAATGCTCTTTATGATGGGTTGAGGGACTAAAAGAGTTTAAGTTCTGAAGTGTTATGTGACTATCAATTATATTTGGTAGAGATACGGAGTTAGGTTTATGAATATCAATATGCTCATGCAGCAAGCGCAGCGCATGCAAAAAGATATGGAATCAAATATAAAAAAGGCCAAAGAAGAGCTTGCTCAAACTGAAGTACACGCTGAAGCGGGTGGTGGTTTAGTTAAAGTAACCATGACTGGTCGTTATATCGTAAAACGTATCGAAATTAGTCCAGAATTGCTTCAAGATGAACCAGACATGATTGAAGACTTAATCGCAGCTGCTGTTAATGATGCTGTGCGTCAAGCAGAAGTAGTTTCTGAAGAAAAAATGCAAAAAGCTAACTCTGGCATGGGTTTACCTCCTGGCTTAGCGGGCATGTTCTAAGGAAATTCAGTGTTTAGTGATAGATTTGAACAACTCGTTCAAGCTTTACGTATTTTGCCTAGCGTTGGCCCGAAGTCGGCTCAACGTATGGCTTTACATCTGTTGATGAAAAATCGTGAAGGTGCATTTGCTTTAGCGCATGCTCTACATGAAGCATCAAGTTATATCCACGAATGTAGTGTTTGTCACTCTTTAACTGAGCACGAAATTTGTGATATTTGTGCTTCAACAGAAAGAGATGATCAACTGCTCTGTGTGGTTGAATCTCCGGCAGATGTGATGGCAATTGAGCAAAGTGGTAGTTTCCGTGGTAAATACCATGTGTTGGGTGGGCATCTTTCTCCATTAGATGGAATTGGGCCAGAGGAAATAGGTATTCCTTACCTAATCCAGCGTTTAAGCCAAGGTACTATCGAAGAAGTCATTTTGGCAACTAACGCTACTGTAGAAGGTCAGGCGACAGCGCATTATTTGGTTGAAGCGACGAAGCATTTACCTATTCACATGACACGTATTGCTCAAGGTGTACCACAAGGTGGTGAGCTTGAATATGTTGATAGTCATACATTAAGTCAAGCGGTGCATAACCGTATGCGTATGAAATAAGTACCTCGGTGCTTATTTCAAAGATTTTTTTAAAATATAAGTTTTATTATTAAAAAAATCTTTTTAAAAGACAAAAACATATTTTTAAAAATGACTTAATGAATATATAAATTAAAAAAGCTTTTTGTAAAAAATAAATTTTTATAAGGATCTTAAATTGAAAAATTTAAAATAATGATCAAAAAATTATCTCTTTTTTGGAAAATTGTTCAAAAATAGATTATTCATCATGGATTCAGTAGCATTTTTCTATTGCTATGTTATATATACCAGAGTTTAAAGCACTCTTTGCATTTACTTGAGAAAGCATGTTTCAGTTTATCCAACAGCAAACCGAATTGGTTGATGTTCTTCAACAAATGGATCAATGTTCAACATATGGACTTGATACAGAATTTATTAAGGTTGATACCCTTTGGCCTAAACTTGGAGTATGTCAAGTCAATGTCAACGGAAACGTATATTTGCTGGATGGCGTATCGCTAGACTTAAGTGAGTTTTGGAAAAAAATCTTTGTTGCTCAACAAAATATTTTTCACGCATGTGGTGAAGATATCGATTTAATCTATCACTATGCTGATGAACAAAACCTATTAAATGTTTTTGATACTCAAGTTGGACTTTCCTTTTTAGGACATGGTTTACAAGTAAGCTATCAAGGTGCTTTAAAGCTTTGTTTAGAGATTGACATTGAAAAAGACCAAACTCGATCTGACTGGTTAGCAAGACCTTTGTCTCCTCAACAGTTATGCTACGCAGCAAATGATGTTTTATACCTTATGCAGTTGGCTAACCATATTAAGGATCAGCTTAAGCAAAAAGGGCTTTATGAATATGTTCTTGAAGACTGTAGTAGTCTAACCAAAGAAATTATTAGTGAAACACCAACGTCATTACTCTATACAGATGTAGGCAACTATCGACATTCACGCCGTCAATTAATGCAATTGCAGAATTTAAGTGAATGGCGCGAACATATAGTTAAAGCAACCAATCAGCCACGTAGTTTTATCCTTAGAAACTCGACAATGATTGATTTGGTCGAAAAAAATCCACGTAATAATTTTCAATTATCTCAAGTAAGAGATATCCGTCCAAATGTTGTTCGTGAATATGGCAAGATTATTCTGGATCTTTTAAAGGATTTACCAGTAGAAGGGCAATGGCCAGCTAAAATTGCTAAACCTTTTAAAATTACGTCAAAAGAAACTCTAGATAAAATGGACGCGTTAATTGCAAATGCTATAGAGCAAACCTCCATTCCGAAAGAAGTTTTACTGCGTAAGAAATGGTTAAATGCAATTCATCAGCATGTACTTTCTAAAGGTGATGAACAAGATTTGCCCGATTACTTGTTGGGTTGGCGCTACGAATTACTCACCAAACCACTTATCCAACTATTTACAGAAGAGAAAGCAACTCTGTTATTTTAAATTTACCAATGTGTTTTCAGTTCGGATGAGCACTTTGTATTTAAAAATAACTTATTTGATTAATATTTGTTCAAATAATAGTGGTTAATTTTAATTTAAAATAAACCTCTTTTATAAGGTAATCTTTATAAATTTAATCTTTTATTTAGTTGCACTTTATATTCTTAGGTTTTTTTAAAGTTTAAATACTATAAATATGAGTTAATCTTAATTTCATATGATTATGCTGAATTAAATTAACTTTATTCGTGAGAAAAATTCAATTGCGTATATATACAGGTCTGTATATTCTTGGCAGCAAGAAAAACAATTTCAAAATAAACAATATATAACTATAAGTTTGTTTCGGTGCAGAAATATAGAGGCCTTCTCGGGGAGAGGAGGCCTCTAATTTTATTTGTACAGCCGTAAAAAGTTTTTAAAATCAATAATAAGTTAATATTGAGATTAATTTTTTATGCTATAAATGAAAGTTACTAATAACTAGAGAGATAAACATGACTAATAATTTTAATGCTGAACAGGCAAGGAAAAATGCTAAAGATGTCAAAATAGATCAAGCAATATTGTTGGAAAAAATCTTATCTGGAACTGAGGAAATCTCGAAAGAAGGTAAACGTCGAGCAGTGTTTCAATTTCCAATAGATGCTTTGCATCCTGAACATATTACACAGGTAGAGGAAGAGCTAAAGACGCGAGGTTTCAATGTTTCAACCAATATTGAACAGTCTGGTACAACGGTCAATATTGAAGTTAGTTTCTAAACTTTTGTTCAATCAAACGCCCATACTTTAGGGCGTTTCTTATAATTTTTTACAATCTAAATTTATAAAAATCAATATATTGTTTGACAGCTTTATGCTTCTTCTGTAGCTTTACTTTTTGAGTGGAATATGGATATGAACTTCCAAACAATACTTTCATCTTTCAAAAATCAATCTACTGGTACAGATGCATTTAAAAACTTAAAAAATGCGTGTGAGCAGTATCTCAAGCAATCTTCAGACTTAAATGAAAAAGCAGCAACTTATCTCATTTATGGGTTTGCTCGTAGTTATGTAATCTTATATGAAGATGAAGCTGTGACTACCGAGTTTGCGCAAGCTTCTAAAGAAACGTTAATGAATTACATGAGTCATTTAAATAAAGCCTTACTTACTCAAGATGACAGCATAATTTTGAATGCGTTAAATCAGGTGAGTAATGACTATATGCAGAGCTCAAGAGTCTTTTAAAATCTTTGTTTAGCTTATTAGTAGGATACTTCTTTAGTCATCAAGTTAACCAAAGAAGTATCCAGTGGTAATTTAATGTGATTTTTTCTTGCCACCGCCATCTTGTTTATTGACGGTAGACCATGCAATACGTTCAGCTTCTTCTTGAGAATGACCTCTATCTACTTCACTCTCAACAATATGTTTAGCCTGCCGTTTTTGCTTTGCTGTATAAGATGATTTATCGCCACGAGACATAGCATAGACCTCCATATTTTGTTTTAAGATCTTCTATTATTGAAACACATCTGAATTTAAAATCGGTTAAATAATGTCTTATCCTGTATGCATAAGTTGAATTTTATTTAGAACTTATTTTAAATTTTAGTTAAATTAAATTTATTATTTTCAATAAATTAAGCTGAGTACAATCTGTTTTGGGCTGAGTTTTATTGTTTTTAAAATGTAATTTTTTCATTTTATAAAAGTAAATAAAAAGATTTTTTATGTAAAATTAACAGCTTAATAAAGGTTGAAAAATTTAAAACTTTAGAAAATTAAAAGTTATTTATCGACCTTGATGATTGTTGTGGGTTAATATTTCGCAAGAAAAGAAAAAACGACTGATGCGTAAACAAACCTGCGTGTGTCTGTTGTTTTTTTTCATGTATGCTGTCCTTAGTTCAAGAGTTGATTTGAAATGCACTGTGATATTTATAGATCGAGCAAAAAAGATGAAATGTACATTTATATTGCTCGTCCAAACTATCCTGATGATACGGAGCAAACCGATCCGTTTGAAAAAGTTCCAGAAGCTGTTTTACAAGCATTTGGTCGTGCAACGTTTGTCATGCATTTAGAATTGGCTCCAACACGTAAATTAGCGCGTGTAAATGTTTTACATGTTCTAGACTCATTACAAACAAAAGGTTTCTTTATTCAGATGCCGCCAGAAGGGTTAATTAACCCAAATGCAGTTGAACCAGAGGGCTTACGTGGTGCGTGAAGATCAAGCTGGAGTTTTAAATCAATTACTTTCTTCTCTCGATGCAATTCCTGAAGAGATCATTGCTTTAACAGCTTATGGCGTTGGCGCTATTATTGCCTTGTGGTGTTGGTGGCGTTTAATGCGCCGCTTACCTGCTACTTTTGGCGCAATAAGCTGGTTAGTTGTTTTTGCTATTTTGGTGACGCCAACCGTTTCGGAAGGGCCGAATGCATCTGTAGCACCAGCTATTTTTGGACTACTGTTTGGTGTTTTAACGAAAGACAGTCCTTTAATCTGGTCAAATTTATCCTTAATTCTATTTGTAATCGGTCTAGGTTTGGTTATTGGCTATTGTTGGTCAAAATATACAACAAACAAAAGCATGCGTTCCATCTAACCATTGAAATAGAAAAATAAGGTCTCTACATGTCTGCTGATACCCAACATTTTACCGGTACAGATCAATATATCGCGACTGATAGTCTTAAACTTGCTGTAAAAGCAGCTCGTGCCTTGCAAAAGCCTTTATTGGTTAAAGGTGAGCCGGGTACAGGTAAAACTTTACTTGCTGAGCAAGTGGCAGAAAGTCTTGGTTTAAAACTCATCACTTGGCACATTAAGTCAACAACTAAGGCACAGCAAGGCTTATATGAATACGATGCTGTGTCTCGCTTGCGTGATAGTCAATTGGGTGACGATCGTGTTTACGATATTAAGAACTATATTAAGCCCGGTAAACTGTGGGAAGCCTTCACCAGTGAAGAGCGTTGTGTGCTTTTAATTGATGAAATTGATAAGGCGGACATCGAGTTTCCAAATGACTTGTTACATGAACTTGATAAGATGTCTTTTTATGTTTATGAAACAGGCGAAACGATTACGGCTACTCAACGTCCAATCGTAATTATTACTTCAAATAATGAAAAAGAATTACCAGATGCGTTCCTGCGTCGTTGCTTCTTCCACTACATTGAGTTTCCAGACGAAGCAACTATGCGTGAAATTATCTCGGTACATTTCCCAAATATCTCTGCGACTTTGGTAAATGAAGCGCTTCAAGTTTTCTTCAAACTCCGTGAAATTCCTAATTTAAAGAAACCCCCATCTACATCTGAACTGATCGATTGGTTGAGTCTGCTTATGGCTGATGATATGCCTGAAGATGTACTACGTAATAGAGATACATCAAAAGCTATTCCACCTTTGTATGGCGCACTTATTAAAAACGAGCAAGATGTACAATTGCTTGAACGTTTGGCTTTCATGTCGCGACGTTAAAGGAGGGAATAACCCATGTTTGTGCGGTTATTTTACACCTTACGAAAATATGGTGTTCCAGTTACAACTCGTGAACTCATTGATTTAAATCGTGCGGTGAGTGAAGGCTTAGTTTTTGCCGATCAGGAAGAGTTCTATCAACTTGCTAAAACCATTTTAGTTAAAGATGAACGCTTTTTTGATAAGTTTGATCGTGCCATGAAAGATTACTTTGATGGCATAGAAACCTTTGATATTGATGAGTTGCTCAAGCAAGTCCATAAACTTCCAAAAGACTGGTTCGATTTAGAACTTCTCGAAAAGCATTTAACACCAGAGCAAAGAGCTGAACTTCAAAAAGCAGGTTCTTTAGAAGAACTGATGAAAATGCTAGAGGAACGTCTACGCGAGCAGCATAAAAAACACCAAGGTGGTAACCGTATGGTTGGCACAGGTGGAACTTCACCCTTTGGCGCTTTTGGTGACCATCCAGAAGGCGTCAGAATTGGTGGGCCGGGTCGTAAGCGTTCGGCGGTTAAAGTCTGGGAACAGCGTAAATACCAAAACCTAGATGATGACCAAGTCCTTGGAACTCGCCAAATGCAAATTGCTTTACGACGTTTACGCAAATTTGCTCGTCAAGGTGCAGCTGAAGAGTTAGATGTTGACGGAACGATTCGGGAAACAGCCAAGCAAGGTATCTTGGATGTTCAGATGGTGCCAGAGCGTCGCAATCGAATCAAAGTACTGATGTTGTTTGATGTTGGCGGTTCGATGGATGCGCACATTGCCCAATGTGAAAAGTTATTCAGCGCAGCTAAAACAGAATTTAAAACGCTTGAATACTTTTATTTCCATAATTGTCTTTATGACTATGTTTGGAAAGATAACTATCGAAGAACAGCTACTCGCATGAACACATGGGACTTGTTCCATACTTATGGACGCGACTATCGTGTAATTGTCGTAGGTGATGCCAGTATGGCACCGTATGAGCTGAAATCGGTAGGTGGCTCGGTTGAATATATGAATGATGAAGCAGGTGAAGTTTGGTTACGTCGCCTACGTCAGCATTTTGATAAAACAGCATGGTTAAACCCTGAAACAGAAGGGTATTGGCATTACACTCAAACGATTGGTTGGATTAAAGAGATTTTTGAAAACCATATGTATCCAATGACCCTAAAAGGCATTGAGGATTTGACGCGTTACCTTTCTCGATAAACTTGATAACTTTAATAATTTAAAAAGAGGGATGATATGCAACATCAAATAAATGGTATTGCTTTGCCAAATGAACAAGGATTTTTTTGGTGAGTATGGAGGTCAATTTATTCCTCCACATTTAAAAGAAGCAATGGATGAAATTAATGCTGCTTACGAAGAAATTCGCCACACACCAGAATTTCAAAATGAATTATCAGACCTCTTTGCAAATTATGTAGGACGTCCAAGTCCTTTATTTCATGCAAAACGCCTTTCAGAACAGTTAGGCGGCGCACAAATTTATTTAAAGCGTGAAGACTTAAATCATACCGGTGCCCATAAAATCAATCACTGCTTAGGCGAAGCTTTACTTGCTAAGTATATGGGTAAAAAGAAAGTCATTGCTGAAACTGGAGCAGGTCAACATGGAGTTGCTTTGGCAACAGCGTGTGCTTTAGTGGGTATTCCGTGTGAAATTCATATGGGCCAAGTTGATATTGAAAAAGAACACCCTAATGTGGTCAAAATGAAAATTTTGGGTGCTCATTTAGTTTCAGTCACTCGTGGTACAGCAACCTTAAAAGATGCGGTAGATAGCGCGTTTGAAGAATATTTAAAAGACCCTAAAAACTTTATTTATGCCATTGGTTCTGTGGTTGGTCCTCATCCATTTCCTAAAATGGTTCGAGATTTCCAATCAATTATTGGTAATGAAATTAAAGAACAGACGCATCAGCGCTTTGGAAAAAATCCGGATTATGTTGTGGCATGTGTTGGTGGCGGTTCAAATGCGATTGGTGCCTTTACGGCATTTTTAAATGATTCGGATGTAAAACTGGTTGGGGTGGAACCCGCTGGACATGGGTTAGATACTACTATGCACTCAGCAACCCTAACATTAGGTAAACCAAGTCAAATTCATGGCATGGCATGTTATGTACTTGAAAATGAGGCTGGTGAACCTTTACCGGTGCATTCTATTGCTTCAGGATTGGACTATCCAGGGGTTGGACCACAGCATAGTTTCTTAAAAGATTTAGGACGTGTGGAATATAGCACTGCAACTGATCAAGAATGTTTAGATGCTTTTATGACATTATCGCGTGTTGAGGGGATTGTTCCTGCGCTTGAAAGCTCACACGCTGTGGCTTGGGCAATTCGCGAAGCACCAAAGCTACCGAAAGAAACCATGATTGTGGTGAATCTGTCGGGTCGTGGAGATAAAGATTCTGACTATGTTGCAGAAAAGCTTAAGCTTTAAGACAACTAGAGTTAATAAGCGGTCAGTATTTAAAGGCCGCTTTTTTGTTTCAAAGACTATCTTTAGCGTTACTTATAAAGTTCATTATTTCTTAATTAAAACAAAGTATTCTGATTTTAACGTGTGATTGTCATAGATTGATATGTAAAACACTGGTTCACAAGGCAAAGCGTTGCGTTGCTTTGTCTCACTCAGTAGAATAGTCACTTTGCAAAATTTGCCTTTGGAGACGCCTAAGTGGAGCGACCGACGATTAGCCCTGAACATTTACAGGAAGCTGCTGAAAATTTATCAACAATTCGAGATTTAATTCGTTTTGGGGTATCAGCATTACGTCAACATGATGCACATTTAGGACAAGGTACTGAAGATTATTTTGCAGAAAGCTCTGCATTAGTTTTACAAACCTTATCTCTTGAATGGTCAGCAGACGCAGAAATTTTAGATGCTAAGCTTTTACCAAGTGAAAAAGCAGAATTTTTAAGTTTGTTGGAGCGTCGTATTAATGATCGTATTCCGACATCTTATTTATTAAATTTAGCTTACTTCTTCAATAAGCCATTTTATGTAGATGAGCGTGTACTTATTCCACGTTCACCAATTGCAGAATTAATTGAGCAACGTTTTGCGCCGTATTGTTTAGATGAAAATGGTCAAATGCGTGAAGCACTCAACAACCTACCAGAAAATACCAAGCCTAAGACACCACAACGTATTTTAGATATGTGTACAGGTTCTGGCTGTATTGCAGTGGCTTTAGCTTATGCTTATCCAGACGCAGAAGTAGATGCAACAGATATTTCTAAAGAAGCTTTAGAAGTAGCATCGATTAATGTTGAACATCACAATAAGCAATATCAAGTTGCATTACTTGAATCTGACTTGTTCGCCAAGATTCCAGCTGAAAACCAGTACGATTTAATCGTAAGTAACCCGCCGTACGTTGATGCCGAAGATATGGCTGATTTACCAGAAGAGTTTTTGCATGAGCCTGAACTTGCATTGGCAGCAGGACAAGATGGTTTAGACTTAGTTCGTAAAATGTTAGCTCAAGCGGCAGATTATTTAACAGAAGATGGTTTAATTGTAATTGAAGTCGGTAACTCTGAATGGGCTATGCGTCAGAACTTCAATACTGTTGAGTTTAACTGGCTTACTTTCCAAAAAGGTGGTTCAGGTATTTTTGCTTTGACTGCTGAACAATGTCGTCGTTATAAAAAATTATTTGCAGAACAAGCTTAAGGAGTTGTACGTATGGCAGGGAACACTATTGGACAACTCTTTCGTGTAACCACATGCGGTGAATCGCATGGTGTTGGTTTAATGGCAATTGTTGATGGAGTGCCACCAGGCCTTGCATTAACAGAAGAAGATCTGCAAATAGATTTGGACCGCCGTAAGCCTGGTACATCGAAATTTGCTACCCAGCGTAAAGAACCTGATCAAGTTGAAATCATTTCAGGGGTATTTGAGGGTAAAACCACAGGTACACCAATTGGTTTACTCATTCGTAATACTGACCAAAAATCGAAAGATTATGGGAATATTGCGCAAACCTTTAGACCGGGTCACGCAGATTATACTTATACACAAAAGTATGGTTTCCGTGATTATCGTGGTGGTGGCCGTTCAAGTGCTCGTGAAACTGCTATGCGTGTTGCAGCTGGTGCTATTGCGAAGAAATATTTAGCAGAAAAATTTGGTGTCTTGATTCGTGGTCATGTCACTCAAATTGGTAACGAAGTTGCTGAAAAACTAGATTGGAATGAAGTTCCAAATAATCCGTTTTTCTGTGGCGATGTAGATGCTGTTCCTCGTTTTGAAGCATTGGTGACGTCTTTACGTGAACAAGGTACAAGCTGTGGCGCTAAGCTAGAAATTTTAGCTGAGAAAGTTCCTGTAGGCTGGGGCGAGCCTGTTTTTGACCGTTTAGATGCTGATATTGCACATGCCATGATGAGTATTAATGCGGTTAAAGGTGTTGAAATTGGTGATGGTTTTGCTGTAGCAGGTCAGTTTGGCCATGAAACACGTGATGAATTGACGAGTCATGGCTTCTTGGCGAATCATGCTGGTGGTATTTTGGGTGGTATCTCAAGTGGCCAGATTATTCGTGTGGCGATTGCACTAAAACCGACTGCAAGTATTACAACTCCAGGTAAAACGATTAATTTAAATCGTGAAGATACTGAGGTGTTAACTAAAGGCCGTCATGACCCGTGCGTGGGCGTTCGAGCAACTCCAATTGCTGAAGCAATGTTAGCAATAGTTTTAATGGACCATTTCTTGCGAAATCGTGCTCAAAATGCAGATGTTGTTCCTCCATTTGCACCAATTGAACCATAGAGACTTGGTTGACGTAAAAAAGCCACATAACTCAAAGTATGTGGCTTTTTTATTGTTATTGAGCGCAATTTTTTAATTAGAAGACCTATGAATAATTAAGTTAAATCTACAATTTGTTCTTGATTTACAGCAATTTGATACTGATTGCGACCATTTGTTTTTGCTTGATAGAGTGCATGATCTGCACGGCTAACAAAGGCAGAAATTGAATCATTTAAACGTGGAATTGTGGTTGCCACACCCACACTAATGGTTACGTATGGTGAAACGCTACTACATGGATGAACAATGGCAATTTTTTTAATTGCGTTCATTAATCTTTCGACTTGAATTTGAGCTTGCTGAGCATTGGTCATGGGGAAGAGAAGTAAAAATTCTTCACCACCATAACGGGCAACTAAATCTCCACTACGAGCAGCAATTGAAGAAATTGCTGTAGCAATATCTTTTAAGCACTGATCGCCTTTAAGGTGTCCTAAGGTATCGTTATAGGGTTTAAAGAAGTCGATATCCACCATCATAATAGTAAGTGGTGTTTCATGGCGCAGTGCACGACGCCATTCATTGTCTAGTGTTTCATCAAGATAACGTCGGTTAGCAAGCCCAGTTAAAGCATCTTGCTGTGAAAGCAAAGACAACTGCTGCGCTTGTTGCATGAGTTCAATACGGTTGAGCTCAATCATACAGTTTTGTAAATAGTTTTCTCGGTGTTGACGGTCTGTAGCATACGCAAGCGTCATTCCTAAGAAACTACTAAACGTATATGTGCGATTCAAAAAGGTCCAATCTATGTCGCCTTTCACATAAGTACTGACTAAAATACCAACTAAACCACCGACCCATCCTGCAATGATCGCAGTATAAAAGCGCATACCTACCGCACCATAGATAATCACTATCGCATACATCATTGCTGCATGAAAAAGTACATTATCTTGGCCATTTTCTAAAACGTTAATTAAAATAAAGGTGATAGCGACAGCGGAAGCAGAGCCAATTCCGACATAATAATCAAACCACTGATTTAATTTTTTAATAAACGATAAAATCCACGCAATTAAAACAATTATACCTACCCAAGAATAATAGCTTAACCAGGATAAAACTTGGTCGGTTGGTAAGACTTGGTATATACCAAAGCTTAAAAATAAATATAATATTAAAATAATAGGTGCTCTATAGCGAAACTCATAGGCCGCACCATTTTGATATTGAAAACGATAGATCGTTTCAAGTTGCTTTGGAAACCATACGAAATTTAATCCGCGTGTGGTTAATAAATCTATTTGTTCCTGTCCCAATATATTGGAACCTTGCAACTTCATAATTAATGCTCTCTATATTGGAAGTTGGCATAAAATGCGACTTGTTTTATTAAAGTTCCATCTAAAAATATTGGTTATATATTGTGTGGTTTATTCAAAATAATAATACAGATTTTTTAAAAAAGTAATGATTTTTATAGGCCCTTATTGTGATAAAAATCACGACATTTCAATGATTAGCGTCACAATTATCTAAAGATTCAAAACCTTTGAGAAAAAATTACTAATGGTCGATTAAAGATTGTATCTTTATCATTTTCGGATAGACTTATAGCCGTGAAGTACAGATGATTGCTGTCATATAAATAGGAAAATTAGCAATGACTGCTTTAAATCAATATGGAATGAGTTTAGAAATTACAGCGCATAATGAATGGTCTCAGCGGTTTTGGGATGATCTTTTACCGGTTAAGGAGCGGGTGAGTAAACATCCGTTTTTTACTGAAATGGCCAATGGGGGATTGAGCCTAGAAAGTTTCCGTTATGCTTTACTTAATTTCTATCCACTGGTTGCACATTTCCCGTCATATATGGCTGGTGCATTAGCTAAGGCGACTGCTTTTGCTGAACCGGGTGTAACAGAAACACGAGATTGGTTAATTCAAAATATTAAAGTCGAAGAACGCCATTTACAGTGGTATCGTGATTGGGCGAAGGGTTTTGGGTTAACTGTAGACCAGCTTGATAGCGTGCGGCCCCCAGCTGCAATGAATGCGGTGAATCACTTTTTATGGAATATGAGTCATCGTGGTAATTTAGCTGAATGTTTAGCTGCGACCAATTTAGCAATTGAATGGGCGACAGGCGACTGGTCTATTCAGGTCTATAAAGGTATTCATGCTTATACAGACCACCCTGACGTCACGATTGATAAGCGTTCTTTAGCTTGGTTACGTGCTCATGCTCATTATGATGACTTACATCCTTATGAAGCCATGGAGTTGATTAAACGTTTGTCGAATGACCGGCCAGATTGGCAGCAAAAAGCATTTCATGCTGCCGAAGAAGGATTACGTTATTACGAGCTGGCTTTAGATGATTGCTATAGAGTACAGCTTAAAGCCTCTGCTTGATCTCATTTAAAAAGGGAGAATATTGTTAAATATTCTCCCTTTTATTTTATTCAAGTAATTTTAAAAGTCTTGCCCGATAAGGTGTTTCTTCGGGTAATAATTCAAGTAGGCGTTCAACGGCATCCACACGGTCAGGTACACGGCTAACCACACGTAACAGTTGGTCTACATCATCAATTTGATAAATCACATGACTCAAGCGCGCATCAAAGCAATCTCTCCAAGCACACAAAAATGGACTTTCTGACTTGGCTAAAAAACTACCTCTATAAAGTGTTAAAGTGGTTGCAGTAAAACCTAAGTTTAGTGCTTGCTCAGCCATGAGAAAGTCACATTGAATTTCACAGTTAAGTCTATATGGTCGTGACTCGATCACATCGGGAATCAGGTTTCGAAGCTGTGAAAGCTCGGCTTTTAGTGTAGTGGTACTCACTGGTCGATCGCCATATAAGGCGTAGTGTAGTTCTTCTAAGTTTATACCTTCTGGGCACAACGCAAGAATACATAAAATTTCGATTTGGCGCTGTGTAAGTGTTAGTCCATGTTGGTTATATTGAACTTTAGGTGTGCCTAGCGCCTTAATATATAAAATGTTTTTTTGATGAAGTTGAATGGCCTGTTTTACAATATCGGCACAGCGTTCAACAGCTAAAATTCCAAGTGAGTTATGCTTTTGATATTTAGTTGATAAGTTCATAATGCCATAAAACTGGCCTGTGTTTGCATCGGTAATCGGGGCTGCATAACATACCCAGTCTCTAACGCTGTTCATCTGATTTTCATGCGAATAAACACAGCTTGCTGAATGTGTATTAAGTGCAAGACCAATTGCATTTTGACCAACCGCTTGAGTGGACCATTGCCCACCTTCAACAAAATGAACTTGTTCAGCAGATGAACGCATAGGTGTACTACTCCATGTCCAGAGTAAAGTACCGTGAGGGTCAGTTACCCCAATTGCCATATCTGCATCTTCAGCAATGTGCATCAAATTTCTATGACACTCTTGGATTGAACGACCAAATAAGGAATGTTGCCATTCTTCACCCAGATCAAATAAAGGCGCTGCTTCAAGGTCAAGTGATGGTTTTTTTCCTAATTGTTTAGAATGAGATGAGGACTCTGGCCGAAATAAGGACGGAGTAGTGTCTATTAAAGGCGATGATAATTGTTCTGACATATCCATATCGAAATTCCTTTATCATTGAAATGGCGTATCCGTAGCCGCTCAACAGTTATAACTTTCTTATTGTGACTATTTCCTAATTATCTCCTTACCTTAAATAATTTTATAAGTCTTGACCATTATCCTATTGGATAAGTTTTGTTAATAGCCTAATCATTAAGATAAGACATCTTGTCGGCTGAAAGGCTTTGGCACTTCTTCTCCGAAATATTGCCGATCGGCAAAATAGCTAGAACGTACCATTGGTGCACTCCAAATATTTTTAAAGCCTAAACGCTTTCCATGCTGAGTGTATCTTTCAAATTCTTTTAAATGGACAAAACGATGAATAGGGGCATGTGACTTTGAGGGCTGTAGATATTGCCCAATAGTCACTAAATCTACATCGTGATCTTTTAAATCATTGAGTAGAGCAAGCACTTCAGCCTCAATTTCTCCTAATCCAACCATCAGGCCACATTTGGTTTTAATATCTGGACAGTATTTCTTAAAACGTTTTAATA
This sequence comes from Acinetobacter sp. ABJ_C4_1, assembly GCF_044538495.1. NCBI lineage: Bacteria > Pseudomonadati > Pseudomonadota > Gammaproteobacteria > Moraxellales > Moraxellaceae > Acinetobacter > Acinetobacter sp. ABJ_C4_1. Next base: position 180,663 of record NZ_JBIUCQ010000002.1, on the reverse strand, counting down.
AATTTAACGAATGCTGATAGTCCGAACCAGGGCGCATCGCTTTATACAAACGTGGTACTGTCTCAATATTATGATTAAACACATCTGGAGGAGATAAGCTTAAAGTTGAAAGCGCTGTCTCTAAACGACCGCGAAAATCTGGTACTAAAATCTCAATCAATGTTTCTGGACAACGTTTTCTAATTTCTTCAATACACTTTACAAAATGTGCAGCGCCGCCATCATGTAGATCATCGCGGTCTACAGAGGTAATCACGACATACTTTAAGTTTAGATTTGCGACTGTTTCTGCCAAATGCTTAGGTTCATTTTCATCTAGCGGTTTTGGACGACCATGAGCGACATCACAAAATGGGCAGCGACGAGTGCAGATATCGCCCATAATCATAAATGTTGCCGTACCTCCACCAAAACATTCCGGTAAATTTGGACATGCGGCTTCTTCACAAACACTATGTAGCTTTTGTTGGCGTAATAAATTTTTGATACGTTTAATTTCTTCAAAATCGGTTATTTTTGCTCTAATCCAGTCAGGTTTAGTCGGTAACTCTTCTGTAGGTAAAATTTTAATTGGAATGCGAGCAACTTTATCCGCTCCTCTTAATTTAATACCAGTTTCTATTTGCCTTTTTAAGTCCATATATAAAATTCCATTTTAATTAAATAATTTTCAACTAGACTCTATATAATAAAAATCCTTATAATTTAAATAAAGGATATGGAGTTTATTAATGAGCATAGTACACAGCTAATATTATAAATTAATAAAGGTTGGTTAAAGGTTTGTTTCGCAAACCAATGAAATGTATTAAAATTTTTTAATTTTATTTTTTTCTGTGCAAGTTTTTGAAAAATAAAAAATAATAGCCATAAAAACCATTTAAAACTTTTTAGTCTAATAGCATATTAAATTAAATTGAGCTTTATTATTTATAGCGAAATATATAACTCTCGCTGAAACTTGGTTGATTTTTAATAATCAAGATAATAAAGGAAAAGGATATGCAATTAACGGAAGAGCAATTACTCGCAGCATATAAACGCATGCGTGATATTCGTGAATTTGAAGATCGACTTCATGAAGAAAATACCAATGGTGATATTCCAGGCTTTATTCACTTATATAGCGGAGAAGAAGCTGTAGCAGTCGGGATTTGCGAAAACTTAACCGACAAAGACTATATCACTTCAACACACCGTGGACATGGGCACTGTATTGCAAAAGGCTGTGATATTCACGCCATGATGCTGGAAATTTTCGGTAAAGATGACGGACTATGCCGTGGAAAAGGCGGTTCTATGCATATTGCCGATTTAGATAAAGGTATGCTCGGTGCCAACGGGATTGTGGGTGGTGGGCCTCCTTTAGCAATTGGTGCAGCGTTGACAGCGAAAACCTTAAAGACTGGCGGCGTCGGACTGTCTTTTACAGGTGATGGTGGTTCAAACCAAGGCCTTACTTTTGAAGCGATGAACATGGCTGTTGTTCTTAAACTTCCTGTGATTTTCGTTTTTGAAAATAACGGTTTTGGTGAGGGGACTGGTCATGATTACGCTGTAGGAAGCAAAGACATTGCTGGTCGTGCAGCAGGCTTTGGTTTACCGGCAGTTAAAGTTGATGGTACAGACTTCTTTGCCGTCTATGAAGCCGCTCAAACTGCCATTGAACGCGCGCGCCGTGGTGAAGGTCCAAGCGTGATTGAAACCATCACAAACCGTTTTTATGGCCACTTCGAAGGTGATCCTGGCTTGATTCGTTCTAAAGAAGAAGTCGAGTTCATCAAAGAAAATAAAGATCCTTTAAAAATTTTCCGCGAGAAAGTCAAAGGCAAAATTGATGAAGCCAAACTAGACGAGATTGATGCAGCTTCAAAGGCAAATGTTGATGATGCCGTTGCTAAAGCCCGTGCTGCGGCATATCCGAAACCAGAACAACTCCTTACTGACGTCTATGTCTCTTACTAAAGGAATAGTAAAGATGCCAAATAAAAGTTTTCGTAATGCAATTAAAGAAGCCATTGAATCAGAAATGCGCCGTGATCCAACCGTATTTGTTGTTGGTGAAGATGTTCGCGGTGGGCACGGCGGTAAAAACACTGAAGAAAACCAATTAGAAGGTTTCGGTGGTGTATTGGGCGTAACCAAAGGTTTATGGACAGAATTTGGTTCGGAACGTGTTATTGATACGCCAATTACCGAGTCTGCAATTATCGGTATGGCTGCTGGTGCTGCAGCAACAGGTTTACGTCCTGTTGCCGATTTAATGTTTATGGATTTCTACGGCGTGTGTCATGACATGCTCTATAACCAAGCCGCTAAATTCCGTTATATGTTCGGTGGAAAAGCAAAAGCGCCAATGGTTGTACGTGGCATGATCGGTGCAGGTTTTTCTGCGGCAGCTCAGCATTCTCAGTCGCCATATAACGTATTTGCCGCGGTTCCCGGCTTAAAAGTTGTGGTCCCATCTAGCCCATATGATGTGAAAGGGCTTTTAATTCAGGCTATTCGAGATGACGACCCTGTAGTGTTCTGTGAACATAAAATGCTTTATGACATTAAAGGCGAAGTTCCAGATGATGTATATACCATTCCTTTTGGTGTAGCAAATTACACCCGTGAAGGGACAGACGTGACCATTATTGCTTTAGGTTTGATGGTACATCGCGCTAATGAAGTGGCAGACAAACTGGCAAAAGATGGCATTTCGGTTGAAGTGGTCGACCCTCGCACAATTTCACCTCTGGATGAAGAAGGAATTTTAGAGTCTGTTGCATCGACTGGGCGTGTGGTTATTGTGGATGAATCAGCGGCACGCTGTGGTTTTGGTCACGATGTTGCTGCACTGATCGCGCAAAAAGGTTTCCACTATTTGAAAGCACCTGTTGAACTCGTAACGCCACCACATACGCCTGTTCCATTCTCTCCAGTTTTAGAAAAAGAATGGATTCCAAGTGTAGAGCGTATTGAGCAAGCTGTGCGAAAAACATTGGAGGCTTAGGATGAGCGAAATTAAAACGCTGGAGATCCCGAAATGGGGATTATCCATGGAAGAAGGCACGATCGCCCAATGGTTGATTAAAGAGGGTGATAGCTTTAATAAGGGCGATGAAATTTGTGAAATTGAAACCACAAAAATCGTCAATGTGTTAGAAGCGCCTTTTGCTGGAACGCTCCGTAAAATTTTAGCGAAAGATGGTGATACTTTACCTGTTGGTGGTCTTATTGCCGTATGTGCTGATAGTGAAGTTTCTGATGCAGAAATTGAAAAGTTTATCGCATCACTAGGTGGTTCAGCAGCTCAAGCACCCGAAGCACCTTCGGAACAAATTAAAGCGGAAACATCTGCACCTGTTGCTGAAAAAGCAGAACAACCACAGACTGTAGCAGTTAGTGCTTCAGCTCCTGTAAAGGTAGCGAAAGATGACTACGCTGTACCAGAGTCATTACAAGGTTATCAAACATCTAATGAGTTGTTTGCAACGCCGCATGCCTTGAAGGTTGCAGAAAAACACAATGTAAACTTGGCAAAAGTCACAGGTTCTGGTCGTGAAGGACGTATTAGTGTTCAAGACATCCAGAAGGCTGTACAGGCTGCTGGTGGTCAATGGCCTGATGTTAAGCAGCAAACTCAAGCTAAAGTGGTTAAATCTACGGCCGATGATAGCCAAGTTTTAGCGACGCCTGTAGCACGCCGTTTAGCAAAGCAGTGGGGCATTAACCTAAATGACTGCCGTGTTTCAGGTACTCGTGGCCGTGTCTGTAAAGAAGATGTTGAGGCAGTTTACTATCGTAATAACCCAACGTCAGTAAATGTACAATCGACTCAATGTTCTGTTGCTCAACCACAATCGACAATTACGACTGTGGCGATGAATGGTATGCGTAAAGCGATTGCTTCACGGTTACAGGCTGCAAAACGTAATGCACCGCATTTCCGCTTAGTGGTCGATCTAAACGTAGAGGCTTTGCAAAATTTACGTAAACAGATTAATGAGACCGTTCCACAAGTCAAACTTTCGATTAATGACATGCTAATTAAGGCAGCGGCAGCGGCGCTAATTAAAGTGCCTGAGGTGAATGTTCAATTTGATGAGGCGACTCAATCAATTTTACAGTTCTCTCAAGCGGATATTTCGGTGGCCGTAGCGATTCCAAACGGTTTAATTACACCCATTGTAAAAGCAGCAAATCAGAAGTCTTTAGCACAAATTTCCGATGACATGCGTGATTTGGCAACGCGTGCTAAGACTGGCAAGTTACAACCTGACGAGTTTCAGGGAGGCAGCTTTAGCATTTCAAATTTAGGAATGTTAGGCATTAAACAGTTCGATGCCATTATTAACCCGCCGCAAGGTGCAATTATGGCATTAGGTGCTTCGGAATCTCGCGCTGTTGTCGAAAATGGCAATGTAGTGGTTCGTGAGATTGTCACAGCGACGTTGTCATGCGATCACCGAGTTATTGATGGCGCAGTTGGGGCAAAATTCTTGGCCAGCTTTAAGCAGTTTGTTGAAAACCCTGCTTTAATTTTGGTGTAGGAGAACCCGCATGTCAGAAGCTCAATTTGATTTAATTGTGATTGGCGCGGGACCGGGTGGGTATGTGGCTGCAATTCGTGCAGCCCAGCTCGGGTTAAAAACCGCAATTGTAGAAGAGCGACATTTAGGCGGAATTTGTCTAAATTGGGGCTGTATTCCAACCAAAGCTTTGCTTGCAGGGGCAGAGCTCGCAACCCAGTTTAAACATGCCGGACAGTTTGGTTTTCAGGTATCCCAACTCGATTTTGATATCCAAAAGCTTGTGCAGCATAGCCGACAAGTTTCAGCTCAATTAGTACAAGGCATCGATTACTTGTTGAAAAAGAATCAGGTCACTGTTTTTAGTGGTCGCGCTCAACTTACAGCGAAAGAAAAAATTGAAGTGACCGATGCTCAAGGTAATAGTCAGGCTTTGAGTGCACCACATATCATTTTGGCAACTGGCGCTAAAGCCCGACATGTTCCTCAACTTCCTGTCGATGGAACATATGTCTGGAGCTATAAAGAAGCGCTTGTTCCAGAGCAGTTACCAAAAAGTTTACTGGTTGTAGGTTCAGGTGCAATTGGTAGTGAGTTTGCCAGTCTTTATCAAGATTTGGGATGTCAGGTGACCCTTATTGATTTGGCTAAACAAATTTTACCGACCGAAGATGCAGAAGTTGCTCAATTTGTTAGAAAACAATTTGAACAAAAAGGTATGAAAGTCTTAACCGCTGCTGTCGTTCAAAGTATTCAAATTGAAAATGAGCAAGTCCACTGTGTGGTTGAAACGGCAAATGATGTTCAAACGCTTGATTTTGATCGCGTGCTTTCGGCAATTGGTGTACAGCCGAATACCACAGGGCTAGGACTAGAACGTTTAGGTGTAGAACTCAATCCACAAGGTTTTGTGGCAATTGATGACTATTGTAAAACCAACGTAGCAGGGCTTTATGCCATTGGTGATGTTGCTGGAGCACCTTGTCTCGCTCATAAAGCAAGCCATGAAGCCATAATATGTGTCGAGAAAATCGCTGGTGTGGCAAACGTCCATTCACTCGACCGTAGCCAGATACCCGGTTGTATTTTTACACATCCACAAGTGGCGAGTATTGGTTTAACGGAAAATGCAGCAAAAGCTAAGAATCTACCTATACGTATTGGTAAGTTTTCTTTAACTGCAAATGGTAAAGCTTTGGCAATTGGAGATGCGTCAGGTTTCGTTAAAACGGTGGTACATGCAGAAACGGGTGAATTACTTGGTGCACATATGGTGGGCCATGAAGTGACCGAACATATCCAAGGATTTGCCATTGCGAAATATCTAGAAGCAACTGATGAAAGTTTAGCTCAAGTGATTTTCCCGCATCCAACATTATCAGAAGCCATGCATGAATCCATTTTGGCTTCAATGCAACGAGCGATTCATATGTAGAAATTCTACATTTACAGGAGTTGAACATGGTTAAGGGATTACAAAATAAAGTCGCTTTAGTGACTGGGGCAGCCCAAGGCATTGGCCGTGGGATTGCCCTGCGCTTGGCGCAAGAAGGGGCACATATTGCATTAGTTGATATGAAACAAGATCGACTGAACGATGTGCAGCAGGAAATTCAGGCTTTAGGTGTAAATGCGAGCACATTTATTGCTGACGTAAGTGACCGCGAGCAAGTGTATGCTGCTATAAATCATGCTGAGCAGACCCTTGGTGGGTTTGATGTCATGATTAATAATGCTGGAATTGCACAAGTTCAAGCGATTGCGGATATCACACCGGATGAGTTTCAAAAAATTGTTGATATTAATATTGGTGGCGTGCTGTGGGGAATACAGGCTGCTGCTGCAAAATTTAAGCAACGCCAACATAAAGGTAAAATCATTAATGCCTGTTCAATTGCAGGCCACGATGGGTTTGCTTTACTCGGTATTTACTCGGCAACTAAATTTGCGGTACGAGCACTTACCCAAGCTGCGGCAAAAGAATATGCCAGTCATGGTATTACGGTAAATGGATATTGCCCCGGAATTGTCGGAACGGATATGTGGGTTGAAATCGATAAACGTTTTGCTGAAATTACAGGTGCTGCAATTGGTGAAACTTATAAAAAGTATGTGGAAGGTATTGCTTTAGGTAGAGCCCAAACACCAGACGATGTAGCCGCATTAGTTGCTTTTCTGGCAAGTGAAGATTCGGACTATATTACGGGTCAATCCATTTTAACGGACGGCGGCATTGTCTATCGCTAAAACAACATCCTGATTTGAGGGAGATAATAATGAAAGCAGCACGTTTTTATGACAGAGGCGATATTCGTATTGAAGATATCCCTGAACCAGAAGTCACTCCCGGCACTGTAGGCATTAAGGTAGCTTGGTGTGGAATCTGTGGTACAGATTTGCACGAATTTATGGAAGGACCAATTTTTATTCCACCTTGTGGACATCCGCATCCTATTTCAGGTGAATCTGCACCGATTACCATGGGACATGAATTTTCAGGTGTAGTCTATGCCGTAGGTGAAGGTGTTGATGATATTGAAATTGGCCAGCATGTAGTCGTAGAGCCTTATATTGTGGCAGATGATGTACCGACTGGATCGGGCGATAATTATCATCTTTCCAAAAATATGAACTTTATTGGTTTAGGTGGTCGTGGTGGTGGTTTATCGGAAAAAATTGCGGTTAAACGCCGTTGGGTGCATCCAATTTCTAATAAAATTCCACTGGATCAGGCAGCCTTAATTGAACCGTTATCGGTGGGTCATCATGCTTTCGTACGTAGTGGTGCAAAGGCCGGTGATATTGCACTGGTTGGCGGTGCGGGGCCAATTGGTTTGTTGCTTTCGGCAATTTTAAAAGCAAAAGGGCTTAAGGTCATCATTACCGAACTAAGTGCCAAACGTAAAGAAAAAGCCAAAGAGTCGGGTGTTGCAGATTATATTTTAGACCCGTCAGAAGTTGATGTTGTTTCTGAGGTCATGAAAATTACTAATGGCGATGGTGTTGATGTTGCGTTTGAATGTAGTAGCGTTAACAAGGTGTTAGATACTTTGGTCGCGGCAGTGAAACCAACAGGCGTTATAGTTATTGTTTCGATTTGGAGCCACCCAGCATCAATTAATGTGCACAGTGTTGTAATGAAAGAGCTCGATGTAAGAGGCACAATTGCCTACGTAAATGACCATCAAGAAACCATTAAACTGGTCGAAGAAGGTAAAATAAATCTGGAACCTTTTATTACCCAGCGCATTCAACTTGATGATTTGATTTCACAAGGTTTTGAAACCTTAATTCATAACAATGAGTCAGCCGTTAAGATTATTGTACATCCATAAACAGACACTTAAACCTATAAAAAAGAGCGATGATTCGCTCTTTTTTATTAAAGTAAATTGTTGTTTTGGGCTTCAATAATAGGCGGTAATGGCTGCCCTAAAGAGCTTAGAGACTCTCGTTCAATTAAACGCACAATAGAATCGAGCGGTAAATCATTTTCTTGCAAGCCAAAAGGTTCTTCAATTTGAGCACTTAAGGCATCTAGTCCTAAAAACATATAAGCGATTAAGCCGACAATAAGCGGTGTCCAAATGCCTAAAGCAGCTTCAAGGCTAAAAGGTAAGATGAAGCAGAAACAATAAACAGCACGGTGCAAAAGTACTGAATATGAGTAGGGTAAAGGTGTCCCAGCAATTCGGTCACAACCTGCTTGGATATTGCCGAGCTCAACAATATGGCGTGTCAGAGTGCCATAGATAATGTCACTAATTTCGCCGTCTTTTAGAGCTTTGACTAAATCTTTTTGAATATTTTCGAGTACAAATTGAGGTGCATTAATATGCTCATTTAAATAATTAAGTGAAGAGTTATTTAAATAGGCATGCTCAAGAAATTTTGTGGGTTCGACTGTTTGTTGACGTAAACGATCACGCAATAAATTACTAAAAATTAAGACCTGATGAATTAAATGTTCACGTTGTTCATTAGATAAAACATGGCTATCTCTAACAATATGTCTGGCATTGGCAATTAAAGCACCCCAGAGCTTGCGGCCTTCCCACCAACGGTCATAACATGCGTTATTTCTAAAGCCTGTACAAATCGAAAGAATCACGCCAAAGATGGTAAATCCGATCGCGGGTACGGTAGGAATTTGAATCCAATGATAATAAGAGAGCCAGACCACACAGGCTGAAATAAGTACAACAAAACTCAGTGCAGGCAAAACCTTCGGCAAAATTGTTCCTTTCCAAGCAAATAAGAGTTTAAATACATTGCTTTTATCACGAACAATCATATAAAGCCTTTGAACTAACGAACCTAACCAAGTGCAATATGATACGCCTTAGATGAGCTAAATACCTAGCTAAAGCTTATGCTTTTGTCTGTATCGCCAAAGAGTAGTGCGGCTAATTCCAAAAATATTCGCTACCATATTCAGGTTATGGTTATATTTTTCTAAAGCTGCTTGCACATTTTCTGGACTAAGCTCTGCATTTGTCTCGGGTAATTTAACGTAATCATCTGCATTTAAGAGTTCATTTGGTAAGTCTTCGACTTCAATTTCATCCTTACCATTTGCCATGGTTAAAGCATAAAGAAGGGTGTTTTTAAGCTCACGAACATTTCCCGGCCAGTCATAATTCAATAAAACTTGCATGGCTTTTTGATTAACATGGCGAGGCATTGTATCGAGTTGGGTTGAGCTCTCTTTTAAAATCTGATCGACAATAAGAGGAATATCGACTTTTCTCTCTCTGAGTGGTGGTATGAAAATTGGAATTACGCGTAGACGGTAGAGTAGATCATGACGGAAACGCCCAGCCTTAGCCTCTTCGCGTAAAGCTTTATGTGTTGCTGTAATAATGCGGATATTAGCCTGAATTGGTTTTTCACCACCTACAGGAGTAAATTCACCTGTTTCTAACACCCGTAATAATTTAGCTTGAAGCTCTAAAGGAATCTCGGCAATTTCATCCAGAAACAGCGTTCCACCAGCGGCACGTTCAAACACACCTTTATGGTCACGAATTGCTCCCGTAAAAGCACCTTTCACATGCCCAAAGAGTTCACTTTCTAAAATATTAGAATTTAAAGCTGCACAGTTAATGGCAACAAAGATCTTATTTTTACGCTGGCTATAATCATGAATTGCTTTTGCCACAAGTTCTTTACCGCTACCAGATTCACCGCGTACGAGCACTGGAAACTCAGTAATTGCCACTCTTTGAATAATTGAAAACATACGAGTCATTTCTGGTGAACAACTATTGAAAACTTTAGCCAAGTCTTGCAATTGTTCTGTTAGCTCTACTTCATCAACAATATCATTCTCTATGCTAACGGGCTGTAGAATATGCAATTTCCCGATAATTCGATGCTCTGCGATGTAAATATCATGTTCTTGATAGATAAATCGCTTTCTCATTTTAGGAGTATTGATCTCAAGATATTGATTGTGATGGTCTTGAGTAAGCGCTGCTATGTTCTCTACAGAAATATCGTCTGTATTAAATTTATAGTGAATTGCTTGAGTCGTTGTGTCTGCTAAAAACAGACTCGCATTTGGGAATAGAGCTTTAAGCTGCTCAAATAAAATATAAAAATCCTGTTCTAACTCAAAATTTAACTTTGCCATTATCTTTGTTTCACAATCGTTTCATTGAAACATACTTGAGTTTCAAAGGAACATCAAGCTGAGTTTTTTTCTAAATTTAATTCAACTTATTGTTTTAAATATTTGATTTTTATATTTATTATTTAATTTCAAATAATTGGCATCTTATTTGCAAAATATAGGAAAGAAATAAACTATTAGGGTATAAATCATGTTCTTTAAGCAGTTTTTTGAAAAAGAAAGTTCGACTTATACATATATGCTTGGGTGTGAAGAAACACGAGAGGCTGTTTTAATTGATCCAGTCGCATCAGATATTGAGATTTATGCAAAAGAATTAGAGCAGCATCAATTTACACTCATCTATACCTTAGATACTCATGTTCATGCAGACCATATTACCGCTGCAAATTTACTTCGTGAACGTTTCCATTGCAAATCGGTTTTACACAGAAACTCAGAAGTAAATTGCGGAGATATTTTAATTACTGATGGTTGCATGCTTAAAGTTGGCAACCTCAGTATTGAAGCACGCTATACACCAGGCCATACCAATGCTTGTACGAGTTACTTGGTTGAAAACATGGTTTTCACTGGTGATGCATTATTAATTGATGGATGCGGTCGAACCGATTTCCAACAAGGTAATGCAGGCACACTTTATGACAGTATTCATAAACAACTTTTCAGCTTACCTGACAACACTATTGTATATCCGGGACACGATTATAAAGGTCGTTTGTCTTCAACAATTGGTTATGAACGTTTAAAAAATTCACGTTTAGGTCAGAATCGCTCACGAGAAGATTTTATTGAATTAATGAATAACTTAAATCTGCCATACCCAAAACAAATCGATAAAGCACTTCCTGCCAATCAGGCTTGCGGCTCAATTTCACAATTATAAGGTGGCAATATGGAACTTAAACGAGTTAATCAAGATTTTTATGTTGCTGGCCAGATTACTGCCAACGATATTGCAAAAATTGCAGACCAAGGAATAAAAACACTGATATGTAACCGACCAGATGGAGAAGGTGCAGATCAACCCAATGTGATTGAAATTGAAGAAGCAGCTCAGCGGCATAGCCTAAACGTAATCTATCAGCCTGTGACCAGTGGCAAAATTACCGATCAACAAGTTACCGAGTTTAAGCAGCTTTATCAGAATGCTCAGAAGCCCGTTTTAGCATATTGTCGCTCTGGTATGCGTGCAATCAGTTTGTGGGCTTTGGCTGAAGTTGCTCCACAAGATGCAGCACTGTTAGTTGAGTCGGGTAATAAGCTTGGGTTTAACTTAAAAAGCTTGGTGCCACGTATTTTAAAACGTGATCATGAACCAGCCACAATTCCTTGTTATAGCGTTGTGATTGTTGGCGCTGGGGCAGCAGGAATTTCTGTAGCTTCGAGTCTTTTATGTCGTGAACCTCATTTAGATATTGTCATTATTGATCCCGCAGATACACATTATTATCAACCGGGCTGGACCATGGTTGGCGGCGGTATTTTCAAACCACAAGTAACCGCACGCTCAATGACAAGTGTGATACCTTCAAAAGTAAAATGGATGAAAGCTGCGGTTGCTGGATTCGACCCTGAGCATAATCAGGTTATTTTGGAAGGATGCCAACCTATTCAATATAAAGCCTTAGTCGTCTGTCCTGGTTTAAAACTGAATTGGCATGGAATTGAAGGCTTAGTCGAAACCTTAGGGAAAAATGGGGTGACGTCTAACTATCGTTATGATTTAGCGCCGTATACATGGGAATTGGTGCAACAGCTAAATGGTGGAAAAGCAATCTTTACCCAACCGCCTATACCGATTAAATGTGCCGGTGCTCCTCAAAAAGCGATGTACCTTTCAGCCGACTACTGGTTAAAGCAAGGCAAACTTAAAGATATCTCTATCCATTTTTATAACACTGGTGCTGTTTTATTTGGTGTGAAGGAATATGTACCTGCACTAATGCAATATGTCGAAAAATATGGCACTGAACTGCATTTTAACCATCAACTTGTCAAAGTAGACGGGTCTGCAAAGAAAGCATGGTTCAAAGTGGTGAATGATGAAAATGCAGCATTGGTCGAAACAGATTTCGATATGTTGCATGTTGTTCCACCGCAACAAGCGCCTGATTTTATTCGTGCAAGTACTCTTACTGATGAAGCCGGCTGGGTGAGTGTGAATCCTCAAACCCTACAACACACACAGCACGCCAATATTTTTGCTTTAGGTGATGTGATGAATGCACCTAATGCCAAAACTGCTGCTGCGGCACGGGCACAAGCTCCGATCGTTGCGGTTAATGTTATAGCCCAGCTCAAAGGTGAGCAAAACTTCTGCGAGTACAACGGCTATGGCTCATGTCCACTCACAGTAGAGCGTGGAAAAATCGTTCTGGCTGAGTTTGGCTACGGCGGCAAATTACTTCCAAGTTTTCCAAAATGGGTAATTGATGGGCAAAAACCATCTCGTTTGGCTTGGCTGCTTAAAGAGCAGATTTTACCGCCAATTTACTGGCAAGGCATGCTCAAGGGCCGTGAGTGGATGGTCAAACCTGAGCGAGGTTAAGCAAAGCAACGCTTTGTACGAGCGCAAGACGAGAGCTGTGCTCGAGTTAAGAGGGTAAACAAAGCAACGCTTTATCCTGAGAAGCGACTAAAGCTTCGCAAGAAGACGAGAGCTGTGCTCGAGTGGAAGAGGTTTAGCAAAGCAACGCTTTGCCCTGAGAAGCGGCTAAAGCTTCGCAAGAAGACGAGATCTATTCACTCATTAACCAGCAGTCTACTGCAAACGATGTATATGCAATTTTAGGCTTTTAATATGTTATTACTTGTCGTTGAAGGCATTGTGATTGGCTTTTTACTTGGTCTTACTGGTGCGGGTGGTGGCATTCTTGCTGTACCCGCGCTTATGACCAGTCAAGGCTGGAGCGTGGCGCAAGCTGCGCCAATTGGGTTATTGGCAGTTGCGCTATCTACACTCATTGGAACTATTGAAGGCTTATTTAAAAAGATAGTTCGTTATCGTGCTGCAATCTGGATTGCCTTAATTGGTGCTCCTATGGCACATATCGGCATTTTAATAGCCAACGCGATTTCACCTATTTGGCTCATGTTAATGTTTAGCTTGGTCATGTTTACAGTGGGCTATCGACTTATCAGTAACCGAGTTTCAGATTTTCATAACCCGCCGTGTCAGGTCAACCCAAGTACGGGACGCTTTATCTGGAATTTTAAAACTGGTGGTGTGCTTGCAAGCATCGGGATTATTGCTGGGCTTTTAACGGGGATGTTAGGGGTTGGAGGCGGTTTTGTAATTGTACCCGCGCTTAGAAAAGTCACAAATTTGGATATGCATAGCATTGTTGCAACCTCACTTATGATTATTTTCCTGATTAGTGGCATGAGTATTGTGATGCATATTGCAGAGGGCTTTCACTATCCAGTAGCAATCACTAGTGCGTTTGCACTCGCATGTGCATTCGGTATGTTATTAGGACGCCGAGCTATTCGGTTTATTCCGTCTGCAATTGTACAAAAGGTCTTTGCTTTAATGGTTTTTGCTGTCGCAATTTATATGGTTATTAAGATTGTTAATCTAACAAATATCTGAGCGATATAGTATTTTAACCTTCTCTATAAGTAGCAATTTTTCCAAGATGAGATATTAAAATTATCTTTGGAAAATTGATTTAAACCATTTAAATTTTGAGAAAGTGAAATGAAGCGAATTAATGTGGCAATTTGTGGTTTCGGACGGATTGGGCAACAAATTGCAGAGCTTCTTTTAAATCGATCGACCTACTATAAACAAAAATATCAAATTGATGCCCGTTTAGTGGGTGTCTGTAACTCATCATCAGGCTTAATTGATCAAGAAGGTTTACAAGCTGTAAAGTGGCTAGATAAAACACAGTATCAAACAGGCCTAACTGAGCAAAAGTTTTTAGAACAGGTTCAAGCAGATGTCATTATTGAGACAGGGCCAAGTGACTATATGACAGGTGGGAAAGGCCTATTTTATTTAAATTATGCTTTAACACATAGTATGAATGCGATAGCAGTATCTAAAGGCGCGTTAGTCGTAGATGGTAAAAAATTAATTAACTTGGCACATCAGCAGAATAAAAAACTATTTTTTAGCGGTGCAACTGCTGCAGCTTTACCGACGGTTGATTTGTTTGAATATAACTTGGCGGGCTGCCAAATTTTAGAAATAGAAGGTGTGCTTACAGGCACCACGAATTTTATTTTGAATGATATGTTGCAACATGAATGCGCATTTACAGAATCTCTTGAAAAAGCTCAAGCAAAAGGTATTGCGGAACCTGACAGTTCTTTCGATGTAGATGGGTGGGATACTGCTGCAAAAATTACGATACTAGCCAATACTGTTTTAGGAGCTGATGTAAAAATTCAGGATATTCCACGACAAGGAATCAGCCATGTTACGACTGAACATATTCGTGATTGGAAAAAAGAAAATATAATTCCTCGTCTGGTTGGTTTTATCCATATTAAAAATCAGCAAATTCAAACAGGTGTTGAATTAAGGTTAGTCCCAGCAAATCATCCGTTTGCTCATCTGCAAGGTTCTAATAAATGTATTCGGGTGTTAACGCAAGAAATGGGGGAATTTGTTGTCAGTGGAGGGGCATCTGCGCCATTAGCCACAGCAGCCGCGGCTTTAAAAGATTTTGAGTTGATGCTTAAAACGGGCTGCTAAAATTAATTATGATTTATAAAAAAAGCAGGCTTTTATGCCTGCTTCTCACAACTTTTTTGACTGCTAAATAACTTCTTTCCAATTTCAAACTTACTAAACATTAAGTAGTTACCAAGTAAGATGAGTAAAATTCCAAATACAGCATTTAAAGTCCACTCATATCCTTCAAAGAAAGTAGAAACTGTTAGAGCAACTAAAGGAAAGAGCAACGTGCTATAGGCTGCTTTGGCTGCACCAATTCGTCCGACCAGAGAAAAATAAGCTGAAAACCCAATAACCGTACCGAATACAGCCAAGTATAGTACCGAGCTTAAAAATGGGAAATTCATCGGCGGCATTAAATCTTGTCCTGTAAATAATGCCAGAATTAACATCACCAATGCGCCATAAGTCATGGCATAACAGTTTGTTGAAAAGATATTTAGACCACGTTTTTGGTGTCTAACACTAATCATGTTCCCTAAAGAAAAACCGTAAGTGCCTATTGCACATAGCCCAATACCCATTAATAACTGCGCATTAAACTGGCTATTAATCAGGTCATGCCAAAACAGTAAAACAATACCACTTAGGCCCAAAAGTGCAGCTGGTGCAAAGTTTGGGGAAGGTTTCTGCTTAAAAAAGATAAGCGCATTAATGGCATTAAAGAAAACGGCCATCGAAAAAATGACAGACTCTAAACCGCTATTTACATATTTAACGGCGGTATAAAAACAAATAAAGTTTAGACCAAAAACACAAAGTCCTTGCAGCATACAGAACAAATGATCTTTTAAAGCAATTCGCTGTAATTTTCCTGAAAATAGTAAAACAACCCAAAGTAATAAGGCTGAAATAGCAAAGCGCCATAAAATTGCGACAACGGGTGTTGCATAATGGCTTTGAACGGCAATTCCAATCCATGTTGTTCCCCAAATCAACACCACCGCAACATAGAGTAAAATATTCATAACTTCATCCTCGATTACCAAACTTAAGTATCTAGGAATGCTTCATTTTTCACGTATATATTCTTGTGTTCTACATGCAAGATCTTGCGTTTTTTATAGATCTAAACTAGCTGAATTTTGCTGAATATGGTTAACTTAAGATCAATCATATTTGTTTTAATTTTGCATGGCTTATCAAACTTTAGAACAGCTGCAGCAGTCTAAAGCCAAGCTTCACGAAACTGTGGTGCTTGATGAAAATATGCAACTTGCATTTTGGTCTAATCAGCAAGATCGTGTAAGTGTCTGTAGCGATCACCACACTTTAAGTCTTTATATTCAAGATGGTTATGAAAGCTATCAAAAAACACCTGCGGGCTGGAAAAATGGTGGTGGGCCGGGACGTTTTTGCCTATTGCCCGAACATCAGGAGTCAACTTGGGACATACGTGGTGGGCTTAAATTTGTCCACTTGTACTACACCGACCAACATTTGCGTGATGTTGCTGAAAAAATATGGGACAAAGAGCCGAATCAAATTGAACTAAACGAAGTTGTATTTAATGATGATGAACGGATTCGGGCGTTATATCAATTCTTCTTGTTAGATTGCGATTGGCAAGATTCTTCAAATCATTTGCAAATGAGTACAACGGCAAGTTTATTGTTGAATCACTTAATTCGAAAATATAGCAGTGTTCAATGGCAACAGCCTACTATCAAGGGCGGACTGGCACCCCATAAACTCAAATATATTCAGGAATGGATTGAAGATCATCTAGATCAGGCACTCACTTTGTCTGATTTGGCGAATGTTGTGAATTTAAGCGAATACCATTTTGCTCATATGTTTAAACAGTCCATGAATATGGCGCCTCACCAATATGTCATGCAAAGACGCTTAACTAAGGCCAAAGGACTAATTCAGTCATCTCAGCTTTCTTTGCAAGATATTGCCCTAGTATGTGGGTTTAGTTCAGCAAGCCATTTAAGTCATCGCTTTAAACAATTTTATGGCATAAGTCCTTCGCAGTTACGTTAAGTGTCTAATGTAATTGGTTTCTCCTGAGCTGCGTCAAATGCAGCTCTTGCCGCATCAATATCTGCAATATGCTGCTGAGCCCATTGGCCTAAAGCAATTACAGGCTCTGTAAGTGAATGGCCCAATGGAGTTAATTCATATTCAACATGAGGTGGAACTACAGGATAAACCGTACGTTTAACCAACCCATCTCGTTCTAAACCACGCAAACATAAGGTAAGCATACGCTGCGATATTCCATTGATACGTCTCTTTATTTCAGAAAAGCGATGAGGATGTGATGCAAGTGTCATTACAATGAGTATACTCCATTTCTCTCCAACTCTAGCCAACACTTGACTGACTCTTTGGCAATCTGAACTCTGAATATCATGAGGTATGGTTACAGTCATATTACTTGGTTCCCTAAATGTGCCTTCTTGTGCATAAGAATAATAGTAGTAACATAATTAGCTCAAGTAACAATTTTATACTGTAGGTATAAGCGATGAAACTACTTCAAATTGACACAAGTATTTTAGGTGAGCAGTCTGTTAGCCGCCAACTCACCTCATCTGTTATTCGTCAGCTCAGCACAGCTTATCCAGATGCAGAAATTATTCATCACGATTTTGCTTTAGAGCCAATTCCTCATTTGTCTGATGCTGAGTTTTTAGCATGGCAAGGTGTTGAACCTAATAATGAAACAGCGCAACAACGTGTTGCAAGAAACACCCAATATTTGGATGAGTTCTTATCTTCAGATATCGTTGTAATTGGCGCACCTATGTATAACTTTAGCTTCCCATCACAGTTAAAAGCGTGGCTTGACCGTCTATCTGTTGCTGGTAAAACATTCCGTTACACGGAAAACGGTCCTCAAGGTTTAGTAGAGGGGAAACGTGTCATTATTGCTTCTTCGCGTGGTGGTGTGTATTCAGAAGGTTCACCAGCCGAAGCTTTAGACTATCAAGAAACTTATATCAAAGCGTTTTTCAATTTTATTGGGGTGACTGATATCACTTTTGTGCGCGCCGAAGGAATCGCTTTCGGACCAGAAGCACGTCAAGCTGCCTTAGATAATGCAGCAGCGCAAATTGCCCAGTTAGCGGGTTAAAAATATAAATAGCCGAACAGTAAAGGAACTGTTCGGCCTTATTGAGATTATGATTTTGAAAAATCAATTCAATCAGTAAATAACTAAAAGAAAGTGACTGCGAGCCCAACCAGTGCCGAAGCAAAAATGACATACAGCACGTTAATGTTAAATCGGAATAAAGCAATAAATGCAGCTACAGTAATGAGGGCCGCGACAATATCAAAATGGCCTGAAAAACCCTGTGGCCATAACACGTGATAACTAAAAAATAGTGCTAAATTTAAAATGACACCGACCACAGCCGCGGTAATTGCAGTGAGGGGTGCAGTAAATTTAATTTCGTTATGTGTAGATTCAATAATCGGTGCACCCGCAAAAATAAAGACAAATGAAAATAGAAAGGTAAACCAAGTCACAATAACAGCACCGAGTGCTCCAGCAAAAAATAAATGCTCAGAGCCTAGTAATGAATGATTAACGCCTCCTAAAAAACCAACAAAGGCAACGACCATAATTAGTGGACCGGGTGTAGTTTCACCAAGTGCCAATCCATCAATCATTTGTGTAGGTGAAAGCCAACCAAAATGATTGACAGCCCCTTGATAGACATAAGGTAAAACCGCGTAAGCGCCCCCAAACGTAAGCAGCGCAGCTTTAGTGAAAAACCAAGCCATTTGGGTATAGGAATGATGCCATCCAAAATATGCGCCTAAAGCTAAAATTGGTAATAACCATAAAGCGATTGCCACAAAAATAAGTCTGGCTAACCGTGACCAATGGAATTTAGCGTGCTCTGGTGTTGGGGTATCATCATCAATATATGCCGGACCATAATCTTTTTGACTAGCTTTATGCCCACCCGCAGAGGAAAATAGTTCTGGGTACTTTTTACTCGCTAAATAGCCAGCAATACCTGCTGATAAAACGATAAGCGGGAAAGGAAGCTTTAAGACAAAAATGGCAAAAAACGCTGCAATTGCGACGACCCATAAAAACTTATTTTTAAGCGAACGACTGCCTATGCGGTAAGTTGCATGAAAGACAATTGCAGTGACAGCAGGCTTTATCCCGTAAAAGATACCTGCAATAACAGGCACATCTCCAAATTTTATATAAACCCAAGATAGTCCAATTAAAATAAATAAGGAGGGCAATACAAATAGAATACCTGCAACCAATCCTCCCACAGTTCTATGCATAAGCCAACCAATGTAGGTTGCTAACTGCTGCGCTTCAGGACCGGGTAACAACATGCAGTAGTTCAGTGCATGTAAAAATCTTTTTTCTGATATCCAGCGCTTTTGTTCAACCAGTTCCTGATGCATCACAGCGATTTGTCCAGCTGGTCCCCCAAAGCTAATAAAACCAAGCTTGAGCCAAAATAAGAAGGCTTGCCAGAAGGTGACTTGTTCCACTGAATCATCAGGGGTATTTAATTGTTTTTGTTGCATATTATCCCCTAAAAAATAATATTAATTTTTACGTTTATGGCATAACGGAGTATGTTTTATAGCATAACAAACACAAATGTATTTTTTATGATAACCATTCAACTTTTATAGATAACTATTTATTAATTTATTGATAATCAATGAAATTATTTTTTTAACTAAAGTTATCGCTTTAAATTATTTCCAAAGCTGAAACATTTTAAACATTATTTGCTCAAGTTGTTATAACAGGTTGTGAGCCGTGAGCCAGCTACCCCAAGATCCCAAAAATCACAAGCCTCTTTACGATCAATTAAGGGAACTCATCCTTAACAAAATTGTAAATGGTGAATATGCCGTACTGAGCCAAATTCCATCTGAAAACGAGTTTGCTGAACAATTTGGTGTAAGTCGAATTACAGTTCGGCAAGCGCTCAACCAATTACAGTTGGAAGGCTATATTTTTAAGGTGCCAGGTAAAGGGACCTTTGTAAGCAAGCCAAAAACGTTCCAGAACATCTCAAGTTTGCAAGGTTTTGCAGAAGCAATGTCATCTGCTGGTCACGAAATTTTAAACCGTGTCATCTCCGCCGAGCTTAAGCAGATCCCGATGCACGTTGTGCCCAAATTAAAGTTACCTGTTAAAGCCAATGTGTATGAAATTCAACGTGTCCGTTTACTCAACCGTCAGCCAGTGTCGTATGAGTTGACTTATTTGCCTGAACATATTGGTTTGAAGCTTAAAGAGAAAGCGATTGATTTACGTACAACCGATATTTTCAAGGCATTAGAACAAGAGTGCGATATTCCTTTGGGACATGCGGATTTAAGCATTGATGCCACGGTAGCGGATGAAGAATTAGCGGCTTTGTTGCAAGTCGAAATCGGAACTCCGGTATTACGGGTCGAACGTTTGACTCATGATGCAAATGGTCAACCGATTGACTATGAATATCTCTATTTCTCGGGCGATACCTTCCAGTACCGTTTACGTATTCATCGTTAATCACTCAAATAAAAATAAGGAATATTCAATGGAAAATAAATATCTTGAGTTCGATATTGTGGTGATTGGTGGTGGAACTGCAGGGCCAATGGCTGCGATTAAAGCCAAGCAAGAAAACCCGAATTTAAAAGTCTTGCTCATTGAAAAAGCGAATGTAAAGCGCAGTGGGGCGATTTCAATGGGAATGGATGGGCTGAATAATGCTGTCATTCCGGGCTATGCAACACCTGAGCAATACACCAAAGAAATTACCATTGCTAATGATGGGGTAGTTAACCAAACCACTGTATATGCATATGCAAAGCATAGTTTTACAACCATTCAACAGCTCGATCAATGGGGTATTAAGTTTGAAAAAGATGAGACGGGTGAATTTGCAGTAAAAAAAGTACATCACATGGGGGCATATGTTTTACCTATGCCTGAAGGTCATGACGTTAAAAAAGTTTTATACCGTCAATTAAAGCGTGCTCAAGTCAAAATTAATAATCGGATTGTCACCACAAAACTTTTAAAAAATGAGCAAGGTGCAATCAATGGTGTAGTCGGTTTTGATTGTCGTAGTGGCGATTTCTATATCATTAAAACGAAAGCTGCCATTTTATGTTGTGGTGCCGCAGGACGTTTAGGTTTGCCAGCTTCCGGCTATTTAATGGGTACTTATGAAAACCCAACCAATGCAGGTGACGGCTATGCAATGGCATACCATGCAGGTGCTGAGCTTGCCAACTTAGAATGCTTCCAGATTAATCCATTGATTAAAGACTATAACGGCCCAGCTTGTGCCTATGTGACTGGTCCTTTAGGAGGTTATACCGCCAACAGTAAAGGTGAACGTTTCATTGAATGTGACTACTGGAGTGGTCAAATGATGTGGGAGTTTTACCAAGAACTGGAAAGTGGTAATGGTCCTGTTTATTTAAAAGTAGATCATCTGGCCGAAGAAACCATTCAAACCATCGAAGAAATCTTGCATACCAATGAGCGCCCAAGCCGTGGACGTTTTCATGAGGGCCGAGGAACCAATTACCGTCAAGATATGGTGGAAATGCATATTTCAGAAATTGGTTTCTGTAGCGGGCACAGCGCTTCTGGCGTATGGGTCAATGAAAAAGCTGAGACTTCAGTTAAAGGATTATATAGTGCTGGCGATATGGCTGCTGTACCTCACAATTATATGCTTGGTGCATTTACCTACGGATGGTTTGCAGGTGTAAATGCCGCGCAATACGTGAATGCAGTTGAAGATAGTGAATTAAACCAAAGCGAAATAGAAGCAGAAAAAGCTCGAATATTTGCGCCACTGGATTGCTCAGAAGGTTTACCTCCAGAACAAGTGGAATATAAGCTGCGCCGTTTTGTAAATGACTATTTGCAGCCTCCTAAAACTCGCCAAAAAATGCAAATTGGGCTCAAGCGCTTTGAAGAAATTAAACAGGATATTAAGCGAATTTCTGCCAGAAACCCACATGAGCTGATGCGTGCCGCTGAAGTTTCTTTTATTCGAGATTGTGCGGAAATGGCAGCTAGAGCTTCATTGTTTAGAGAAGAAAGCCGCTGGGGACTGTACCATTATAGAGCAGATTTCCCTCAAAAGAATAACTCGGATTGGTTCTGTCACGCGCATTTGAAAAAAGATGAACACGGCAACATGGTCAGTTTCAAAAAGCCAATCGAGCCTTATGTGGTTCCGATTAATCAAGATGAAGCTGTGTCGTATGACCGTTTACGTATTCAAAAAGATGTTGCTCTAGCAGACTAAATAAATCAGGAACTCAAATCATGGCTTTTATTTTTAAAGAAGTACAGCACCGTACTGTCGCACCCGTCATTATCGATGAAGATAAATGTATTGCTGATAAAGGATGCACAGTCTGTGTAGATGTTTGTCCAATGGATTTATTGGCAATCGATCCAATAACCCAAAAAGCTTATATGCAATTTGATGAATGTTGGTATTGCATGCCTTGTGAAAAGGACTGCCCAACAGATGCAGTCAAAGTAAATATCCCATACCTACTCAAATAATTAATTTGGAATACGTAACATGAGACAAAATAAATTGATCAATAAAAAACTATTACTCAGTAGCTTAATTGGTGCCATGGTACTCGGCACTTTGGGGTGCGGCAGTAAAACAGAAACTGTGCGTATAGCCATTGGTACACAAGACACGACCATTAACTGTGCAACAGGTGGGTTGCTGATTCGTGAATTAAATTTATTACCAAAATATTTGCCTAAAGATGGTAAATACAAACACGTTAAATATGACATTCAATGGAAAAACTTTACCTCTGGTGCACCACTTACCAGTGAGATGGTGGCTGGGCGTTTAGATTTGGGAGCAATGGCCGACTTTCCTGCGGTTAATAATTTAGCGGCATTTAAAAAAGCTGGGAAAGAAAGCATATTTTTAGCGCCATTGTCAGGCAGTGTTAATGGTAGCGGTAATGCGATTGTTGTTCCAATTGACTCAAAAGTGACCTCACTGAAAGAACTAAAAGGACAAACCATTTCCGTACCTTTTGCCTCAACTGCTCATGGACTGTTGCTACGAGCGATTCAAGCTGAAGGCTGGCAACTTGATAAAGATATTAAAGTAATTGCTCAGGCGCCAGAGGTGGCAGGGCCTGCGTTAAAAAGTCATAAGATTGCTGCGCATGCTGACTTCGTACCATTTGGAGAGTTATTTGCTTACCAAGGTTTTGCTAAAAAAATCTATGATGGTTCACAAGCAAAATCACCTACATTTCATGGATCACTTGCGAGCAAGGATTATGCACAGCAGCATCCAGAAGTTATAAAAGCCTATTTACAAGCAACTATTGAAGCGAATCGTCTGATTCAGGAACAGCCAGAAAAATATAGTGAACTTATTGCTGAAAAAACAGGTATTCCTGCCGAAGTTGTTTATCTATTTCATGGCCCTTTAGGTCTGCAAACTCGTGACTTAACGTGGAAACCTGAATATCGAAAAGCGACTCAAATTGCGATAGATACCTTAAAAGTTTTAGGAAAAAACGACGGTACGCTTGATGTAAATAAATTTATTGATGACCAATATATTAAGGACGCATTTCAAGCATCTGGACTTAATTACAGCCAGCAATTGGCTGACTATACAAAATCACCTTTGGTTGCCAATGACGCTTTAACTGGCCAACCCATCAAAACATTTGATCGGGTGACTCAAATTTGGGTAACGGGTGAAGAAAAAGTTCGTAGCTACGAAACGCCTGAGCATGCTTTTTCTGATTTAAAGAAAATACAAGCCGATGGAAAAACGGTGCGTGTGGTTTATAGCCAAGATCATCAGTCCGACATTAAGTTACTTGCTAATTTAGCATGGTATGCCACAGACAAAGCAGGACAAATTCAAGCCTTTTTATTAAAAGATGATGCTGAAAAATGGGCTAAACAACAGGGTGGAAAAGTATATGACTTTAAAGCTATTCAGCTTGTAAAACAGAGCTGATGTGTTGTCTTACCTAATGAGCAGGAGGTGACGAATGAGTAGTTTGGTCCAAACAAAACCTAAAAACCAAAGTACATTTTTGACTAAATTTTTTCAGCAGTTGAGATCATATCCAGCGCGTTTAAAAAGCCATGTGATTGCTTTCACATCTATAGCTTTTTGGATAGTCATTTGGCAAGGACTTGCTCAGTTTAAAATAAATTTAGGCTTTGTGAACTTTAGCAATGTACCAACACCTTTAGATGTCATTCATGCATTATGGGCTTTCTTTCAACTTAGCACTGCGTTTGAACATGTTGAATCCAGCGTGTTTCGTGTAGTGATTGGTTTTGTGCTTGCGGCTCTAATTGGTGTAGGTATTGGTTTGTTGGCAGGACGTTACCAAAAACTGGCTGCCTTTCTAATGCCACCATTAGAAGTATTACGTCCAATACCAGCAGTTGCATGGATTCCTTTAGCAATTCTGATTTTTCCATCCTCAGAAGCGTCTATGATTTTTATTACCTTTATTGGGGCTTTATTTCCAATTTTATTAAACACCGTACATGGCGTTGGTGCAGTTGACCCAAGGCTCGTTGCGTCAGCGAAAAGTCTGGGTGCTTCTGATCTTGCCATTATTCATGAAGTCATTATTCCGGGCGCATTACCGAACATTATTACGGGTTTATCTATTGGAATGGGCACTTGTTGGTTCTGTTTAGTGACTGCCGAAATGATTTCGGGGCAACATGGAATTGGATACTTCACATGGGAATCTTTCACCTTGCAAAACTATAGCAATATCGTGGTTGGCATGGTGCTGATCGGAGTGTTAGGTATGTTTAGCAGTACATTGGTGCGTGTGATTGGAAACCGATTTACTCCATGGTATCAATTAAGGAAGTCTTAAAATGTCAGTTACACAAGGCCATGTACGTATTCAAAATCTATCGCTACATTTAGGGCAAGCTAAAAATCGTTTTCAGGCATTAGATCGGGTTAATTTCGAAATACAACCGGGCGAGTTTATATGTCTACTTGGCCCATCTGGTTGCGGTAAATCTACATTATTAGGTGCTTTGGCAGGGCATTTACCGATTAGTTCTGGGTCTTTAACGGTCGATGATGAATCTATCCTCGAACCGCATCCAGACAGAGGTTTAGTGTTCCAGCAACATACCTTATTTCCATGGAAAAGCGTGCTTGAAAATATTGCCTTTGGTTTAAAAATGAAAGGCATCGCCAAACAAAAGCGTATTGAGCAAGCTCAGAAAATGATTGATCTGGTCGGACTTAAAGGTTTTGAACATAAATTTCCAGCTGAACTTTCTGGTGGCATGCAGCAACGAGTTGAAATTGCGAGAGTATTGATTAATCAACCTCGCATTTTATTAATGGATGAGCCTTTTGGTGCCTTAGATGCTCAAACTCGTTTAAAAATGCAAATGCTATTACTCGAAATTTGGCAAGAAATCCAAACGTCGGTTTTATTTATTACCCACGATATTGATGAGGCACTTTTTTTAGCTGACCGAGTGTTGATTATGAGCCATCGACCGGGGCGAATTATTGAAGAAATTCCGCTTAAGTTTGAACGTCCACGAGACGTTGAGCTTGTAACAAGTAGTGAATTTACCGCCATTAAAAAACATTGCATCCAGACTTTAAAAGAAGCTACTCAACAAGAAGAGTTAAGCCGTTTAAATCCATTAGGGCTTGGAAAGAAATCACAAATTAAGGAATACGAATGAGTTTTTATTATCAAGCTTTAGACAACCTCGATGAATATAATCAGGAATTTCTTGCACAGCTTAATCACGAAGATGAAAAGATACGCTTTGTTGCTTTAATGAATATTGGTGATGAAGAAAATCCGGATTTACTTCCTTGGTTACATGCGGCACTGCAACACGACTCTTCAGCTTTAGTTCGTGAAGAGGCGGCAAAAAAGTTAGAAAGTTGGGAGGATCCAACCAGTTTACAAGTATTGGCTCAAGCCTTATTTGATACAGATGTGAATGTTAGACAAGCTGCTAGTCAAAGTTTAAGTGAAGTGAAAAATGCGGCATCAGCCCCGATCCTTGCGCCTTATTTAAAGCATACGGATACTTTTGCTCTTACTGCAATTTTACGTGCTTTAAAACCTTTACGACCACAGCAATTATTCACAGAGATATCTGCTTTGGTAGATCATGAAGATGTTCTTGTGCGCCGTGAGGCAGTCAGTGCATTAAGTTGGTTACAGCAAGACCAAGCGATTACGATATTGGCAAAAACAGCTGAAACAGATATAGATGATGAGGTCCGCCGTATTGCAACAGGTGGTTTGGCTTATAGTCAGAGCATATCAGCTGAGGTGATCCAAGCACTTCAACATTCTTTAACTTCGGAAAGTTGGCAACTAAGAGTGGAAGCTGCACTTACGATTGGAAAATTACGTATTGTTCAGCTCGAAGCTCCTTTAATTCATGCTGTATCAGATTTGTATTGGCAAGTACGTATTGCAGCAGTACGGAGCTTGGGACTAATTAAATCATATCTGGCAGTTGCTCATTTGACTGAAAACTTTAAGCATGAAATTAGCAATTTACGTAAAGAGGTCGCTTTAGCACTCGGTGAAATTGGCACATCAGAAGCTCAAACGTTATTGGAACAACATCAAAATGATCCAGATCCTGAAGTACGAAAAGCGATTCGTATTGGATTAAATCAAATTGGTGAGGTGAAGTATGCAAATCAGACCTGATATCCGTGTCGACACTATAAATAAGCAGGTTCACTTTATATGGACCGATGGCTCAAGCATATGTTTGAGTCATCAAAGTTTAAGGGAAATTTGCCCATGTGGCTTTTGTCGAGCGAAGCGGATTAAACAAATTAAAATAGAGTATCAAAATGTTGAAGTGACAGCTATGTTTGATCAAGGTTATGGTGCCCAAATTTGCTTTAGTGATGGGCATGACAAAGGGATTTTTCCGTGGGCTTTTTTAAAAGAATTTGCTAAGAGCTAAAAGATGCCTTCTGCTTGGGACAGAAGGCATCTTATTTAATTAATGATCATGTTCTAAATAATCTGGTTTTTTCGGAAGCGCAAGGCTACATAAGAAACAGATAACCAGCATGATAATCACATATATAAAGAAGGTATTTTCAATTCCAGCAGCTTTAAACTGTAAGGCAACCGAAGGCGCAGAACCACCAAACAGCGCATTACCTACTGCATAAGAGAAACCTACACCTAAAGCTCGCACATGAGGTGGGAACATTTCAGCTTTTACCAAACCACTAATAGAAGTATAGAAGCTGAGTAACATCATCATAAAGATGAGTAGCAATGTAATGATGATCGGAGAATCTATATAGGCACGCATCCCGATCACCATGACGGGATAAATAAAAATGGCGGACAATAAGCTAAATGCCAACATTGAAGAGCGTCGCCCAATACGGTCCGAAATTGCACCAAATACAGGTTGAGCACACATATAGACAAATAGGGCGAAGGTCATGATATAACCAACTGTTTTTCCGTCCATCCCTAAGTTGGTTAAATAGGTTTTTGAATAAACAGTCTCTACATAAAACGTTAATGAACCAGCAGAAGTGTATCCAACCACTAATAAAAAGGTTTTCCAGTGCTTTTTAAAGAGTTCTCTTAAGCTACCAGACTCTTTTCGTTCGCTGTCTTGATGTGAAAGCGTTTCTTCTAAACGACTTCGAGCAAGCAAAGATAAAATTGCCGCAATACCACCAATAACAAATGGAATACGCCAACCGCCATCATGTAATTGTTGTTCACTTAAAAATGCCAACAAAATAACGCCCAATAAGCTTGCGAGTAACTGACCACCAGAGAGGGTGACATACTGAAAAGACGAGTAAAAACCACGTTGGCCTTTTAAGCCTAACTCACTCATGTATGTTGCTACGGCGCCATATTCACCACCAACCGATAAGCCTTGAAGTAAGCGCACTACAAGTAAAAGAAAAGGGGCAAATAAACCAACTTGATCATAAGTAGGCAAAGCTGCAAATAAAAAGGAGCTTAAAGCCATCAAACAGATTGAGATAATCATCGACTTTTTTCGACCGTGTCGGTCTGCAATGCGCCCAAATATCCAGCTACCAATCGGACGCATAAAGAAGCTTGCAGCAAACACACCCCAAACATAAATAGACTTGGTTGTGCTATCCATATCAGGTGCGGTTAGGGCTTGAGTAAAATAAGCAGCAAATACTGCATAGATATAAAAGTCGAACCATTCAACTAAATTACCAGAGGCTGCGCCTACAATCCCACGTATTCGGCTACGTTTTTCTTCCTGAGTATATGTCATATTTCTTCCATCGTTTTGTAGACAAAAACTAGGAATTTTTTAGGTATGCTACGTAAAAACAGAATGAACTATTAAAAATCACTCAACCTTGAGCACTTCCTTAAAATTCCTAACCATTCATTTTTTCTAATTTTAAAATTCGATTCTAGTGAGATTACGTCCTTTTGTTCGATTTAAAGAGATTTTCACCAATGATCGAACACTTCCTTTCATTTAACTGAATAATTAATTGTTTTTAAAATCAGTAAGCTAATTTAATAACGGTATTTTCCTATTCTATTTCTCCTTTTGAGTACTATTTTGAGCTTAAGTGTATTTTGAATATTTGATAATACTTAAAAAGTTATAACCTCAATTTTAATCAAAATAAATGAAATTGATATAATGATGAGCTTATAAAAGTTAGTTCAAATTCACTTAATCGAAAAAATACAGAATATGTTGTTTCTCAATATATGTAGCTGTATTCTTGCGTGGCTAAAAATCGGCTCAGCACTTATTTCTAGCGCTTCAAATTATGCACGGTATGGCAGGTAGTTATTCAATGGAAAGACATTCGTTAAATCTTCACTTTATGACATGCTCTAAAACAGCATTGGCTTCATCTATTGCACTCATAACATCTGTCGTCTATGCAAATGAAGCGGAGGTTTCACAGCTCCCAACCATTACAGTGAACGCTACACAAAATAATGATGCGCTATATACGTCTAAAAAAGTGAGTTTATCTGGTTTTCAAACTGGTGATGTAAAGAAAGTCCCTGCATCTATTACCACCATTACCTCTGAGCGCATAGCAGATCAACACGCAAAAACACTGACCGATGTTATTAAAAATGATTCATCATTGGGCGATGGCTACGCTGCTATTGGTTACTATCCAAACTTTGTAGCACGGGGTTTTGCACTCGATTTAGGCTCCAGTTATCTCATTAATGGCCATACCATACGTGGTGAGCAAAATGTAGCTTTAGAAAATAAAGAACAAGTTGAGATTTTAAAAGGCATTTCTGCGATTCAAAGTGGAATGTCGACACCAGGTGGTGTGGTTAACTATGTCACCAAAAGACCTGCCGATGTTAAAACTATTACGGTCGATGCAAATTCAGAAGGTGGCTATACACTGGCAACAGATGTAGGCGGCTTTGTTAATGATAGTTTTGGTTATCGAATCAATTTGGCCCATGAAAGTATCCACCCAAATGTTGATCACGCAAATGGTAAACGAGAGTTTGGTTCAGTTGCTTTAGACTGGCAAATTAATGATCGCTCTAAGCTACTGTTTGATATTGAAGCGCAACATCAAAGCCAACGTTCGGTACCGGGTTATCAACTACTTGATGGGCAAGAAGTACCAACAAATGTAGATCAAGACCGTTTATTGGGTTACCAGTCTTGGAGTAAGCCTGTTGTAAATAATAGTCTAAATGCGAGTTTGAAATATCAATATGCATTTAACGATCAATGGAATGCTAGCTTAAGTGCGTCTCAAAGCCGTGTTGTGATTGATGATAATAGTGCTTTCCCATGGGGATGTTATAGCAGCATTTGTGAAGTTACCGGCTTGGGCAATACTTTTGATAAACACGGTAATTATGATATTTACGATTTTCGCAGTCCAGATGATACACGTATAACCAATCAGTTTGCAGCTGGGTTAAATGGTCAATTCAATACTGGCAACATTCAGCATCAAATCGCTTTCGAATTACAACGTACTTATAAAACCTTAAAGCACCATACACCACTGAATGTAGCGGTAGGAACAGGCAATATCTATGAAGATACGATTGACTACAGTCCATCATCAGAAAGTCCAGGTGAGCGTTATAAAGCTCTAGAGAGTGATCAGACAGCATTTACTCTATCTGACCGAGTTCAATTTAACGATCAGTGGTCAACTTTATTGGGTGGGAAACTTATTCATCTTGATGAGCAAGCCTATAAGTCAGATGGGCAGCAAAGCCGTGATACGGATTTAAACAAATTCTTGCCACAATTAGCGCTCATGTATAGCCCAACTGCTACGACTAATCTGTATGCTTCATATGCTAAAGGTTTATCAGATGGTAGTGAAGCACCATGGTTTGCTAATAATGCTTTAGAAGTTCTATCACCGAAAACCTCTGAACAATATGAAATTGGTGTTAAACAACAAATACGCAACTTCTTAGTAACAGCAGCTATTTTTGATTTAAAACAGGATAATCAATACAGTAAAGTAAATGCAGATGGAACTTTCGATTTTATTGAACAAGGTGAACAACACAATCAAGGTATTGAGTTTGGTTTAACAGGTGCCTTAACCGATACACTCGATGTAAGTTCAGGTGTTACCTATACCAAATCTCGTCTTGTTGATATTGATACTGACAGCTATAAAGATCATCAAACTCAAAATGTACCAAAGGTACGTGCAACAGCACAGTTATCTTATAAAGTACCGTCTGTTGAAGGATTAAGATTACTCAGTGGTATGCAATATAGTAGCAGTAAATATGCAAACAAAGAGGGAACTGCAAAAGTAGGCGGATATAGTGTCTTTAATATTGGCGCTGCCTATAAAACAAATTTTGCTGGGCATGACACGACATTCAGATTCAATATTGATAACTTATTTAATAAGAAGTATTGGCGTGATGTGGGCGCATTTATGGGTGATGACTATTTATTCTTGGGTAATCCACGTACAGCCCAATTCTCTACAACTTTCAGTTTTTAAAATATAGAACAAATAAAAAAGGAGCTTATAAAAGCTCCTTTTTTACTTTCAGGAATTAAGCCGACATTTTTGGTTTAACCATATTATTAATCGACAAGATCTCATCAAGCACTTGTGCTGATAATAAACCTTCATTTTGAACTAAAGCCAATACGCTTTGCCCAGTTTCGTTTGCAGTTTTAGCAATACGAGTTGTAGTTTCATAACCTAGGTATGGGTTAAGTGCAGTCACAATACCAATTGAGTTTTCAACTAAAGCTTTACAGTGTTCAGGGTTCGCCGTAATCGTATCAATACATTTACTTTGGAACATCGCCATTGCTTTACCAAGCAAGTCCATCGATTCAAACAGTTTGAATGCAATAAGTGGTTCCATTGCATTTAACTGTAATTGACCAGCTTCAGCAGCTAAAGTTACAGCCAAATCATTTGCAATAATCTGGAAGCAAGCAAGGTTCATTGCTTCAGGAATAACTGGGTTTACTTTACCCGGCATGATTGAACTACCAGGTTGACGAGCTTCTAAGTTAATTTCATTAATGCCGGTACGTGGACCACTTGAAAGTAAACGCAAGTCATTGGCAATTTTTGAAAGTTTAGTTGCAGTACGCTTTAATAAACCAGATAAAAGAACAAAGTCACCCATATCTGAAGTTGCTTCGATTAGATCAGGAGCAGACTTAATTTTCTTACCAGAGATTTTTCCAAGTGCTTGAATCGCAAGTTCACGGTAACTATATTCAGTAGTAATTCCCGTACCAATCGCCGTACCACCAAGGTTCATATAAGCTAAAACATTTGGAATAAGCGTATTAATTTGCTCAAGGTCTTTTTGTAAGGTTACCGCAAAAGCACCAAACTCTTGACCTAATGTCATAGGCACAGCATCTTGTAACTGAGTACGGCCCATTTTTAAAATGTGCGCAAACTCTTGAGACTTGTTCAAGAAGCTAAGAATCAAATTGTTAAATGGAAGATTTAATTCATCTAAGCTAAGTAACAAACCTAAACGAATTGCAGTAGGGTATACGTCATTTGTTGACTGCGACATATTAATGTCGTTATTTGGATGCAAGTATTGATATTGACCTTTAGAATGGCCCATATATTCCAAAGCAACGTTTGCCAATACTTCATTTGCATTCATATTAGTTGAAGTACCCGCACCGCCTTGCATCATGTCGATTGGGAACTGGTCATGGAAATTACCACGAATAAGCTGATTACAACTGTATTCAATCGCTTCAAATTTAGTTTGATCTAAGCTTTTAAGATTATAGTTTGCTTCAGCGCAAGCTAGTTTAACCATAGCTAATGCTTTAATTAAATTAGGGAAATTTCCAACTTTGCTATTTGTTAAGTTGAAATTTTCTAAAGCACGTAATGTTTGAACTCCGTAATAATGGTCATTGTTGATTTCTCGATGACCAATAAGATCCTTCTCAATACGGGTAGTAATATCAGCGTTCATCATTAAACTTCGAATTAGTTAAGATGATTCATCTTAGAATTCGAAATGCTTCACTTCTAATGCATTTATTAAAGTAATTATGCATTTTTTGCATAATTAGAATTGAGCTTTACTAAAATGAATAGGGAATAGTTGAGAACTTATAGAAAATAAAATTTTAATAAAATTAAATATATTCAATAATTTATATTGTTTTTTTAATGAAGGGTAAGTCACTAAAGATCAGACAAATTAAAAATTCTGCAGCGAGATAAACAATGATTTCTATTTACAAAGACCATTAAATTAATTGAAGTTTCATGTGAATATTAATTTTAATAAACAAATAATGAGCCATGTTTAATAAATTTTAATAAAATTGTGATGCATTTCACATAAAAATACATATAATACAGAAAATTTTGATTTATTAAGTTTATGTTAAAAGTAACTGCTGCTTTATTAATATTGGGAAGTTTTGCTTGCTATCTCCTGTTGGGAAATGAAGAAAAAACTGAGACCAAAAGTTCACACATGCTTAAAGAAGCTCAGCAATCGATTAAGAATGCTGAACTATCTATTCAAAAAGCAAAACGAAATATCCCTGCTGCATCGTATCAATAACTGAGGCAATAAAGATTATTGTCTATTAAATAATCTTTTGACTGAAATTTTATTAAGATGTAAGCGCTGTAAAGAGACAAATGCATGAGAATGAAGTTTATTGCATATGACCCTAACTCTGGTGAAAAACTAAGCTTGAAAGAGCATATTCATCACATGGATAAATACACAACTTATGTTTTTTTTAGTGATGAAAAAGACAACATGGTATTTAACCCGCAGAAAAAACAGATATTTGAAATCAGTCAATATACTTCAAACATGATGGTTGAAATTTCAAGAAAGTTATACTACTTAATTGGTGAATATTAGTTCATCTTTTATAGATCAGCACGAATATAAGTCATCGTTCTTAGTGATGACTTAATGCACTATGTGTCAGTCTATAGATACTTTAGTATAATAGTCGGAATTGTCTTTTTATCTTATACTCTTCTTAAATATTGTATGAAATACAATTAATTATTATTACTGCTTAAATCCTGAAATGAGGTAAGGTAATCATTTGCTCATCAATTATTACCTTACCGTCTTATTGCAAGAGTAAATAATAATTCTCTTGTTTTTGTGATTAGGCAGAGTAGACGAGATATAAGATTAGATTTTTTAAATACTTTTTATAGTGGAATAGTATATTAATTTAAGAGTCTAAAAAATTTAATCAATAACCTAGGGATTGGTTATTGAAACAGTTCACAGTCCGCATTCTTCCCCAAGGTGCGGACTTTTTTTATCCATGAAATGATTAAATAAAGACCTATACTTATTTCTAAAACTTATCTTATTCAAATACTTTATTTATTTTTATGATGATTTTTTTATTTATTGATTTCAAATATTTTTTTAGTTGAGTCGAACTTATGTTCATCTCTTAACGTGTTAAAACAAAACCTATTATTTTCTTATTTTCTTTTCTATGTCAGAATTATTAAATACTTCATTTTCATAGTTTGGCTTTGTCCATTCTCTTCTCGCATTTTTGCAGGTACTCCCTATGTTTTACCATTTTTATTCATCACTACATTTATTCATGCTATTTCCCAAAAATATCAATTAATAAAATTATAAATCTAAAAGGGAATAGATAAGATGAATTTAGAAGTGCGTTGGGTAGAGGATCTCCTCACATTAGAACGTGAACGTTCAATCTCAAAAGCAGCAGAGAAAAGATTTATTAGTCAGTCTGCATTTACTCGAAGAATTCAGCAAATTGAAGAAATGATTGGCGCGGAAGTCATCATTAGAAACAACAAGAACAATATCGAATTTACCGACATTGGACGAATTTTGTTAGTCATGTCTAAAAACATTGAAAAGCAGGTAGAGGAGACCGCAAAACTCATTAAAAATATTAAAAATGAAACTGAATCTACCATTCGTTTCTGTGTTGTTCACTCATTAGCTTCAGGTTTTTTAACAACATTTTTAAAGAAATTTCCTACTCTTATTCGTGATTTAAAAATTGAAATTGTCGCAACGAATAGTGGAGAAGGCCTGTCTTTGTTAAAAGAAGGTGCCTGTGATTTCATGATTTGCTATGCAGATAAAAGCAATATTAGAAAAGTTGGAGATGATATTTTAAGTGGTATTAAAATTGCTGAAACAGTTATTGTTCCTGTTTCTGCCACTGAGCCTGACCATAGTCCTAAACATACAATACAAAGTAATTTTGCTTTGCTTGCCTATAGCAAACATGCTTACTTAAGAAAACTGGTAGACCAACTGATTGAAGGTAAACTTGTTTATAAAACGTTATATGAAACGGACAATGCGACTAACTTAAAAGAACTGGTTTTGCAGGGTTTAGGGGTTGCATGGATTCCGAAAATTAACGTTGAAGAAGACCTTGCAGCTGGAAAATTAGTCATTTTAGATCAGCAAGAATATTGCCTTGCCCAAGATATTTATATCTTCAAAAATAATTTGAGTGATAATAAATCGGTACAACAAATATGGAATGGTTTTAAAGCCCAGCAAGAACAATAACGCATACTCATTCGCAAGATGAAGTACACGATATTTATATATAAATTAATCAAATAAGTAGATTATGCTTGGGTCTTTACGATGAAAGGCATGATAAAGCATTGCCCCTCGTCTAAGTTCTTTGCTAATTTAGAGTAAATTTCAATAAGTCAAAAGTAGGGTATAGAAATCTTTCTATTATTTCTGCCTGTTTTTGAACTTATTTCACTGGATTATTGAGTCCAAGCGGAGACAATTTTGTTTGATCTAGACAGTAGATTATTAAATATTTTTTATCATATTTATCGGTTCAAAAGTGTTTCAATGGCTGCAGATGCTATTGGTTTAACACAGCCGAGTGTAAGTAACGGTCTAAACAAAATTCGCCAACATTTTAATGATCCTTTGTTTATTCGAGTTGGAAATGAAATGATTCCGACCGAACTTGCAAAGCAGATTTTCCCTCTTATTAGTGAAGTTATTGATAAGGTTGAAAGTATTAATAACTTTAATGTGAACTTTGATCCATTGACCTCAGATCAGCTGTTTACTATAGCAATGACTGATGTATCACATTTGGTTTTATTGCCACAGTTAACCAACTATTTAAAAGAAAAAGCCCCTCTTATTCGTTTAAATATTAGACCGATTACGCCAGAAACCAGCTATCAAATGGCAAATGGTGAAATTGATTTGGCGATAGGTTTCTTGCCACAATTAGAAGAAGGTTTTTATCAGCAGAAGTTTTTCCGTCAACACTATGTCGTGATTAGCTCAAAAAGCCACCCGCGTTTAGATCCGAATAACTTTACTTTAGAAGATTATATGCGCGAATATCATATCGATATTGATGCAGGTATCGGGCATTATCACATTAAAAACGAGCTGCAAAATAAAGGG
Organism: Acinetobacter sp. ABJ_C4_1; assembly: GCF_044538495.1. Lineage (NCBI taxonomy): Bacteria > Pseudomonadati > Pseudomonadota > Gammaproteobacteria > Moraxellales > Moraxellaceae > Acinetobacter > Acinetobacter sp. ABJ_C4_1. Next base: position 144,863 of record NZ_JBIUCQ010000002.1, on the reverse strand, counting down.
TTGGATCGGAACATTTTGATTCGTTTACCAAGTTATTTAGGGGTAGGTTTAGTTGTTCAGGAAACAGATGCGATTGCCACTGTTCCATATTATTTAAGCCAAGTTTTATTGGTTAGAGAGAACTTACAGATTTTACCAGCACCGCTTGATTTTCCAACTTATGACGTTAAGCAACATTGGCATATGTCTTGTCACCATAAGAGTAGCCATAAATGGTTCCGTCAAACTTGCTATGAGCTATTTAAAACAGCTTAAGAATTTTATTTATAAAAAGAAGATGCAAGGAAAGTCCTTACATCTTCTTTCATTTTTTAATTAGATTTCAATTGCAACAGCAGTTGCTTCACCACCACCGATACATAATGCAGCAACACCTTTCTTTTTACCTAGACGTTTTAAAGCATAGATAAGAGAAAGAATAATTCTTGAGCCAGTTGCACCAATTGGGTGTCCTAAAGCACAAGCACCGCCATGTACGTTAACTTTTGCTTCATCAATGCCGAGTTCGTGAATTGGTGCCATTGCCACCATTGCAAAAGCTTCATTAATTTCCCAAGCATCTACTTCGTCAACAGACCAGCCAGCGCGCTCAAGCACTTTTTGAATTGCACTAATTGGAGCAATGGTAAATTCGCTTGGATGCTGTGAGTGAGTAGAAGTTGCAACAATTTTTGCTAAAGTATTTAAACCATGAGACTGTGCATATTCTTCAGTAGTCAGTACTAATGCAGCAGCACCATCAGAAATTGAGCTTGAGTTTGCAGCTGTAATTGTACCGTCCTTACTAAAAGCGGGACGTAGGGTCGGAATTTTCTCAAGATTTGCTTTTAATGGTTGCTCATCTTGATCAACAACTTCCACGCCTTTACGTGTTTTTACTTCAATGGGAACGATCTCTTCTTTGAAGTAACCTTCTGTAATGGCAGTTTGCGCTTTTTTAAGTGAAGAAATCGCAAAGTTATCCATTTGCTCACGAGTAAAGCCTTTGGTGTTTGCCATATCTTGAGCAAATGAACCCATTAAACGGCCTGTTTCAGCATCTTCAAGACCATCTAAAAACATATGGTCCTTAATTTCGCCGTGGCCCATACGGTAACCACCGCGAGCTTTCGGCAGAATATACGGTGCATTGGTCATAGATTCCATACCACCCGCCACAATGATATTGGCACTGCCTGCTTTTAAAGTATCTGATGCCATTAATACAGCTTTCATTGCAGAGCCACAAAGTTTATTAATGGTGACAGCTCCGACATGATCAGGTACACCTGCTTTACGCATCGCCTGGCGAGCAGGGCCTTGGCCAATACCTGCACTGAGTACGCAACCGAAAATCACTTCATCTACTTGTTCAGGTTTAACACCTGCACGTTGGATCGACTCACGGATGACAGCAGCACCAAGTTCTGGTGCAGTTAGAGAAGATAAACTACCCTGAAAACCACCCATTGCAGTACGGCTACCTGAAACTATAACTATTGAACTCATCTTAATATCTCTTATTGGTGTATTTGCTAAATTTGCCTTTAGCCTAAACCAAAGGCGCCACTAAATTAAAAAGTTGGAGGGGTGTAACTGAGTGTTCTTCCAAAGAACCACAGCAAGAATAAAACTAATGGAAAATGCACAACGAGCTGAGTCACTGTAAACCCAATCACATCTTTTGCTTTTAGCTTTAAAATGCCTAACATTGGAAGCATAAAAAATGGATTGATTAAGTTTGGTAAAGCTTCGGCTGCATTATATATTTGTACAGACCAGCCCAAATGAACCTTCAAATCATTTGCTGCTTGCATAACATATGGGGCTTCAATAATCCATTTTCCACCACCTGACGGTACAAAGAATCCAAGTACAGCAGAGTAAACTCCCATCACAATCGCAAAGGTTTCTTTTGATGCGATTGAAACAAAAAACTCGGCAACATAATGAGACAGCGATAAATCCTGACTGTTTAAAGCTTGGGTCATAATAAAGGCGATACTTCCGTACAGAGGGAATTGAATTAAAATTCCTGAGACAGCCGGAACTGCCTTTGCAACAGCATTTAAGAAGTTTCGAGGTGTGCCATGTAATGCTAAGCCAAGCATTAAAAACACAAAGTTGTATGTGTTTAAACTTGAAATAGCAATGATTGGATTACTTTTTGAAAATTCAAAAAACATCCAGATTAAGCCTAATGCCACTACAATAATCGTTAAAATAGGCGAGTTTTCTAACCAATCGCCCGGACGATTAGATTTCTCCTCATGTGGCTTGTCTTCTTCAAACTGAACATCAAAACTATCAATCGTTTTAACATTATTGCCTTTTGGGGCTGAAAAATATGCAATAGCGATTGAAACAATCACCAAAATAATGGTCATCGCAATTGATTGCCAAAGGAAAATCGTTTCGGTAAATGGAATAACACCAGTCAGATTGTAAATTGACTCAGGTAAGCTACTTTTATTGGCTTGAAGCTGTGCTGCCGAAGAGCTGATTCCAAGAGCCCAAGTTGCACCCATACCAATGATTGCTGCCGCAGCTGCTGCGCGGTAATCCATATTCAGCTCTTTACGTTTTGCTAAAGCAATTACCAAAAGCGCTGTAAGAATTGTGCTAACAGCCCAATTGACCAATGAAATTAGCAAACTAACGGTTGCTACCAAAACAATAGCACCACGACCAGAATTTGGAATACGTGCCATTTTTTGGATGAGATATTTGACTGGCTTAGATACAGAAACGACATAACCTACAATAATGAGCATAGTCATTTGCAGGGTAAATGGAATCAGACTCCAGAAACCATTACCGAAAGAAGTTGCCACATCGTGAATTGGGGCGCCAATACCCAAAGCGGCAATAGACACAATAATGACGCCGAGTAATGCAAAAATATATGAATCAGGAAACCATTTTTCAGACCAGTCACTAATCCGAAGAGCAAATCTTTCAAAAATTCCTTGCTGTTTTTCCATAGCTGAAAAATCCTTCTCGTTCTTATTTATAAACAGCACATCCGGTGCTTAAAAGGGCTAAGACTCAAGCTCACTTTCTAACTTGAGTCTTGTACAGCTAACTAAATCTTAGAATTTACGCGACTAAGGTTTTATAAAATTCGACACCTGTAGCAGCTTGAATCTGTTCAAGCGTGACATCTTTAGCAAGTTCAATCAGCTCTATGCCTTGCGGAGTAATATCCATTACACCTAAGTCAGTAATTACGCGGTGAACCACACCTTTACCTGTTAAAGGTAAACTACAGTTTTTCACAATTTTTGGCGTACCATCTTTTGCGCAGTGTTCCATAAGAACGACAACTTTTTGGACACCAACAACCAAGTCCATTGCACCGCCCATACCTTTGACTTTCTTGCCCGGAATCATCCAGTTAGCCAAGTCACCATTTTCAGAAACCTCCATTGCACCTAAAATTGCAATGTTGACATGACCGCCCCGGATCATGGCAAAAGATTCTGAGCTTGAGAAAAAAGCAGCGCCAGGGCGAGCAGTGACTGTTTGTTTACCAGCATTAATTAAATCAGCATCTACAGTTTCTTCAGTTGGAAACTCGCCAATACCTAATAAACCGTTTTCAGATTGAAGCCAAACATTAATATTTTCAGGAATATAGTTGGCAACTAGAGTCGGTAAGCCAATACCTAAATTGACATAAAAACCGTCTTCAAGTTCTTTTGCAGCACGTTGTGCCATTTCATTGCGTGACCAAGCCATTTTATACTGCCTCCGTGCTTAAAGTTTTATGCTCAATACGTTTCTCTGGAGATGCATTAAGCACAATGCGGTTTACATAGATACCCGGCAAATGGATTTCATCCGGATCTAATTCACCAATTTCAACCACTTGTTCCACTTCTGCGATTGTAATTTTTCCAGCCATCGCACATTCAGGGTTAAAATTTTGAGCAGTTTTACGGAATACTAAATTACCTGCTTTGTCAGCTTTATATGCTTTCACAAGAGCCACATCTGCTGTTAACGATTCTTCTAAAATGTAGTTTTTGCCATGAAAGGTACGTTCTTCTTTACCTTCAGCAATGAGAGTACCCACGCCAGTTTGAGTATAAAATGCAGGAATCCCGGCACCGCCAGCACGTAACTTTTCAGCTAAAGTACCTTGTGGTGTAAGTTCTACATCAAGTTCACCATTTAAATATTGGCGCTCAAACTCTTTGTTTTCACCAACATAAGAAGAAATCATTTTTTTGATTTGTTTGGTTTTAAGCAAAATACCTAAACCAAAATCATCTACACCTGCATTATTCGAAATACAAGTTAGACCAGTTACACCACTTTGCTTAACTGCAACAATTAGTTTTTCAGGAATTCCGCATAAACCGAAACCGCCAACAGCAAGTGTTTGATTGTCTGCAATTACATCTTTCAGTGCTGCCTCTGCATTGGCATAAACTTTATTCATTCTGTTGTTTTCCTATATCCCTTAGTAATTTAGTTTTAGCATCACATTTTGCGTTATAGAAGTTAATTTTTTTAAAGGATTAATAAGTATAATCAATGAATGGTATCAAATTTATAATAAAATATCAGTTTTACACTGAGCAAAAATTGTAAAAAAATAATCACAAGCTACTGAAAATTATAATAATTAATAAATTTATCTTAAACGTGTGCTTAATTTATCTTAAAAGACAGTCTTTAATTTTTTAAAATTTATATTGAATCAAAGCCTCGATAAATTGAGTAGAAATATTTGAAATTTCAAAATTCTTCTTATAAACAATTCCCACAGTCTTATGAATAGCTTCATCCTTTAACTCAATCAACACGTTATGCTCTTTATCAATATGTTTGGCGAAGTGTCTTGGAATTGCACTTACCCCAATACCATAAGCCACAAAACTTGAAAGTGATGAAATTTGGTGACATTCCACTTTTAAATCGAGCGTTATATTATTTCGCAAACAATTTTGCTCAACTAAATAACGAACAATTGACGGTTTTTGTAAGGTCACAAATGGGTTTGAACAAAGCTCATGCCATGTAATAGAAGATGATTGAGCAAGTGGATGAGTCTTTGGCAATAGAGCCAAGAAATCTTCTTCAAATAGGGGCTTAAATTCTAAGCCTTCTGTGAGATCTGGTTCAAAACAAATACCAAGCTCAAAAATACCATCTTGTACTTTTTCTATAATGGTCTCATTTGGAATATCGTGAATTGAAAAATTAAGATTGGGGTGAACAGCTAAAAACTGGTGAATTACTTCAGGCAAAATTGCATGAGTCACAAAGGGCATAGATGCAATACTTAAGGTTCCACGATTGAGTTTAAAACGTTGTTTGACATCGTTCTCCATTTCATCCCAGTTGGCGAGTAGTTTTTTTGCATAGGGAATGAGGGATTTACCTTCTTGGGTAAGCTCAACACGGCGTGTATTACGGTTAAATAATTTACCGCCTAATTCTTCTTCTAAACTTTTGATGGTAAGACTTAAGGCAGATTGGCTTAGATGTAGCTCTAAAGATGCATTGGCATAGTTGAGTGTACGCGCAAGTGCTAAAAAAGCTTTTAATTGTTTAAGCGTCATTTCATTCCTTTAGATTGCTCAGCTCACCTAGAAGGGTAATTTATACGAAAATTTGCCTAATATGATGTTTTTTGAAAAAATTATGAAAAAGAATGATCATTACCTGACTTAATAAAGTACAAGCAATGAGTGTAAAAATATTGAACTACTTTAGTAAGTTGTCCCAACAAAAGTCATCCCTATGATTTGCAAAATATATGAACATGCCAATTACATGAAAAAATAAGCAGCCCATCCATATTTTTTGGGGAGCAACTTTCAAACCCTCTAATAATATAGTTATAGAATAGATAGTGATCATAAACGTGAAAAAGATAATATAGGTCGTACTTACTATCAATTTATGTTTTGGTGCTAATTGAGCAATTTTATATCCAATCAAAATTTGCATCCCCCAATTTATAATGAGTGTAATTATAGTCAAAAGTAATTTTGGTGTATTTAAGCTTTCTAAGGAAACCTGTTCGATTACAAAAATAGTTTGCCACAGTAAAAACATAACAATGGGATACAACAAAAATTTAAGCCACATAGTTTTTCATTTTCTTATAAAAATTTATGTCGGCATTTTATTGAATTATAAAAATAAAATACATACTACTGTGCAAAAAATATATCTACATATAAAGTCGCCCTTATTTCAATTAAAATATTCGTGAAGTTTAAATTCTTTAGAACTTAATTTAAAAGATAAATGAAATTGTGCAAAGGTAAAATTGATGAATAAAAATGTTCTTGGCTTAGTGTTGATACCATTTATATTGAGTGGTTGCGTCAAAAAAACAGAAGAAAAAAATACAGAGAAAGTAGAAAATACAGCGACCACAAAGGTGAAAGAACTGCCTCCAAAAGAAGAGAATGCTATTCCTGCCATGATAGCGCGCAATTTTGTTGTAAAGTTTGAACAGCCCAAAATTTGTGGGCCTAATCCAGATGTTGAGGGGATTGTATGTACTTCTAAAGAAGCTATTGCGCTTAAAAGTAATATTAATTGGATTGATCAAATAATTGATAAAGAAATCCGAAAGGATTATGCAGATGCTCTTACCCCTCCATCAGAAAAGCAAAAACAATTAAATCAAACCCAAGCTGAAGGTCTTAATAATTGGTCAGATAGTGTAGTTTATCGCTTTAATGGACAGTTTGGTCAATATGTGCAAATTTCAAAAGTTAGCTCGGAATATTCTGGTGGAGCACATGGTATATCCACTTTTGAAGATTATGTTTTTGACTTAAAAAGTAAAAAACGGATTAGATTAAAAGATATTGTAGTTACTGGAAAAATGAATGCACTTAAAGACGAACTGTGGAAACAATACGAATATTGGTGTCAAGAAAAAGATATGGAACCCTATATTAGTAAGGAAGACTTTAAAGTAAGTGAAAATTTCTATATTAATCAATCAGGCGGGATTACATTTGATTTTCAGCTTTACGAATTAGCTCCATATGTCTTAGGTCCCGTGAGTTTAGAGCTACATGATACAGACCAACTGATAAAACCTGAGTTTTTACCACCAATGCCTGTTTTAAAAACTGAAGTGTAGAGATTCATAATAATTTGTAAATTGATTAAACCACCTTCGGGTGGTTTTTGAATGCATGAGATGTTAAATTTCAGTCATTGTTAAAGTAGGTGATTTATGGAAAAAATTATTTTTTTAGGATTGTTTTTTATTTTTATTAATGGTTGCCAAAATATAGAACAGCAAAAGGAAAATAAGCCTGATGTAGTGCTAACAACTCAAAAGTCTACAGCTGAATATAAAAATTGTGTTCTTGAAAAAACATCTGTGCTTTTGCCTCTTACAACGACTGAGACAAAAAATGGTTTCAGACTTGCTAAAGGGGAAATGGGATATGCGGGAGTGACTATATATATAGCAAATGAAAATAGTATCACCAAGGTAAAAGGATATATTCCATCATCATCTTGGGCTATTCTTCCCAAGAAAATGAAGCAAGCGCTTAATGATTGCGCCTAAAAGATATTAAGATGTAATAAGGAATATATATTAAAAGGTCTCAGTATTAAGATTAGATTCAAATAGCCGATGCGACTATATAAATTAAAAGCTACTATTTGAATAGTTATTTTTAATTAGGTATTAAATATTGAGATTTCATAGGTTAACTCATGAAAAAATTGTTTTTAGTAGGTTTGTTATCTTGCTGTATCCAAGGAATTTTTGCTGAAGATTTAGAAAGTGGTGTAAGAGATTATGTGAAAAATGGCGATTGGAGCGATTTTAAAATCGCTAATAGTACCTTCGGTAACGTTGAAGCAACTAGAGCGGCCACGGAAGATAAAAGAACTAATAGTTCACTGGCATTAACATACCCAACACATAATAAGTGTAAGCTTGCTCCTGTTGAGTTTATATACAAACTTAACAGACCTTCAGAAGAAGATAGCCAAAGTACAATTTATGGAAACATTCAGGTTGATTCGGGTTACTTTAAACGTGTTGAAGCAGATCTTATTGAAGAAAAAGGTTCTGAATTTTTATTTATTGTTGTTCATGAAAATAAGCTAGATGATGCTCTGAAAAATGGAAAAATTTTAACAGTGAATTTCAAAGGATATGGGGTAGCAGAATTCTCACTTAAAGGAGCCAAACAGTCGATTGAAAGTGCAAAGTTTGAATGTGAGAATTTTGACTTTAATTAAAAGAAAATAAAAAATACTCGCAGGTGCTTTTTCATTTTTCTGAGCAGTTAAATTTAAATCATTATTAAAGTGGATAATGTCATGAAAAAAATACTTTTATTGGGTTTTGTCGTTTCTTTGGTTGGGTGTGCCACAACGCCTATTTCGACAACTATGGCAAAGCAATCACCCAAAGAGCGTTTATTTGCTTATCAAGAAAATAAAGATGGTTATGCTGAAGTTGAAATCACTAGAGATACTGGCTTTCTAGGTAGCGCTTGTTACTTAAGTGTTCTCTTTCGTAATGAAACTATTGGACGTTTTGATACAGGTGAGAAAGCAACATTTTATTTACCAGTAGGGCAATGGAGTATGGCAGTGGCACCTGATCCTGAAGGAAAAGGACTGTGTACTGGATCAAGCTTTAACCCTGCCTTTGAGAAACAAAATATCAAACCAAATGTTAAAAATATTTTTCGTATAAGTTCTGGTCCATATCGTAGACCTAGATTGTTACCATTATAAATCAGATATAAGTATTGAATTACATTTATGCAGAATCAAAATAACCCAATTGTTAATAATATAGACTGATAAGTGTAAATCTGAACGTTCAATGCTAGCTGACTTTGCTACTGTAAAGCTCTTAAGTGAAATGCTTTACAATTAATAAAACTAATACTTTGATAAAAGCCCTTATTAGGGGGCTTTTGTTTTTTATTTGATAAAGAATATTTTAAAAAATATATTATTCAATTGGTTTTATTAAATAATATAGAAATATTAATTTAATTTACTCAATAATTAATAAGTTTTATAAAACAATAATATTTTTTTATAATTAAATTTTACCAAGAGAGTCAAATAAGTCATTGTAATTTATTGTGATTTAAAAATTTCAATAAATTACATTGTTTTTAAATATTTTAGTGATATTTTATTTTTAAGCTCATTTACCTATTACCACACATGGATATTGTGATTTTTATCATTATCGGTTTGGGATAACCTAAATATCTTTTGGTAATTTTATTGAACCTAATATCTATTCTTTAGGGAGAAAGAATATATGTGGGAATTATTTGTAATTCTACTTTCGCTTGGGCTGTTAATGTATACAGCTTACAAGGGCTTTTCAGTCATTCTCATGGCACCAATTTGTGCCTTACTCGCTGTTCTTCTCATTAACCCTGCCAATGTCTTACCATTTTATTCGGGTGTATTTATGCCCAAAATGGTGAACTTTATTAAAGATTACTTTCTTGTATTTTTACTTGGGGCAATTTTCGGTAAAGTCGTTGAAATGTCAGGAATTGCTGAGTCTATTGCTAGAACCATTGTAAGATGGATTGGGGCAAAAAAGGCAATTTTAACCGTTGTACTATTAGGTGCAATTTTAACCTATAGCGGCGTTAGTCTTTTTGTTGCTGTATTCGCAATTTATCCTTTTGCCAACCAACTTTTTAGACAAGCCAATATTCCAAAACGTTTAATTCCGGGAACCATTGCGCTGGGTGCATTTACATTTACCATGGATGCATTGCCGGGTACGCCACAAATTCAAAACGTAATTCCAACTACATTCTTTGGCACCAATATTTATGCTGCACCATTTCTAGGAATTATCGGTGCAATTTTTGTTCTATGCATGGGTTTGAGCTACTTAGAATGGCGTCGCCGAGCTGCTGCAAAAGCTGGTGAAGGATTCACTGGTTTTGGGGGAGACGGTACGCAGCCTCAAGAAATTGAAGCCGAAATGTCTCTGCAAAATAATGGAAGTACAGCTCGTCAGTTTTTAGCGTTTGTACCCCTTATTCTTGTTGCGGTAATGAACAAATATTTGTCTAAAGCAATTAAAGAGTGGTATCCAAATGGCTTTGATTTTGCCACTGTCGGTTTAGCTGACTACACCGTAGATGTAGCAAAAACTGGTGCGATCTGGGCAGTTGGCCTTGCACTTATTGTCGGGATTATTTCTGCAATTTTGTTTGATTATCAACGTGTCGTGACGAATTTTAAAGAGGGCATTAATGCCAGTATTGGTGGCTCACTTTTAGCAGTAATGAATACGGCCTCTGAGTATGGTTTCGGTGCAATTATTGCGTCATTACCAGGCTTTGCCATGATTAGTCATGCAATGAGCAGTACCTTCACAAACCCTTTAGTGAATGGGGCTGTGACCACAACAGTATTAGCAGGTATTACTGGTTCGGCTTCTGGTGGTATGAGTATCGCTTTAAGTGCGATGGCTGAACATTATAACGCCGCAATTTTAGCTGCAGGTATTCCACCAGAAGTCATGCACCGTGTGGTTGCAATGGCGTCGGGTGGTATGGATACGCTTCCGCATAATGGTGCTGTAATTACATTACTCGCTGTTACAGGTTTAACCCATAAACAATCGTATAAAGATATTTTTGCAGTTACGGTAATTAAAACATTAGCAGTATTTGTGGTGATTACGGTCTTTACAGTAACAGGTATTGTTTAAATCAGTACGTTATAAGTATTAAGGAGTAAATAAATGACTAAACTTTTAGACGGTAAAGTTGCTTTTATTACAGGTTCTGCAAGTGGTATCGGTCTAGAGATTGCCAAGAAATTTGCTCAAGAAGGTGCCAAAGTTGTTATTTCTGATATGAATACTGAAAAGTGCCAAGAAACGGCGAACTCACTTAAAGAGCAAGGTTTTGATGCACTGTCTGCACCATGTGATGTAACTGATGAAGATGCTTATAAACAAGCAATTGAGCTGACTCAAAAGACCTTTGGTACAGTCGATATCTTAATTAACAATGCTGGCTTTCAACATGTTGCGCCTATTGAAGAGTTTCCAACGGCTGTTTTTCAAAAGCTAGTTCAGGTCATGTTAACAGGGGCATTTATTGGTATTAAACACGTTTTTCCAATCATGAAAGCTCAAAAATATGGTCGTATTATTAATATGGCTTCAATTAATGGCTTGATTGGTTTTGCTGGAAAGGCAGGTTATAACAGTGCTAAACATGGCGTGATTGGCCTAACAAAAGTTGCGGCATTGGAATGTGCACGTGACGGTATTACGGTAAATGCTTTATGTCCGGGTTATGTAGATACGCCATTGGTTCGTGGGCAAATTGCAGATTTGGCTAAAACCCGTAATGTGAGTTTAGACAGTGCGCTTGAAGACGTAATTTTGGCCATGGTTCCTCAAAAACGTTTGTTGTCTGTTGAAGAAATTGCTGACTATGCGATTTTCCTTGCGAGTAATAAAGCAGGTGGAGTAACAGGCCAGGCTGTTGTTATGGATGGTGGTTATACAGCTCAATAATTTAAGTGTTTTAAAAGCCGCTTATTCTATATAAGCGGTTTTTTATTCGTTAAAAATTTACGATCGTCTACTGTTCAAAATAATGCTTTATCTCTACTATAACTTGTTATAAAAAACTAAAAAAATAAGTTCGTTAGGGTATAAATTTATACTTTAAAGGTATTTAACTTATTTCCATTTTTAAAATTTAATAGAGTATGAGAAAGTAATATTTACGTTATTTCCTGATTAGATATTTTCAGGAAAACTCGTCAATTAAAGGATATTAATTGGCATACAAGTTGCTTTTTTAGCAATAAGTTTTAGCTAGGTGAAAAGGATATGATATCACTCAGCCAACAGATGGAACTCAATCATTATTCACGCAAAGCTGAATTTGCGCAGAATTTGATGTCCACGATTTGTGGTGAACACCGTCTAGACACAATTTACAAAGACACTCTCGATTTTCACTATGACGGAATGCGTTTGCCCAATAAAAAAATGGCAATCGGTACAATCAGTTATGGTGCAAACGTTGCCATTAACATCTCAAATTTAAAAGCGTATAGCATTAGTTTGCCGATACGAGGTCGACAAGCTCTCAACATTCGTGGCGCTCATTATCAATCTGATAAAAACAGGGGCCTTATTGTTTCAAATAACGATCAGCAAGATTTGATTATCGATAAAGATTGCAGAAAATTTCAGGTGGTTATTCCTGAACGGAGTATGCAGATTGTCCTTGCAGATTTACTGAATAAACCTATAGAAACGCCTATCATTTTTAACCCTGAAATGCACTTAGACTCTGAGCAACTGATTGGAGCGTGGTGGAAGAATATTCAGAATTTTTTGCAGCTAAAATCACAATATAGTAATTTTTATGGTTTGCAGATGTTATCTGAAGATTATGAAAATTTTGTAATTAAAGCCTTACTATTATCTCAAGAAAACAACTACTCTGAAGCTTTAAAGTCACTCTCACATCAAGATGAGCCAGCTTATATTCGAAAGGTTCGTAATTTTATTATTGAACATGCTCACGAAGAAATCTGTGCAGAAGACTTGCAGCGTTTGGCTGGGGTTTCAAAATCAAAATTGTATGATGAATTTCAACAATACTACGGCACCAGCCCAATGTCGTATTTGAAAAAATATCGTCTTCAACAAATTTACAAAATCTTGAGCACTACAGGAGCAGATAAAAAGGTTTCTATTTCAAAGCTTGCGTATGACTGGGGCTTTAACCATTTAAGCCGTTTTTCTCAAGAATATCGTGAAGAATTTGGAGAAAACCCAAGTGAGACCAAAGGCAAAATTTTCTGATATTTAATTTTCCAAATAAAAAACTGATTTAGGCAACTAAATCAGTTTTTTATTTATCGATTAATATTTATAGGCTTTCTTCGAGCTTTAACACTTGTTTGTGTTTAGATTTCTCATAAATTACTTTTAGGCTAAGTGCAATAAATGAGATGAAGGTTGGTATTGCTAGAATAAAGAAAATACCGCTTAAGCTTAGGTTGAAAGTGAAAATGAGCGAACCAAAGAAAGCGCCTAAAATTGCACCGATACGACCGATGCCATGCATCCATGAAACTCCAACCGCGCGGCATACTGCTGGATAGAACATAGCTGCAAGTGGCAGTAATGAAGACTGTGCACCAGCGAGTAATACACCAATTAAGAAGATAGTAAGACCCAATAAGAAAATATTTGAGCTCACCAAACCTGCAACAATGAATAGGACGAAAGCAATCAGATATGAATATTTAATGACTGTAGTTGGGTTCAGTTTATCCATGTACCATCCCATAATGGTTGCGCCAATTACACCACCAAAAGGGAAAATCGCAGCAATTAAACTAAACTGTTGGGTACTGAAACCTGCTGTTTTTAAAATCGTTGGCATCCAGCTTGTTAAAAGATAGAACACCAAAAGACTAGTAAAACAGCAGAGCCAAAGCATGCTTGAACCCCAAAGATATTTTCCTAAAACCACTTTAACCGGATTTTTATCTGAGGTATTTTCTGCTTGAGTTAAAACAAGTTTTACAGGCTCTTGAAAAGAATGACCTTGAATGTTTTCTAAGATACGCTGTGCTTTATCTTGTTGATGACGTGTAATTAAGTATTGCGTTGATTCAGGTAATTTAAGTAATAAAGCAACCACTAAAATTAGGGGAATACTCCCGCCAATAATAATCACCTTAGCCCAGCCATAGCTTTCTAATAGATAAGCTGACAACACACCGCCACAAGAAATACCAAGCATAAATCCACAGCCAGCAAGACCTGTAAGGAATGCTTTACGTTTTACAGGCATATATTCTGAGACAATAGTACTGATATTCGGCATAGCTGCCCCTAAACCAACACCTGTAATAAAGCGATAAATCATTAAGTCTTGGGTTGAATTAGCAAAGCCACACAAAATGGTAAATATGGAAAACAAAAGACTGGTAAAAACAATAACGCCTTTACGGCCAAACTTATCGGCTAAAGGTCCCGAAATAATTGCACCGATCGACATGCCGACTAAGGCAGCACTTAAAACTGGTGCAAGTTGAGGCTTGGTAATTCCCCAGTCATCTAGTAATGCCGGAGCAACAAAACCAATAATTCCTGTGTCTAGACCATCACAGAAAAAGACAAAAAAGCCTAGAATAAAAACCACCCACTGTAAGGGAGACAGTTTTTCGCGATTGATAATCGTATTCGCATCTATCGTTTTCATATGTATTCCTTCTTAAATTTATTTAATTCCCTGAGTAATTCAATGTATTCGTTACAAAACCTGTATCTTTGATTGAACTATTTTTAGCCACTCTTCACTATCCAATAAGTCCTAATCTTCATCCATATTTTCCAAATTAGATAAAAAGTATTAATTTCATTTTTAATTTAAGTTTTTGAAATATAGATGTTTATTTGTTTTTAATTTTTATCCAGTTTGATTGATTTTGATAATTGCGCAGAGATTGGATAATGCTTGCAGCTTTTGGACAGTCTAAAAAAAATTTCAGATAGAAGATAAAGCCATAACAATGTCAGGAGTTGACACTATGGCTGGTCAAACCATTCAAATTAAAACTGCATCTGGAAAGCAGTTCAGTGCATATCTAGCGACGCCAGAAACAGGAAAAGGACCTGGAGTGGTGCTTTGTCAGGAAATCTTTGGGGTAAATGCAGCCATGCGAGAAAAAGCAGAATTTCTTGCAGAAGAAGGCTATACCGTTTTAGTTCCTGATTTATTTTGGCGTGTAGCACCTAATATCGAACTGGGTTACACACCAGAAGATTTTCAAAAGGCTTTCGAGCTTTATCAGCAATATGATGAAAACCTCGGTATTGAAGATATTCAGGACAGCCTATCTTTTTTAAAGACTCGACCAGAATGTGACACCTCTATAGGCCTCGGTGTGGTGGGGTATTGTTTGGGTGGAAAGCTTGCGTATCTTGCAGGTTGTCGACTTTCTGACGTGGCATGTGCTGTAGGTTATTATGGTGTAGGCATTGAAAAAGCGTTAGATGAGTTAGCCAACGTAAAAGGGCGCTTGGTTTTACATATTGCCGAACTGGACCAATTTACACCGCCAGATGCGAGACAAGCGATTGTCGATGCAGCCAACCAATATTCAAATGTACAAGCTTATGTTTATGAAGGGGTTGATCATGCTTTTGCACGCCCAAAAAGCAATCATTATCACAAACCTTCAGCACGTTTTGCCCACGAGCGTACAGTAACAGCTCTACATGACACGATTGGACCGAAATATGACCTAGTCGCGCTATGGGAAGAGCATATTCGTCATGAGTTTGATACGCGTGACGTCCCAGCAACCATGGCAACGATGGTTGCAGAACCTTATGTGAACCATATTCCAACCTTAACTGGCGGTGTAGGCCAAAGCCAGCTTGCTCGTTTTTATCAATATCATTTTGTTCACCAAAACCCGAAAGATATGAAGATCACCTCGATCTCTCGTACGGTTGGCTCAACGCAAGTGGTCGACGAATTCATTATGAGCTTTACCCATGACGCTGAAATTGACTGGCTATTACCGGGTATAAAACCGACTGGTAAATATGTCGAAATTCCAATGTTAGGTGTAATTCAGTTCAGAGGTTCAAAGCTGTGCCATGAGCATATTTACTGGGACCAAGCGTCTGTACTTGTTCAAATTGGTTTATTAGACCCAACAGGCTTACCCGTTGCAGGTGTCGAGACAGCACGAAAACTTCTTGATGAAGATCTTCCTTCAAATACGTTGATGCCGTCTTGGTCAAGTAGTGAAGGCAAGCCAGTCAATTAAGGAGAATTGTAATGAATATAGATTTAAAAGGAAAAGTCGCTGTGGTGAGCGGTGGCGCAACACTCATTGGTAAAGCCGTTGTGCAAGCCTTGGCGAGTGCAGGTGCTCATGTCGCTATTTTAGATATTGATGCCAAAGGTAAAGCAATTGCAGAAAGCTTTAACCATGATGTGATGTTTATTCAAACCGATTTAACCAGCGATGCGGCTATTCAACAAGCTGTGGCAGATATTCACCAACATTTAGGTAAAGTGAGTTACTTGGTAAATCTGGCATGTACCTACTTAGATGATGGTTTTAAATCTTCCCGTCAGGACTGGTTACAAGCACTCGATATTAATTTGGCCTCTACCGTTGAGCTGAGCCGTGCTTTATACAATGACCTAAAAAAGCAGCAAGGTTCAATCGTTAATTTTACTTCAATCTCGGCCAAAGTGGCACAAACAGGGCGCTGGTTATATCCAGTGTCTAAAGCCGCGATACGTCAACTCACACAAAGCATGGCAATGGACTTTGCTGCCGATGGTATTCGCGTCAACTCCGTTTCTCCGGGTTGGACATGGTCTCGTGTCATTGCAGAAGTCAGCGGTAATAACCGCGAAAAGGCCGATAGCGTGGCAGCCGATTATCACTTGCTAGGCCGATTGGGTCATCCCGAAGAAGTTGCCAATGTTGTTTTGTTCTTATTGTCACCTGCTGCGAGTTTTGTCACCGGAGCAGATTATGCGGTCGATGGCGGATATTCAGTGATGGGCCCTGAAGGATCACAGCCCGCTATTCCACGTTTAGCCGAATAGCATAGCGTTTTAAAGCACATTTAGAAAATTATGGAGAATATTATGCGCCGTATTGCAATTGTTGGAGCAGGACAGTCTGGTTTACAGCTTGGTTTAGGCTTATTAGATACAGGCTATGACGTAACCATGATCACCAACCGAACTGCCGATGAAATCCGCCAAGGTAAAGTCATGTCAAGCCAGTGTATGTTTCATACCGCTTTACAAACTGAACGTGACTTGGGACTAAATTTTTGGGAAGAACAATGTCCAGCGGTAGAAGGCATCGGGCTGGCTTTAGTTAATCCTGAAAATGGTGGTAAAGCATTTGAATGGAGTGCTCGTCTTGAGCGTTACGCTCAATCGGTCGATCAACGCGTCAAAATGCCATATTGGATGGAAGAATTTGAACGCCGTGGTGGCCGATTAGTGATTCAGGATGTGGGAATAGAAGAGTTAGAACAACTCGCAAACGACTACGAACTTGTATTACTCGCGGCTGGTAAAGGTGAAGTCGTTAAACAGTTTGAGCGTGATGATGCACGTAGTGTTTTTGATAAACCGCAGCGCGCTTTGGCATTGACCTATGTCAAAAACATGAAGCCAATTTCACCATACTCTCGTGTGACTTTTAACATTATTCCCGAAGTGGGCGAATACTTTTCATTTCCAGCACTTACAGTAAATGGTCCTTGCGACATTATGGTGTTTGAAGGTATTCCAAATGGGCCAATGGATTGCTGGCAAGATGTCAAAACACCAGAACAGCATCTGCAATGCAGTTTGGATTTACTCAAGAAATTTGTGCCTTGGGAATATGAACGCTGCGCGAATGTTGAGTTAACCGATGCTGGTGGATATTTAGCAGGACGTTTCCCACCGACAGTACGTAAACCGGTTTTAACCTTACCGTCTGGCAAGAAAATTTTTGGTATGGCAGATGCCTTAGTGGTGAATGACCCGATTACTGGTCAAGGGTCAAACAACGCTGCTAAGTGTAGCAAAATCTATTTCGATGCCATTTTAGCCAATGATAATCAAAACTTTAGCGAACAATGGATGGTTCAAACTTTTGAACGTTATTGGGCTTATGCAGAAAAAGTGGTGGCTTGGACCAATAGCCTATTAGTGCCACCACAGCCTCATGTTGTTGAGCTATTAGCAGCCGCAAGCCAAAACCAGAGCATTGCTTCCATTATGGCCAATAACTTTGATGACCCTCGTGCCTTTGCTCCTTGGTGGTTTGATGCAGATCAAGCTCAAGCATTCATGGCCTCAAAAACCGCAGCAAAAGTGGCTTAAGGGCAAAACAGCAAAGGGAGATATGAAAATGGACACAATTGAAACTTTAGCTTTACAAGCAATTAATGCAGAAAACCCAAGAGAAATTCGTAATTTACTTGGTCAGTTTGCAACTGGCGTTACCGTGATTACAACCCGTGGTAAAGATGGTCGGAAGATAGGCATGACAGCCAATTCATTTTCATCGCTGTCTTTAGACCCACCATTAATTTTGTGGAGCCTTTCAAAAACAGCGCCAAGTTTGTCTGATTTTGTAGAAGCTGAATATTTTGCCATCCACATGTTGGCACAAGAGCATCATCAACTTTCTGGACATTTCGCTCGAGGCGCTGAAGATAAATTTGCAGGTGTAGCGCATCAACAATGCAATGCAGGCGTTCCAATTTTGTCCGACGCACTCGCAACCTTGGTTTGCCGCAATGTAAATCAGTATGAAGGTGGAGATCACCTGATTTTTATTGGTCAGATTGAACAATACCAACAACGCCAAGGTGAACCTTTGGTATTCCATGCAGGAAAGTATCGGATTGCTGCAGAGCATCCAGAATTAGCACATTAATTCACCACAATCACGATCAATCCGGTCGTGATTTTTTTATAGGAAATAAGAAGATGAAAAGCACATTAATTAAACATGGATTTTTAGCAGGAACATTGTTGGGTTTGCCGTTGGTTACACATGCCTATGATTTACCGACCGTAAACTTAGGTATGACCAGCTTTCTCGATGGTGGATTACCCGCAGGGCCCGGCTGGTATGCTCAAACCTACTTCCAAAATTACGATAGTAATAAACTGGTCGATGCCAATGGACAAAAATTAGGTTTGCCTAAAACAGATTTAAATTATCAAGTACTGGTTGAGCAGATTAGTTATTTATCGAATGTCCGAGTAAAAGATAAAGCCAGCCTAGGTATGAATTTTTTAATTCCTTTTGTCAGTAAAATGGACATGGATGATGGCTTGAATAATGCTGCCATTAAGGCCCAAAGCGGCTTTGGGGACATTATGATTGGACCATTTATTCAGTTCGATCCAATCATGGGTGCACAAGGGCCGAAGTTTGTACATCGTTTTGAGTTTCAGGTCAATTTACCTACTGGGGAATACGACCAGCAAAAAGATATTAACCCAAGTAATAATGCTGTTTCATTTGATCCTTATTGGGCAGCAACATATTGGTTCAATCCAAAGTGGACAGCTTCAACGCGTATCCATTACCTCTATAACTTTAAAAATGATGACCCAAGCTATGCGTTTGCTGGAGCAAATGATATGCAAGCTGGGCAAGCAATTCATGCAAACTTTGCAACAGACTATGCCATTACCGAACAGTTCCGCTTAGGACTAAATGGCTATTGGTTAAAACAGGTAACTGATACTGAAGTCGATGGTGAAAAAGTTAAAGGCCGACGTGAACAAGTTTGGGCAATTGGTCCCGGTGCGATGTATAGTTTTTCTAAAAATGATCATTTGGTCGCAAATGCTTATTTTGAGCAAGATGCTGAAAACCGCCCAGAAGGTACGCGACTACAAGTTCGTTATGTTCATCATTTTTAAGTCATAAAAAAAGCCTTTTATATCTAAAATATAAAAGGCTTTTATCTATTTTAGTTTACGAAAAAATTGAAGTAATTAAGCCTGAGCCTTCACTTTGACCAGAACGGCGGGTAGAAGAAGGTAATTCACCATAACGGCGTTTATATTCTTGAGAAAAACGGCCTAAGTGAGTAAATCCCCACTTAAATGCAACGTCTGTGACCGATAGATTTTCATTGTGCATCAGCTCTAAATGAGCTTGTTCAAAGCGTAATTCTTTAAGATAAGACATTGGGGTAGTCCCCAAATAGTTTTTAAAGCCAGTAAATAGTGTTCTCACACTCACGCCCGCATGTTCAGCTAAAATTTCGACATTAAGTGGCTCATGTAAATGTTCTTTAATATAGGCTTCTGTACGTTTCACGAAATAAGGAGAAACGGTTTTTTCTTTATAATGATCTATTTTATGTAATGCATTGTTGGGTTGACCATAAATGAGTGCATTGAACAAATTTGACTCAAATTGTTTAAAGGCTAAAGGATGATGAAGCGGGTGTTGCTCGCATGCCAAAGCATCCATCAAGGTTCTAACGAGCTGTAAAAAATAGGCTCCACTTTGTGTAGAAAAGTCTAATTTTGGGTCGAAAACGAGTAAGTTATTTTCTGAATCAGCAATGTGTTGGCGACAATGATACGTAAAATCATCCTTTGAAACTTTTAGAATGAGCTGTGGTGAGTTCGCATGCCAGCGCATACGTAAAGATTGCTGAGGAGAAATAATAGAAGCAACTTGAGAATAAGAAATAAACTTTTGAGAACCAAACTCGATTTCTGCGTAGCCTTGAGTTGGAATTTGAATTAAGTAAAAGTTATCAAGGTGATCTGGTTCAATAATGACATCCGCGCCATATTCCAAGCGACTAATAGACAGTGCGCCTGTTTTAACATGGTGCATGGTTGCACTGAAATCTCGCTTCTGCTGAGAGATTTTAAGATCATGCGGTTTAAAAATTTGGCCTACATTTCGGCAAGTTTCGCTTAAATCGTGGTGATCAAACACCAGATTATGATTGGTAAAGATAGACTCATTTTGAAAATGACGCCCACTGAGTTCTGGGGAGTTGGCTTGGTTCATATTTATCCCTTTTGGCTCACTCCTGTATTTACTTGTATTGCAAGAGCTTTAAAACTTCGCTGCACAGCAAGTAAATACGGCACTTAAAAAATTAAGTTACTCGCAAATTACAATGAGATATAAGCAAAATACAGACCAATTTAACCGCTAATTAATATGATTTTCTCAAATTGTTACGTCGAATTTTGTCCATCAATTTAATACATTCGAGAAATAGAATAGGAGGATATAAAAGGTGCTATAACTTAATCTCATCATGATCTTATTCCTTGAGATCTATCAAAATTTATAGCAAATCCGAGCGAACTGGTCAATTTATTTTGTCGGAATTCATTATTTTATATTATTGATATATAAAAGCTTTTAATTTAAATGCAAAAATTCAATATACCCCTTATAAGAGTATATTGAATCATTTCAGGTTTGAGTGGTTTCTAAATTATTTGTACTGAAGCTATCTGTACTTTTAGCGTGAGGTATTGCTCTGTAAAAATTTCTCGCTGTAGATACGGTAGTTTTGCAGAGCTTGCTCATCTAACCAATTTTTAACGGCTTCAATCATTGGCGGTGGGCCACATAAATACATATCAAAAGCTTGCTCGGCCAGTTGATCTTTATTTAAGTGCTCATGGATATAACCGGCTTTACCTTGCCAAGTTTCCGTTGCCTTAGTCACAATCGGGTGATAGCTAAAGTTAGGTAGCTGTTCTGCATAGGCCTGTAAACGCTGTTGTTCACACAAGTCGGTTTCACTATTTACGCCATAGTACAACTGAACTGCAGGCGAGTTAGGCTGATCAACCAAGTTATCAAGCATTCCCAAGAAAGCTGATAAACCAGTTCCACCTGCCACAAAAACCAGTGGTCGCTCTACTTCACGTAAATAGAAACTACCAAGCGGTGCTTCAATAAGTAAGCTTTGTCCAACCTGACAACGATCACGCAGGTAATTACTCATCACACCGTCTGGCAATAGACGAATTAAGAATTGCAATTGATTGGTCGCATTTGGTCTATTTGCAAAAGAATATGAGCGCCAATCTTCAGTATCCGGTATTTGCAAACGAGCATATTGTCCCGGCAAAAACTGAAGTTGTTCAGCGTGTCTGCTTGCATCAAGATGTAAGATTGCTGTCGTTTCAGAAACTAGCTCAACCGCAGTCACTTTGGTTTCAATTTTTAAGGTATCACCAGCGTTACAGATAGCAGAATCATGATCGAAATAAAAAGCTGCATCGGATTTTACACGGGTCTGGCAAGCTAACATTTTTCGCTCGGCCAAATCACGTTCACTTAATGCATCTTCATCAACATATTCTTGTTCATAAATGCCGGTTTCACACTGTCCCTGACAGGTGCCACAAACACCTTCGCGGCAGTCTAACGGTAGGTTAATTCCTTGGCGAACTGCCG
The DNA here is from genome assembly GCF_044538495.1 of Acinetobacter sp. ABJ_C4_1. NCBI lineage: Bacteria > Pseudomonadati > Pseudomonadota > Gammaproteobacteria > Moraxellales > Moraxellaceae > Acinetobacter > Acinetobacter sp. ABJ_C4_1. The sequence continues at coordinate 122,888 of NZ_JBIUCQ010000002.1, read as the reverse complement.
CATCAAGCAGCAATTCATCGTTATTTACCGAAATGAAAAAGGTTTTGCCATCGGCAAAGTTAAGTGCAACTGAATGTCCCATTTTCATTCCCCTTAAACGTGATAGAAGTCTAAAACGGAATCAATTTTGTCATTCAGCAAAATGCTGTGCTGACGACGAATGCGGAAACCATCTGCTGTTTGGCGTAAAAGATAAGTAGCGTGTCCGTAAAAACAGCCTTCTAAACCTTGACGGTTATAAAGCGTTTGCCATGCAACTTTTGCTTCAATTAATCCATCATCCAATGTTTTAACTCGGATGTTGTTTATGCTGTGCAAAGTACGTGGTAATGGCGTTGCAGAGGCTGCTTTTCCGGTACGAATACGGAATACACGGTCTTCAAGGCCTGTACGGTCCGCATAATAAATATAAGACAAGCCCTGATTTGGATCTTGAACATAATTATGGTCATCAATCCACTGTGGAATATGATATTCACTATCTTCATCGTAAAGCTCTAGGTAGGCATCCCAGTCATAAGCATCACAAAGCTCTGCCTTTTTGTACAAAAACTGAGATACAGCAAAATGTAGTTCTTGTGACATGGTTACACCTCATCCATTACGGCATTGTTTTCAAAAGTAATATCCTGCATTTTCAATGCTTTCTTATTTAAGCCATCAAGCATTAGACGTTGCCAATGTCCATGCTGGTTTACATAGAGTCCTTCATGGGTAAATTCACGGCCAGTAATAACGGGTTGAATGCCTAAATCTTGTGAGTTTTTGGTCGCGCCATATTCCCAAGACTGACAGCCACGAGAAATATCGCTCCAACGTTCAAGTCGTGCCTGGAAACCTTTTTGCTGTTCACGGAATTCAACTAAATCGTCTGGTGTACCAAGGCCTGATACGTTAAAGAAATCTTCAAACTGGCGAATACGGTTACGGCGCGCTTCAGCAGATTCACCTTTAACACCAATACATTGACTAATGACTTCGGTTTTATTCCATGCCACAGGACGAACAATACGAAGCTGTGAGCTAATCTGGTCCATAAAGAATAGGCTAGGGTACAAGTTCAAGTTTCTTAAACGGTGCATTGCCCATTCAGCATATTTGTCGCCATATTTTTCAACCATATATGGCATAACGGTGCCGTAGCCCGGACGAACAGTTGGGTTCGGCATGTCACTAAATAATACGCTATGACCATTTTTGAAACTAAACCAGCCATCGTCGGTTTCTGAGTCACCGGCACCTAACTTGCTGTAGTCAAGCGTATCGAGTTCTTCACCTTTTGATGCATTGACTTGCTGGCGATGTTGGACTGTAGAAACATAGTTATAGTGAACAGTACTTACATGGTAACCATCTAGGCCATTTTCATTTTGTAGCTTCCAGTTACCTGCAAAGGTATAAGATGACTTGCCTTGTAATACTTCGAGTTCATCTGTTGGGGACTGGTTAACCATTAAATCAAGAAACAGTTTTGCATCGCCCAAAAAGTCTTCAAGAGAATCTGTTGCTTGAGTATCAAGGCTTACAAATACGAAGCCACGGTAGCTGGCAATACGGCCTTGTTTTAAGCCACGGCTTGATTTATCAAAATCTTCACAATATTCGCCTGGTGCTTTGACTTTCACCAAGCGGCCATCTGACTTATAGCACCATGCGTGGAATGGACAAGTAAATGTAGATTGGTTGCCTTTAGCAACGCGTGTTAAAGTCGCACCGCGATGCTCACAGGCATTGACCATGGCGTGTAATTCACCTTTACCATCACGGCTCACAATAATCGGTTGACGACCAATTTGAACGGTTAGGAAATCATGATTGTTTGGAATCTCACTTTCGTGACATGCATAAATCCAAACCTTTTCAAAAATAAGTTCCATTTCCAAGTCAAATAGTTCAGGTTCAGTAAACATATTTCGTGCAATACGAAACACGCCATCGTTAGGACGGAAGTCGATACATCCATCTACAAAATCATTCCATTGTTTTAAATTAGATGAGGTCATTTGCTCAATCCTATTCATTCAGCTTTTAACTGATTGAACCGCGATTAGGCTTTGGCCTCTATCCGTTTTTTCCAGATCTTTATCCACTTTGTGCAGTTTTGATTTTTTTAATTGAACTCTTTTTAGGAAAGAGTAGAGATTTAAATTTGTATATGTCTTAGCTTGTTAAACTTCCCTATAATGTTAGTGAGCATAAAATAAACTTTTGTGAACTAAGTCTATGAAAGAACAAAACTTAAAATTACAAATTAGAATTCTTTTAGAGCAGAACATTGCATTTGGTCCGGGTAAGGCAGACTTACTTGAAGCGATTGAGAAAACTGGTTCGATCTCACAAGCCGCAAAATCTATGAATATGAGCTACCGCCGTGCATGGCAGTTGGTCGACACCATGAACCAGTGCTTTGAAACAGCTTTAGTTGAAACTCAAACAGGCGGAACACATGGAGGTGGGGCAGCCGTTACAGCTATAGGCCAAAAAGTCTTAGAGCATTACCGACAAATGGAAATCAATGCTCGACAAGCCTTAGAACAGGACTATCAAATCATGAGTAGCTATTTAAAGAAATAAGATGAGAAATACTTTATAAATTAAAGAATTTAAGCGCGAATCAGTTTTATCTACCAATAGTTTTCAGTTGCTCAGAAAAAATATCCATCTTTATAAATAATTTCTACTTTTCATCATCTATGGTTATCGCTATATTCTTGGGTATATATCGCTGCAAAAAACGACAAAAAGGTAAAACATAATGGTAAGTGATACGAAGATAAAAAAGTTGGCTTTAGTCTGTTCGGTGCTCAGCATAGGATTAGTCTTTAATGTTCCAGCCAAAGCTGAATCGGTTACCGTTTATGCAGCAGCGAGCTTAACGAATGCAATTAACGATTTAGAAAAAATTTATGAAAAACAAAATAAAGTAGAAGTTAAAACTTCATATGCAGGCTCATCGACATTAGCGAAACAAATTGAAGCTGGGGCACCAGCCGATGTATTTATCTCTGCTGATACCCAGTGGATGGATTATCTGCAAAATAAAAAACGAGTTGCAGCAAATGACCGTATAAATTTATTAGGCAACCGTCTGGTTCTAATTACCCCTAAAGGGCGGTCACTAAATATAAAACTAGATAAAACGACCGATCCCAATAAAGTATTTACAGGCAAGATTTGTACAGGGGATACCAAAAGTGTGCCTGTAGGCAAATATGCTAAACAAGCTTTTACTAACCTAGGTTGGTGGAGCCGTATTGAGCCAAAGTTAGTTGAAACAGAAGATGTTCGAGCTGCATTAAATTTTGTTGCGCGTGGTGAATGTCAGGTTGGGATTGTCTATGCAACCGATGCAGCAATTAGCAAAGATGTGAAGGTAGCTGGCATATTTCCAGAAAATGCACATTCACCAATTATTTATCCTGTAGGGTTGATTAAAAAGAACTCAAACTCAGCAAAGTTCTATCAATTTTTACAAAGCAACCAAGCTAAAGCAGTCTTTAAAAAATATGGCTTTAGTGTGCTAGCTCCAGTTAAACCATGATGTTCTCTTTAACCCCAGAAGAACTCAGCGTTCTTCAACTTTCTTGTAAGGTTGCAGCAAGTTGTCTTGTGGTCAGCATTATTCCTGCAATTTGTGTGGGATGGTTTTTGGCACGTAAAGAGTTCTGGGGTAAGTCATTTATTGAAACATTGGTGTTTTTACCTTTAGTGCTACCACCAGTGGTTCCTGGTTATTTGCTTTTACAAGTTTTTGGGAGCCGCGGTGTTGTTGGGCAATATTTGGCGCCTCTCGGAATTGATTTTGCATTTAACTGGAAAGGTGCCGTTCTTGCTTCGGCAGTGATGGGTTTTCCGCTATTGGTGCAATCGATTCGACTAGCGATTGAACTGGTCGATCAGCGCTTAGAAATGGCAGCAAAGACACTAGGTGCCTCATCTTTAGGAGCCTTTTTTCATGTCACGTTGCCACTTGCCAGCAGTGGTATTTTAATTGGTGCTATTTTATGTTTTTGCCGTAGTTTAGGTGAGTTTGGTGCGACCATTACCTTTGTGGGTAATATTTCAAATGAAACGCGTACTTTGCCTTTGGCTATGTATAGCTTAATGCAACAGCCCGATACAGAGGCTGCTATTCAACGGCTTATTGTTTTATCGTTAAGCGTGGCTTTTTTAGCCTTATGGTTTGCACAGTGGTTTCATCGTTATCAAAAGAAGCGCTTAGGGCGGTAAGACTATGTTGATCGATTGCCGTTTTCAGCTACAAATGGGGCAATTTCATATTGAACCTAGTTTCGAGACAGATGCTTCTGTTATTGGGCTATTTGGTGCCTCTGGGTCAGGTAAAACATCAATTTTACATGCCATTGCAGGGCTGAACACTCCATGTAGTGGGTTCATTAAGATACAGAATCAAACATGGTTTGATTCAGGTCAAAACATTAATTTGAGCACGCAAAAGCGGCACGTTGGACTGGTTTTTCAAGATGCTCAGCTTTTTCCGCATAAAACGGTAAAGCAAAACTTATTATTTGGTCTTAAGCACCTGTCCCAACAAGAACGTCACTTTGAAGCAGATTATATTATTGAGTTATTAAAGTTAGGGCACTTATTAGAACGTATGCCCATCAAACTTTCAGGTGGTGAAAAACAGCGCGTGGCACTGGGCCGAGCATTGTTATATTCACCTAAGCTGTTGCTACTTGATGAGCCTTTATCAGCGCTAGATGCGAATCATAAAGCTGAAATTATTCCTTTTTTCCAGAAAGTAAAAGAAGAAATAAAAATTCCGATGATTTATGTGAGTCATGATATTCAAGAGATTAAACAACTGACCGAAACAATGTGGGTTTTATAATTTTTCATATTTCACACATTATTTCAGTCATGTTGATTCATGGTTGTTAGCTAGCCCATAAACTGCCCGTTGGAGCAGATTTTCGGCGATCTTGGGCTTGTTGATAAAAACGCCAGAAAGCAAAAGCAAAAATGATAGCTAAGAAATCAACCACTAAGATTTCTCCGCCATGTACCCATAGGCCACTTTGGGGAATGAAGTAGGCTAAAAGGGATGTAAGCGGAATTGCAAATAACACCAAAACCAAGGTTAATAGCAGTTGTGGTAAAGCTTTTGCATAGCCAATCACAAAGGTATAAATCAAACTCAGTAGGAAAATCGCATAATAACCATACATAAAGAGGTGATTCATGCTTTCAATGTTAAGCGCTGCGAAAAGCCAACGACTGGCCAACATTGTACCTACGACAGCTAAAACACACCCTAGGCACGCGCCTATAGTTAAGTTCGCGAGGAACACCACATCTTTACGTTGAACAGGAACAGGGTCTTCAGCACGCTTTTGCTTACGTGCTCGAGTTTCAACCCAAAGAATGTTGCCCGTATAAAATAAGAAGGCACCACCAACACCTAAAACAAAATAAATCCAACGTACGCCAGTACCACCAAAACTGCCAAAATGCAGGCTAAACATGGCATTGATTAACTTATTTCCAGCATCAGTCTGTGTGTTAATACCTTTATGATTAAAGTGCTCAACAGCATATGGATTCATACGCATAAAGTCATGATTTGCACCGCGCAACATCTGATCTGAACTATACAGGGCAATTCGTGCATTGGCTTTTTCAGGTTTGTCTAGACCACTGAACTGGATATAGTCAACTGAATATTCAGGCGCTACTTTTTTAGCTTGAGCTAATATTTGCTGCACATCAATCTGTGTTTGTTTAGGTTGAATAAGCGCTGGGGGAGAACGCTGAAAAACAGGCTGTCCTTTGAGTGCAAGTTGTCCAATCGCATCATAAAAAAAGTCATGAAAAGCAAAGACAATAACGCTAATACTAATAATGATGTGAAACGGTAAACTGGTAATTCCAATCACATTATGCGCATCTAGCCAAAAGCGCTTTTTATTTTTACCAGGGCGAATAACAAAGTAATCCTTTACTAAGGTCGGTAAAAGAATAATCACTCCTGAAAGTAGGGCAAGAAAATATAAAATAGAAACCACACCCATCACATAGAGACCTAAACCGTGGTGGCCTGCCATGCCCGGTATGCCTGCTGTTTCATGCAACTGTTCGATTAACCAGCCAGCTTTAGATAAGTTTTCTTGGGCAACGATTAACTCGCCATTGTTATCTAAACTTGCCATCCACGTAGTCTGAGCAGCATTAAAGCCATCGCCACGTTCATGTTCGCTCCATGTAATGGGTGCATAGTGAAATTCATTGGATGATAAATTGAGTATGAAGTTCTTTTGCGCAGCAGGATAGGCAGTCTGTACTTTTTGAATAAGCTCATTATATTGGTCGGGTAAGACTTTCGGTAAAACTTGCTGTGTTGGCGTAGCCCACTTACTAATATGGTGCTGAAACATGCTGAGCCCGCCAGCAAAGAAACAGATAAAAAGCAAAATCCCTGCACATACACCCACCCAAGTATGCATGCTTTTTGCTAATTTCATGATGTCTGAACGTACTTTCATGTTTAACCCCGTAAGACAAAAATACAGCTATACGCTAGGGCATTAGCAATGAATAAATAGATAAGCGCTTTTCGTCCAGTCGTAAAAAAATAACTGCCAAACATAATAGGCATCCAAACCCAAGGAACACTCCACATACCCACTTGCACCAATAAATCCATGGCAACATAAGGTTGGCCTAATAAAACAATCAAATTACCAATCGCAATAGAAAGACTTAGACCAAAAACACCACCTACAAAAGTTTTACTCCACCAGTCTGGCTGAATCGGAGACTGAATTTTAGCTTTCATGCAACCAATTTCCGTTTAAAAAGTGCCATAAAGGGAAGAAACGACCACGCAAAAATGATGAGCATGAACCAACAAAAAGCGGCAACAACTTTTGGTAAGCTTGCAAAGAGCGCAATAAATCCAATGCCTAATAGCACTAGACCCAAATACTTAAAGAAAGTAGGAAGATGTTGAGACAACAGATTTTGGTTGCTATGACTACAATAAATACTGACCGCTCCCAACAGGGTCAAAAAAAGTCCTATAAGTTTCATAATCGATGTTTATAAGTAAATTAAAGTCAAAATTTACCCAACAGTATAAGTAAATAATAATTATTATCAAATGATAAATATAATTATTTATCTATTCATGATGAGTAAGTTAAGATAGGAGATAACTCATTAAAAATATTTATTTTGAAGTCGAATCCAGTGAGTCATTATCTATATATTCCTGAACAAATCAGTACATCAATTTATGAAATTTCGAGTCCTATTTTTCTTACATCAGAGCTATTTTTTTATGGGCTAGATTTATCACAAACAACGCATTTGCATATAGACCAACAATTAGAGCATCCCCTAAAAATTGCTCAAGCGCATGTCGAACGTAAAAATGAGTACTTATGTGGCAGGGTCTTAGCTCAAGCTGTTTTAAATCATCATTTCGGTTTAGATCAGTCAATAACCTCTATGCATGAACATTTACCCATCTGGCCAACTCATGTTTTGGGGAGTATTAGTCATTCACAAAATAAGTTAATTGTTGCGTTATCTAATAATGCGGTTTATTTGGGAATTGATATCGAGCACTGGGTGAACTCAGAATTTGCTCAAGAGAGCGCACATCTTATTTTAACGCCATCTGAGTTTGCTTTATGGAAAAATAAAGCGGCTGAATTTTTTGATTTTGCCCATTATGTGAGCTTAATTTTTTCTATAAAAGAAAGTCTATATAAAGCGGTTTACCCCACTGCAAAGCAATATATCGATTTCTTAGAAGCATCTATCGTTGATATTAATTTTGAAAATCAAAAAATAACGCTAACTTTCTTGCCAGAAATTCAACAGCGCTATCAACTCTTAGAACAATATCAAGGTGGTTGGACTGTAGAGCAAGACCATATTATGACTTGGGTTTTTCAAGCACATCATTCTGCTTAAAACAAAAGAAGGCAAATAATTGCCTTCTTTTTATTTAGAGTTTAATTTTCTTGTAATTTGGGATCTTGGAATCCAGTTTCACGCATATCTTGAGAGTTGAATAAGAACATAAATCCTACTGCAAAGCTTAGTATGCCAAAGAAGAGGATACTTCCTGATATTGGTAAAAAACGAGTTAAAAGACCTAAAGTTGTAGTGGCAATCGAATCGCCTAATGCATCTTGTGCGAGCCAGATTGAATTAATACGCCCTAAATATTCATCAGGTGTATGTCCTTGTACAATGCTGTATTGGAGCAAGTTAGCAATCGACATCAAATATCCGAATACACATAAAATGGGTAAAGTCACGATGAGCCACGGTGAAAGTCCAATCATAATCATGCAAATAAAAACACCTAAACACGTATAGAGCATGATCAAGCCAGGTCTGAGTAAACGTGTTGTCCAGCCACTGAGTAAAGCACCTAAAGTCGAGCCTAAAGGTACTGCCGTATACATAAGCCCGAGTTCGAATGCGCCGCCGTGAAAAATTTCATCTGCCATTTGCGGAAAAATAATACGAATAGCACTGCTAAAACTCAGCAATGTTCCAATTAAAATGGTGCTACCGACTACTTTATTTTTAAAAACAAACTTAAAGCCTTGAGCTAATTGGCGAAGAGGACTTTCGCCATTTGATGTATGTTGCGGTTTAAGCGCAGGCAGCCCCATCAATAAAAATACAGTAAGTAAAGTACCCACAGTTGAGACCCAATATACGGTTGCAACACCACTAGCAGCAATTAAAATACCGCCGATTGCTGGTGAAATAACGGTTGCAAGACGTACGGATACCATACTGATTGCACGGGCTTGTACAATATTTTCCCGCCCTACAATTACAGGCATGATCGCCATCATTGCCGTTACACCGAGTGCACCAAAGAAACCATCCCATGCTGAAAGAAAGTAAATGGCATAAAGCGAAGGGTGCTCAAACATGGCGTTGATGGCAAGGCCAGCAAAGCCTAAACCACAGACACCACGTGCCAATAAAATTAGCCATTTTCGGTCTTTGCGATCTGACAGCAAACCACCAAGTAACAAGCCAATAAACATGGCTATGCCTTCAAAAGCCATTGCGACGGCAACGTTAAGCGAGTTACCCGTAATGTCATAGACCTGTTTTGGAATAGCCACGACCAACATACCAATGGTTAACAATGACAATGTACGGGCAATAAATACATGTCGGAAATGAGCGTTACGTTTTAAAAGACTAAAATCGGTCAATAAAGATTTGAAACTCATGGCGTATGCTCCTCTAAACCGCGCGCCTGACAAATCATGCGGTTTAAAATCGGACCAAGTGTTTCAAGCTGCTCTGGAGACAATATATCGGTATGGTCAGCTTCGCTTAGTCGAACAATATTGAGTTTTTTAACTAAAGGTGACCATTGTTTTTCTGGTTGGATATACGGCAGCAAGTCTTTTTCAGCGACAACTAAGTGTAGTTCACCATCAAAGTGCGGCATCTTATACGGTTTTAATAAACGGACGGCATCGCGATAGTTTGCAAAAATATCCTCTTGTAAACGACGGGTTTCTTCATTTAATGCCGTATCTGCATCGGCTAAAATATCATTGAAGAATTGAAGCTGTTCTTGTTCGGCTTCTGCATTCATTTCCTCTACCGACAAATCTAACCACTGATGAATTTCAGCAGGGTAAGTGTCTAATAAACCGAGATAATCAACTGTTTCACCTTGTTCAGTTAACTTCGCTGCAACCGCATAAGCCACAGTGCCGCCAAGTGAATAACCTAGTAACGTATAAGGTCCAGTTGGTTGTTGGCTACGAATAATCTCAAGTTGTTTTTCAACCAATTCGTCCATATCAGTACTATTTGCCAATAGGCCATCTGGTCGAGGAGACTGCAAACCGATAATAGGCAAATCAGGATGTAGATAACGGTTCAATACCGTATATTGCCATGCGGAACCAGAACCTGGGTAAAAACAGAACAATGGATGCCCAGAGCCGGAACGGATCGGTAAAATGGGCTGCATGCCAGTTTGTTCAACTTCTGCCAAACGTTCTTGTGTAAGAAGTAAAGCCGCTAAACGTTGAATTGTGACATGACTCATTAACTGGCCAATTGGAATGGTCCGCTTAAATACTTTTCGGATTTCAATTGCAAGCTTCATCACCAAAATGGAATGCCCACCAATAGCAAAGAAATCTTCGTTCACACCAATATTTTGATCTGTATTTAAAACTTGCTGGAAAATACGTGTCAGTTCATGTTCAAAAGCAGTGGTGGCGTACTGTTTTTCTGTATTTGAAGGAGTGAGGTGTGGTTGCGGTAGTGCTTTACGGTCAAGCTTACCATTGTGACTTAATGGAAATTGCTCAACTAACACATAATGTGTCGGCACCATATAAGTTGGAAGCTGTTTCGCCAATTGTTTCTTTAGCTGCTCAATGTCCACAGGTGCTGTTGTTTGCAAGTAAGCAACCAACTGAACATCAGCTTTATTTTGTTCAGTAACGATAGGGTGTACAACCACATCAAGACCACTGAGTAAGCGTAATTGCTGTTCAATTTCACCCAGTTCAATACGTTGCCCACGTATCTTTAACTGGTCATCAGCACGGCCCACATATTGAATACTGCCATCTGTATGCCATCGAGTAATATCACCAGTACGGTACATGCGTTGACCTGCTGCGAATAGATTTGCCACAAAACGAGTTGCTGTTAAGTCTGCTCGATGTAAATATCCCATGGCCAGTTGATGGCCTGCCAAATAAAGCTCACCGTCCACTCCAACAGGAACAGGGCGTAAGTATTGATCTAAAATATAAAGCTGGGTATTCCAGACTGGATATCCAATCGCAACGCTACTTTCTTCCGGGTGTAATCCCAGTGTTGCATTCATATAACTCACATCTACCGCAGCTTCCGTTGGGCCATATAAATTATGTAGCTCACAGCTAAAGTGCTCGGTAAATGATTTTGCTAAAGCTGTTGGTAATGCCTCACCACTACAGAACACTCGGCGAATTGGTAAACTTTGACGCTGAGCAGATGACAAAATTTCGGTAGCAGCATTTTCAAAAACAGCCAACATTGAAGGTACAAAATGTAATGTTGTTACCTGATATTTTTGAATCAGGCTTAACAATGCCAATGGATCACGGTGTGCATCCACAGGAGCCATAACCAATCTTGCTCCCACTAAATATGACCAGAAAAACTCCCATACTGAAACATCAAAAGTGCATGGCGTTTTTTGCAAAATCGTATCGTTGGCTGATAGTGGATACTCTGATTGCATCCATAAAATACGGTTCACAATGGCTTGGTGAGAAACCATAACACCTTTTGGCTGGCCTGTTGTACCCGATGTATAGATTAAATAGGCCGGATGCCGTGGGGTAATCACTGTCGTTTTATAGCTGCTTAAATCAACCTTTGTTTCATCAAACAATTCATTAAAAGTAAAGATGGCTATTGATGGAGAGGCAATAGCAGCTAGATCTTTTTGTTCACCAATCACAAGTTTAGATTTGGCATCCTGCAACATAAATTTGATGCGTTCAGACGGATGTTGTAAATCAATAGGTAAATAAGCTGCACCTGCTTCAATCACCGCTAAAATAGCGATACTTAGTTTGACTGATCTTGGTAGGGCGATAGCAACAATATCTCCAGCCTGTACGCCCGCGCTTTGTAATTGCTGTGCTAAAGCACAAACTTGCAAACGCACTTCACTAAAACTGAGCTGATGATTTTCATCAGATAACGCCGTTTGTTCAGGCGTAATTCGAGCTTGTTCTCTGAGTAATTGCTGTAATGTACTCTGACGAACATAGTATTGGGTTTGATTTGTTTTCTGGATTAAATCGCGTTCTTCGGCCAGTTGTAAGCGATAGTTAGCTAGAGAAGTCTCTGGTTCATTTAATGCAATTTCAATCAATTGAACCATTCGCTCGAGGAAATGCTCTGGTTGATCAATTACACCACGCTGTTCGAGTAATAGCTCAATTTGATGATCAGGGATAACTAACAAAGCAAGCGGGTAATGGCTATAACCACGATTTGTGAGTTTGGAAATAGCAGCATCCCCCAGTTTTTGCTGTAAATACTGGTTATCAGGGTAGTTTTCTACGACTAACAAACTATCGAAAAGATTGCCTTGTCCCACTAATTGCTGAATTGCACCCAGACCTAAACCATCATGTTCTAAATGTTCAACATGCAATTGCTGTAACTGAGTCAATTGTTCCCAAAGTGTTTGCTGCATGTTGAGCTTTACACGTACCGGAATCGTATTTAAAAACAATCCAATCTGCTGCTCTAAACCATTGATAGGTGCTGAACGCCCAGAAACAGGTGTACCAAACACAATATCTTCACGATGAGCATAAATATTTAAAGTCATTGCCCAAATCATTTGCATGAAAACATTGAGCGTGATGCCTTGTTGGCGTAATTTATGTTGAAGTTTTGCACCCAACTCGGCACTTAAACGATATGAAGTTTCCTGTACAGCTTGCTGTGGTTGATTAAATAAAATAAGTGGCTGTAAATCTGCTAAATCACGTTGCCAAATTACTTTTGATGTTTCATGGTCACGTGCAGATAAAGCTTTAATTACTGTTTCATAACTATATTCAAGCACAGGCAATTGTTGATTAGTTTGCTGATAGGCTTTAATAAAGTCTTGTAAAAACAGTGGAGTTGACCAACCATCAGTTAACAGATGATGCACCATAATCAATAATTCTGAATGTTCTGGAGCATGTTGAATTAAGGTTGCCCGAATTAAGCCATAGGGTTGGTCGAGGTGAATCGGTTGTTGCAATGCTTCTTGAATGGTTTGCTCAAGCAGATCGGGAGTGACTGAGCAAAACTGAACTGGCCAAGCTTGAGTAGGATGTAATGAATAGATAAAAACAGGTTCTTCAGATAATTCACTATCAAAATGCCCACCTAGTTGCGGGTGACGTTTTAATACGGTAATCAACGCTTGCTGTAAACGTACTGGATCAATGTCTCCATTTAAACTAAGACGAGTAAAGGCATTATAATTCGATTGATTTTCTACTTGAGATAAGAACAGCATGCCTTTTTGCAAAGGAAGTAAAGGTAAAATAGTGCTGTTTTTGCCATATTTTTCTTGAACCTTTTGTTCTAGGTCTGCTGAAAACAAAGGTTTTGAAACGGCCGCTTGTTGTGCATCTAAACGGGTGAGTTGCGGTGCCATAGCGGCGACTGTTTTAAATTGGAATACATCACTTGGTCTTAAACCGTAACCACGTTGGCGCAATTGAGTACAAAGCATAATGGCCGAAATACTATCGCCACCTGTCATAAAGAAGTCGTCATCAATTCCAATTGCGTCAAGCTTAAGAACAGATGCAGTAATTTGACATAAAAGCTGTTGTTCAGGCGTTTCAGCCATTCGGCTATGTGTACGAATTTGAGGTTTTGGCAGTGCTTTTTTATCAACTTTACCACTTACATTTCGTGGAAATTCGGACATAACAGTCAGGGCAGATGGCACCATATATTCAGGTAAGTTTTGACGTAACTGACTTAAATATTGCTGACTTAATTGCTCACTGGTTTTTTCATCAAGTTCAATGTCTTTGACCACACAATAACCGAGTAAACGATGACTGTTATTAATCGGTTCTGCAATCACGACTGCGCTTTCAACATTGGCTAAAATCGAAAGTGCATTTTCAACTTCACCAATCTCAACTCGATAACCACGAATTTTAATCTGGTCATCACAGCGCCCCATAAATTCAAGTTTACCCGCGCTATTCCAGCGGACTAAATCACCCGTACGGTACATGCGCTGCCCATGTTCAAATGGATTCGCTACAAAGCGGGTAGCACTTAAGTCAGCGCGACCTAAATAACCATTGGCAATGCCAAAGCCAGAAATATAAAGCTCACCAATCACGCCTGTAGGGCATCGTTGTAAATGACGATCTAGTACATAGGCCTGTGTATTACCAATTGGGTTACCAATGACAGGGCGAGCTGTCTGTTTTAATTCTGCTCGGAAAGTATCAACCGTATATTCTGTTGGGCCATACAAATTATGAGCAAAAAGCGCTGGCTGAGCATTCAGCTGTTGCCATAAAGCTAACGGTGCAGCTTCACCACCAATCAAAATAAGACTTGGATGATGCTGATTTTCAGCAAATAAACCATTCGTCATCATTTGCGCACAGAAAGATGGCGGTAAATCAAGTGTATCGATTTGTCGTTGCTGAATTTCTTGCACTAAACCAAATGCATCTCGACGCATGTTTTCATCAAAAATATGTAGCTCTTGGCCCCATAACATCCAGAAAACTTGCAACCAAGATGAATCAAATGAGAAAGAGTGTGTATGTGCTGCACGTAACGGACGCTCAGGGAAACGCTCATTTACAGCTTCTAATACAGGCCAGTAAATGGTTGGTTTATGTGACAAAATGAGGTTGAGTAAAGAACCATGTGTGTTCATTACCCCTTTAGGGCGACCCGTACTTCCAGAGGTAAAAATTACATAAGCAACATCTTGGAAATCAAATTTACGATTTTCGGCAGGAATATCACTCGCATCTTGCTTTCGAATTTGTGTTTGAACATCTTCCTGATCGAGATATAACTGCTGAATATTTTGTGGTAGTTGCTGTGCGAGTGCTTGTGTGGTTAATACAAATAATGGATTTGCATCTTCACACATCATTTGCATACGATCGATTGGGTAATCTAAATCGAGAGGTAAGAAGCTCGCCCCAGAATTGAGTACAGATAACATCACCACAACTGAGTCAATCGAACGAGGAATAGCTCCAGCAATGACAGTTTGCTTTTTGGCCCCATTTTCTTGTAAAAAACGAGTGAGTTGATTCACTTGTACTGCAAGTTCAGCAAAACTAAGATGCTGAAGGCTTGGACGTTCGCCACTCACAATGGCGGTACGTTCTGGATACTTTTTAATTTGCTCATAAAAAATATCTAAAACATTATTATATTGTTCAGGATGGCTAACACGTGGACCAATACCACTTTGAGTTAGGGCAGCAAGCTCTTGTGGTGTCGTAATATTAAAATTGCTACATGCCTGTTCTGGACGAATCAAGGCTTGTTCGAGCAATAACGTTAGGCGTTGACCGTGGTTAAATAGCTCATCTTGTGTATAACGTTGCGAATCTGCACGTAGTTCGATAATCAGCTCATGATCTTGAACAATAAAAGAAAACTCAAAATCATCAATTGGTCCTGTAGAAATATGGTGTGTTTTGACCTTTTCACCATCTAACATCAAGTCTTGATCAAAAGCTTTATAGTTTAAAATAGGACCGTACATTCGTTCATGAATATCGATACTATTTAAATCTCTTAAAATTTGTTCTGCATCGTATTTCTGATGCGGACGAATTTCTCGTAATTGCTCTTGTACGTGTTGAGCCAAGCTCACCCAACTGTCTTTTTCAGCAACTTTAAACTTCACAGGTAGAACATTTACCGTAGGTAAGGTTGAGCGAATCGCTTTTGAACCTAAACGGCGCATAAATGGAATACCGTTAACCAAATCAGCTTTATCGGTCATTTTGTAAATATAATGTAATGACAATGACATCATCATGTCATTCAAAGCTAATTTAGATTGCGCAGCCAAAGCTTGAATCTGCTCTAAAATTCCTGTTGAAAAACGCAGCTGATGCTTAATAAATGTCGCTGTAGTTTTTGCCGCTAAATGATGAGTACTTAAACTAACTGGACTAGGTAAATCTTCACAATATGCCTTCCAGAAAGTTTGGTCTATTTTAAATTGATGGCTATTTTCATAAGCCTGACGCTCAGAAATAACATCATTGACGCCAATGAACGGAGAAGCTGAAAGGTCTTTTTCTTCTTGTAATTGTTGATAGAGTTCAACAATACGTTTGGTCAGGTTAATCATGCTAAAGCCATCAAGCATGATGTGGTGATAACGTTGATACCAATACACTTTGTCATGCGTTGTAAACAACACCTGACGAAACAGTTGAGATTCACCCGCTTTAAGTGATTTAGCACATTGACGATCTGATGGCATCCAGTCCCATAAACGTTGCTGAGCTTTTTTAGGCGTTAAATGACAAAAATCAAATTCTTCAATTTGAAACTGAACTTGCTTATTAAGCTCAATAAACGGTTGAGATGGGTCAGATGAATACGAAGCAATGACTGTGTCGGCTTCATTTAAGCCGATCTGAATTGCTTTTTTAAACGTTGGGATATCGACAGTTTTTGGTAATTCCAAACAATGTGCAATGGTATATAAATCTTCAATTGAACTTAAATGATCGGCAAGGAAAATGCCGAGCTGGGTAGATGCCAATTCAAAACGAGCGGGTTGAGAAAGGTCCGGAGTAAATTCATTATTTAATGCCTGATTCATTACAATCTCCTTTACGCTTGTTGAAAGGGGTTAATTGCAAGCCAGTGCTTTTCTACGTATGCGATACACGAAGCCCGTGTATCCGGTCCATGCTGAATATCCCACCCCGACGGCACCTGATGTTGAGCAGGCCATAAACTGAACTCACCTTGTTGATTTTTTAAAACCTGAAAAGACAAACTTTCGTTATCGAAAGGATTAATATAGTTTTCCTGTAAGTTGCTCATGATATTGTTATCCTTGATGAAACAAATGGTTATAGTGAAAGAGTTTTTTGCAATGCCTTAAGCAAGTCAGTACGCCAGTTCACGGCATCATGTCCGCCCTGAAAAGTGTGAAAACTCACTTGATTGAATGATTGCAATTGTTGATAAAGCTGAAGGGCATCGTCCCGCATATCGGTTTCATACATGCCGGCACTGATATAAATTCGAGTTGTTTTTGATAATTGATCAGATAAGTTTTGAAGCAGTTCTAAAAGATTACCTTTGTGTTTTTGCCCTAAAATACTGTTTGAAAAATCTGACCACCAATAAGATCCAGACTGCAAAATCAGGGAATTAAAAATGGTCGGGAACAACAAAGTACTATGTAAAGCACATAAACCACCTAAACTTTGACCACATAACGTAATGTCTGTTTTAGAAATAAAAGAATATTCTTTTAGAAGCGTTTCAATGAGTTCATCAACCAACGCCTGACTAAATGCATCATGGCAACCATAATCTTGTTGGCGTTGTTGACTATTTAAACTATGAACAAAAACATAAACTGCTGGACGAATCTTATTTGAATCAGTCAAATGTTGAATTTCGGGCAGAATTGAAAGCTCTCGACTCCAGATTTGGCCATCAAGCAATATAACGAGAGATAAGACTTCTTGAGTCGATTGATGACTAATAAAAATGTCGACCAAATAGTCCTGTTGGCATAAGCGACTTGACCATTTAAATGTCTTTGTAATTGGGCAATCGTCTATGAAAGATTTTGTGTTTTCGAGTTGAATTTGATTGATGTATCGAGCCAGATGTCCCGTATAAAACTGATGTTGATTGAATGAGTCAATTTGAGCATTTTGTTTAAGCTGTGTTTGCCACCATGAGCGTCGTGTTGCCGAACAATCTGCTTCTGGCGCTTCTTCATTAGCGGTTACTACAACATAACTACCAGTCCAAGCTAGGGGCAGCTCTATTTCAAAGAAGTACACATTTGTTCCAGCTATATGGCTAAAACGATTCCACTTTTGATAGATAGAAGGGCTTTGTGAATAAATATCAATATAGACAAAGATACTTTCTTTAGGCTCAGGACCACGCCAAACAAAGGTACAGAGCGCTTTATTTTTTTGTAGGTTAACTAGCGGACTACCTATTTTTTTAACGGTATTCCACCAGACCTCACTCCCAACATTGAGTTGTTGAAATAGGGGATGTAAGGGATGAGAAAATGGCTTCATTTTGAGTCCATCTCGACAAGAAAGCGCGGTCAAATTAACAAAATGATTCTCATTAGTAAATGAAAACAATTATCATTATAATCAATAAAAAAAGACAGGTTTTATTAAAATTATTAAAAATCAATAAAATAGGTCGAATTCTTGGTTAATAAATAACTTGATTTAGATTGTAATCTTATGTTTGATATTTATCGCACTTGATAATAATGATAATTATTTGCAATTATGTGGCGGAATTTACTATTCGAGTCAAACTGGAGTAAAACATGAGCTCTACCATCGTAGTCACAGGTGCTGCAAGAGGTATTGGAGCTGCTATTACAAAAAAATTATTGCAGCAAGGGTATCAAGTGATCGGCATCGACCGACAGGAAAATCCCGAACAATGGGAAATCACACAAAAGATAGAAAGCAGTGAAATATCGCGTTGGCATGGCTTTCAGCAAGATATTACTGATCAAGAAACAACAGCGAAGCTCATTACAGATATTTTAAACAAACATAGCGTAACGGGTTTAGTAAATGCGGCGGGCGTATTGATTATGCGTTCTATGCTTGAGGCAAAAACAGAAGACTGGCAAACACTTTTCGCTGTAAATGTCATGGCACCCATCGCAATAAGTCAACAACTTGCCAAGCACTTTTGTGAAAAAAAGCAGGGAAGTATTGTCACGATTAGCTCGAACAGTTCACGTATGCCACGTATACAACTTGGCATGTATGCAACGAGTAAAGCTGCACTGAGCCATTACTGCCGTAATCTTGCGCTTGAAATCGCACCCCACCAAGTAAGGCTTAATATTGTTTCACCAGGCTCTACGCTAACTCAAATGCAGCAGCAGCTCTGGACAGATAATTCACCTCCGCCTGCGGTAATCGATGGAGATTTAAGCCAATACCGTACAGGCATTCCCTTAAGAAAATTAGCCCAGCCTGAAGATATTGCGAATACAGTCAGCTTTTTACTTTCTGATCAAGCTGCACAAATTACCATGCAAGAAATTGTGGTCGATGGAGGAGCCACTTTAGGCGTTTAAACATTCATTCATTACAACAAAATAACTGATAAGGAGTTGCGAGATGTCGGCACAGCATCCGTATTTTATCCAACGAGAAAATTTTACTGAAAGCCGCGTTGCATTAGCCCAAGAAATTTTAAATTGTGGAAATGACGCAGGTTTTATTTTCACAACACCAGAATACACCATCAATAGTCATCAAAAATTACGAGATATTCAAGTCGCTAAAAATAGCCTTTTAAAAGATTGGTTAGATGAAGCACGAGCTCAATTAGAACTTGCAATGAATGACGGTTATAAAGATGTCAAAATTATGGGTGGACTACCGTTTTGCTCGGCAGCCGATGTCAATTTAATGCTGATGCAAAATGCAAAAATCTATCAGAAAGTACTCTATGCACAATCCGATATTGATTTTGGTTCTTTATCTTTAGAAAAGGCGGATTATTTCCCTTTAGGTGAACATTACCAACAGCAAGTTGAGTATTTAGTTCAGCAAATGCAAGCAAAAAAACTCGATAAAGCCGTACTTGCTCGTATTTTACAGCTTGAATTTGAACAAAATATTTCCGTCTCGGACCTATTTTATAACTTAGCTAAGCATAATCCCGAAGGCTATAACTATGCAGTCGCGAGGCATCCTAAAAGTGAAGGATGGTTTGTCGGTGCAAGCCCCGAACTTTTAATTGCAAAGCAAAATACAAAAATTTGGAGTAAACCGGTTGCTGGCACATTGGCTCGTGATGACGATCCAACCGTAGACCAAAATAACGCCAGAGCATTACTTGCTTCACAAAAAGATCAACATGAGCATGCACTCGTCATCGAAATGATTGCAGATGAGCTCACACCTTTCTGTAAGCAGTTAAAAGTACCTAAACAACCATCCCTCATTCGTACCAAACGCCTTTGGCACTTGGCATCACATATTACGGGCGAACTTAAGAAAGCCGATACACATGTTTTTGACTTAATTGAACGCTTGCACCCAACACCTGCAATTTGTGGGGAGCCTAGTCCAATTGCGAAAGAACTAATTCAGCAACTTGAACCATTTAACCGTGAATTATTTGCAGGAACTATGGGTTGGGCGGATGAACAAGGTAATGGTGAATGGTCGGTGACTGTTCGCTGTGCCCGAATTTATCAGAACATTGCCCGTTTATTTGCCGGTGCAGGAATTGTTGAAGCTTCTCGACCACAAGCTGAACATGCAGAAACTGCCGCTAAATTTCGCACTGTGCTGGACGGATTCCAGATTTCACCCAATCAATTGCCAATACAAGGACCAAACACATGACAACACAGGTTTATCTGGATGGTGCCGTGCCATATCCAGCAGAATTTGCTGAGATTTACCGTAAAAAAGGTTATTGGCTTGGACAAAACTTGAGTGATTTCTTGCGTGAAAGTGCTCAAAAATACCCGCAAAACATTGCGGTATATGATGGTGATAAAGCCGTTAGTTATGCTGAGTTTGATCATTTAGTTGATTACTGTACAAGCCACTTATATCAACATGGACTAAGAGCGGGTGACAAAGCAGTTGTGCAAATGCCAAACCACTATCAGTTCTATGTTCTATTTTTCGCACTGATTCGGCTTGGTGCTTTACCTGTGATGTCTTTACCTGCACATCGCTTTGCAGAACTCAGTAGTTTTTTCAAACAAACTCAAGCAAAAGCCTATTTCTGTGCTGATTTTGGTGCACAAAAATTTGACTACCGAGAGCTTGCCGAAAAGCTTCAGCAAACTGCTCTTTGCTTACAACATATATTTGTCCTCGGAAATGCCGACAAATATGTAGCTATTCAAGATCTATTAAAAGAAACCCATATTTCAGATGAGGCGATTGCACCGACTACGGCGGATCAGGTTGCTTTCTTACAACTTTCAGGTGGAAGTACCGGTGTTCCTAAACTGATTCCACGTACCCATGACGACTATCTATATAGCGTACGTGAGAGCGCAAAAATCTGCCGTCTTAATCAGACTTCACGTTTATTGATGGTTTTACCTGCAGCACATAACTTTTCAATGAGCTCGGCTGGTTCTTTAGGCATTTTTTATTCGGGCGGGGCTGTGGTTTTAGGCACAGATCCAAGCCCTGAAACTGCATTTCCACTTATTAAAAAACATGGTGTGACAGATGCTTGTTTGGTTCCTGCATTGGTTCGACCGTGGATGGATAAAGCAGCCAAAGATCAAGATCCAATATTATCGACTTTACGTTGTCTACAGGTTGGAGGAGCACGATTACCCGATGCTGTTGCCTCACGTTTAATTGATGAGTTTAAGGTTAATTTGCAACAAGTATTTGGCATGGCTGAAGGGCTGGTGAATTACACCCGTTTTGACATGACGAAAGAGCAAATTATCCATACCCAAGGTTTAAAAATTTCACAAGATGATGAAATTTTAGTGCTGGATGATAATGATCAGCCAGTAGAAGCTGGAGAGGTAGGGCATTTACTCACTCGCGGTCCATATACTATTCGCGGCTATTACCAAGCACCGGAGCACAATGCACGATCTTTTACACCGGATGGTTTTTATCGAACAGGCGATTTAGTACGTATTCGCGAAGATGGCTGCATTGTTGTGGAAGGCCGTTCAAAAGAACAAATCAATCGCGCTGGTGAAAAAATTGCTACCGAAGAGGTTGAGCAAGCTTTATTAACTCATCCACAAATTCGCCTAGCAGCATTGGTTGCTATGCCTGATGAGATTATGGGTGAAAAAAGTTGTGCCTTTATTGCATGGCAAGCACAAACCGATGATCCGAGCCCAATTCGTCTTGCAATGTCAGTTCGTCAACATCTAAAAGATTATGGACTGGCAACCTACAAAATTCCCGATCGAGTCGAATTTATCGAGCAATTTCCATATACAGCCTTTGGAAAAATCGACAAAAAAAGATTACGTCAACAATTTGAAACTAACACCAATGTTCTTGCTTAAAGATAAAAAAGGAAAAATTTGATGAGTATTCCTAAAATTGCCAGTTACAGCATGCCACAAGCGCATGAGTTTACACCTAATAAAACCCATTGGCAGTTGCATACCAATCGCGCCGTGTTATTGGTCCATGACATGCAGCAATATTTTTTAGATTTTTATGATCAAACTCAAGCGCCTATTCCAGAGCTCATTAAAAATACCAAAGAACTGATTGAAACTGCACGTAAGTTTAATATCCCTGTCGTCTATACTGCACAGCCTGGTAACCAGACACCTGAACATCGCCAGTTATTAACAGACTTTTGGGGAACAGGTCTAAAAGATGATCCATATATTACCCAAATTTTGCCGGAAATTACGCCTGATAAAAATGATACTGTCTTAACAAAATGGCGTTATAGCGCTTTTAAATTTTCGCCACTCGAACAACTTATGCGTGAGTCAGGTCGTGATCAGCTCATTATTTGTGGTGTTTATGCCCATATTGGCTGCCTCATGAGTGCAGCAGAAGCCTTTATGCTCAACATACAGCCATTTTTATGTGGAGATGCACTCGCTGACTTTAGCCGAGAAGAACACGACATGGCATTAAAATATGCAAGTACACGTTGTGGGCAAGTCATGACAACTCAGCAAGTCACACGAGCTTGGGCGCTTGAACAAGCTGCATCACCACTCACTGAAGAAGGTATTGTTTTAGCAGTGAGTGAACAACTTCAGATTCCAGCATCAGACATTCAGTTAAATGATGATTTACTCATGCTTGGACTTGATTCGGTACGCCTCATGACATTAGTGGGTAAATGGCAAGCTTATGGTGCACAGGTAAGCTTTGAAGATTTAGCTGAACAACCAACCCTAGAAGTTTGGATTGATAAGCTAGTCGCTTAAAATTAAATAATAAAAAAGCAGATCATTGATCTGCTTTTTTTGTTCTATAAAGATGGATGATCTTTTCTATATTTAGATACACGTCTAAACCAACCCCGTCCAAGTGACCATTGCAAAGCCGGTAAACTATGTACAAAAACAAAGAAAAAGACCGTAAATACAGTGACTAGTAAGGTTCCTATAACTACACTGCCAAATACACTCATACCAATTTCATGGCGACTCACAGCACCAGCACCTGTAGCAACCACAAGGGGAATAACACCCGCACCAAAAGCTAAAGACGTCATTAAAATGGGGCGTAAGCGCAGAGCTAAAGCCTCACATGCGGCCGTAACATAGCCTTTACCTTGTTTTATGGCTTTAGTTGCGAACTCGACAATTAAAATTGCGTTTTTACAAGACAAACCAATACCCGTTAGTAATGCGATTTGGAAATACACATCGTTTGGTAAGTTAAAAATTTGAGCAAATACAATAGTTCCGGTAATTCCTAGCGGAAGCCCAAGCAAAATAATAAGAGGCACTTTCCAGCTTTCATATAAAGCAGCTAAACATAAGAAAATAAATAAAATAGAGATAATGTATAAGAATAAGGCTTGCTGACTCGATTGCTGCTCTTGTAACGAGAGGCCACTCCATGCGACATCTACACCAGACTGTTTACTCACCATATCACTTAACTGTTGCATTGCCTGACCTGAGCTAAAGCCAGAACTAACATTTGCTTCAAGTTGTATTGCAGCAAGTCCCATAAATCTTGTTAGTGTTTCTGGGCCACCAGTCCACTCACTTTGACCAAAATGCGCAAGAGAAAGCATTCCACCTGTATTATTACGGACATGCCAATATGCTAAATCTTCAGGTTTAGAGCGAAATTCAGCATCACCTTGCATAATGATTCGTTTAATTTTGCCTCTTTCAACAAAATCTCCCACATAGTTTCCACCCCAAGCAGTCGATAAAGTTGAACGTATTGCTTGTTGATCAATCCCTAATATCTTGGCTTTATTCTGGTCGATTTGAATAAAAACTTCAGCCTTATTTTCATCTACAAGCGGACTTAAATTTTCAAACGCAGAGTAATTGTGAGATTCTTTTTCTAAAGCTTTATATTGTTTAATGAGTTCATCGCGTCCTTGACCATTTACATCTCTGAGCCAAAGTTCTAAGGCATCAGACTGACCTAAACCAGAAACACTTGCAGGCATACCTACCATGACTTTAGCCGGTAAATTTTTTTGCAAATAACTTTGCGCACGCTCACGTATAGCACTTGCCGTATTGGCTTCGCCTTTACGTTCATTCCAGTGTTTTAATGAAACAAACGCCATACCTAAATTTGGACCACTACCTGAAAAATTTTGTCCATTGACTACAAGTACGGTATTGATATTTTTGGCTTCATGCTCAAAGAAATAGTTATTAACCAGTTTACCTACTTCTTGTGTTTGGCTCATAGACGCACTGTTATGCAAACTATAAGGCACAGCCAACAAACCTTGATCTTCATTTGGAATAAAGCTCGTCGGTAAACTACGATAAATAATGATTAAAACAGCGACCAAAGCCAACACGACAAGACATGAAAGTGCTTTAAATTTGATTAAACTTGTTGCTAAAAAACTAAAACCAACTTTAATTTTTTCAAGCAAAGTCTCAAGTTTCTGTCCCCATTTAGGTTTTTGAGTTTGTTTTTTTAATAAAACAGCACACAAAGCAGGTGTAATAAACATGGCTACCAATAAAGATAACAACATCGCAGCCGCTAGGGTGATTGAAAACTGGCGGTAAATCATGCCCGTTGAACCACTAAAAAAAGCCATCGGGATAAATACGGCGGTTAGTACCAAGGTAATACCCATCAATGCACCGCTAATTTCTTGCATCGATGCTAAGCATGCATCCCGAACACTTAATTGTTGCTCATGCATAAGCCGTTCAACATTTTCAACCACTACAATCGTGTCATCAACCAATAATCCAATTGCTAGAACCAGTGCAAACAGGGTAAGGGTGTTAATGCTCATTCCAGACAAATACAACACAACAAAAGTGCCGCAAATCACAATAGGAACAGTAATGGTGGGAATGAGCGTAGCGCGCCAATTTTGCAAAAAGAGGTACATGACAATGACGACTAAAACTACAGCCTCAAGCAAAGTAATGATGACTTGTTTAATCGACTCTTCAATAAACGGCGTATTGTCCCGCGGATAAACCACTTTATATCCAGCGGGTAGGTGCTGCTTGAGCTGTTCAATTTTTGCTTTAATTAGAGCAGAGGTTTCAATTGCGTTTGCATCGGGACTGAGTGAAATGCCCAAACCAGCAGAAGGATAGCCATTTAGCGTATTGATACTTTCATAGTTTTCGGCACCTAACTCGACTCTCGCCACATCTTTTAAATAAACCAGACTACCATCTACATTGGCTTTAACCACCACCGATTTAAAATCGTTGACTGTTTTTAGCCGAGAACCCGCAGTGACTTTGGCATAAATATTCTGGTCAGAAGCCGAAGGCATTGCACCAATGGAACCTGCGGCAATTTGGGTATTGTAGTCTTCAAGTGCCTTTTCAATATCACTCGGCATAAGTTGATAATTTCTAAGCTGATTTGGATTTAACCAAATACGCATGGCATAACTTGAACCAAATACATCAACTTCACCAATTCCTTGCAATTGTGAAAGCGGCTGTTCAAAGTGATTGACCATATAGTCTGATAAATCGATATTGCTGGCTTTACCTGTCTCATCGTATAGCCCCACAATTAACAGCATATCACCTGTGGTTTTCCAAATATTTACCCCTTGCCGTTGCACTTGCTCGGGTAAGCGGTTTAATGCGCTGTTAATGCGATTTTGTACTTGTAATTGTGCTTTATCGATATCGGTGCCAATTTTAAAATGAATATCAATACTACCTGTTCCCGAAGATTCACTGTTTGAAGTGAAATAAAGTAAGTTATCTAACCCTTTAATTTGCTGTTCTAAAATCTGCGTTACGCTTTCTTCAACTGTTTCAGCCGAGGCGCCACGGTAGTTAGCAATCACTCTAACGCTTGGAGGAGCAAGGTTTGGATAACGTTCAACTGGCATTGCCCGAATAGAGAAAAAACCAAAAATAAGAATAGTAATGGCAATGACAGATACAAAAATGGGGTGATAAATAAAAAATCGAGAGAGCATTGTTATGTCTACTTTAAGCTTGTTTTCAATAGGTTTTTAGGCACACCAAATTGCAATGTTAACTTTTTTAAACCAAACAAACAATAATGATTATCATTATATAAATAATAATTACTTTTATCTTGAACAATAAAAGTCATGGGGCTATCATGCTCGGCACATCATAAATGATAACAATTATCATATGGTAATCGTTATAAAGTATAAGGACCGAGAAATGACATTAACGAAAAAGGCGCTGGTGGTCGCTCTCTCAACACTGCTTCCATTCGCAGTCCAAGCAAATATAGATATTGGGCAACAGGGCACAAATGAACCTGTTCAAAAACTTAAAACTATTGTGGTTTCTGCTGCTTTAAAAGAACAAGATGTAGATAAAGCACCTGCATCAATTAGTGTAATCACAAGTGAAGATATTGAACGTAGTGCAGCACTTAGCCTTGCCGACGTTTTACAAAAACAAGCAGGGGTTTATAACTATAACAGTGGGCAAGATAAAATCGTTATAAGAGGAATGTTGAATACTTCGGGGAACTACACCTTAATTCTTTTAAATGGTAAGCGCATGTCATCTAATGGCGCTATGTGGCGAGGCAATGACTTTGACTGGAGCGCAATTCCTTTAAATAGCATTGAGCGTGTTGAAGTGATTCGTGGGCCTATGTCATCACTCTATGGCGCAGATGCGATGGGCGGTGTCATTAACATCATTACTAAAAAAGCAGAAGATGGACAATTACACGGTTCTATTTTTGGTCAATATAACCGGGCTGACCGAGGCGATGGTAAAAACCAGTACCGTTATGGATTTAACCTATACGGTGGTTTAACCGATAACTTAAGTTTTACTCTGGCAGGTGACGCCTATAACCGTGATGCATGGTATAGAAAAGGCCAACCAGATCCTGATGGTGCATATTTTGTAGAAAAAGATACCAAGAATGTAAATGGTACTTTAAGTTGGAACATTAATGATCAGCAAACTCTAGATCTAGATTTGGGTTATAACAACGATAAGCGCCCGCTTACACAAGATGCAGCGACATCCATTCAAGAATCAGAAATGAAACGAACCAATGTAGGCATAGCTCACCGTGGTAAATGGGCTTGGGGTAAAACAGAAGCTTATATTGGTAAAGAAACAGCCAAAATTTATGACTATGACAGTGAATACGATGCCCCTCAAAGCCGTCACTATAAACAAGAAAATTTAATTGGCCGTGCTTTTGCCAACTTTGACTGGCTCATGAATAACACGACTGCTGGTTTCGATTATAAAGATCAGAAAATTACAGATGTTGTAAGTTATATCGGCACTGGAAAAAACCAGCAGAAGAGTTACGGTGTATTTGTTCAAAATGATACCCATATTAGTGATTCACTGACTTTAACTTTAGGCGGCCGTTACGACGACTTTGATGACTTTGATGGTAAATCGACTGGTAAAGCCTATTTAGCATATCAACTTGCTGAAGGAGTCATACTTAAAGGTGGTGTGGGACAAGCTTATAAGGTACCAGCACCTGCTCAGCTAGATATTAACTACTCAATGATTTCATGTGGTGGCAGCTGTCATATTCGAGGTAATCCAAACCTAGCGCCAGAAGAAAGTACCAACTATGAAGCATCCTTAATTGTGACCCGTCCAAACTGGAATGCTGGCGTTACGGTTTTCCAAAACGATGTAAAGAACTTGATTGAAGCCATTACCTTAAGTGATAGTGACCCGCGTTTAGTAGGTGATTTTAGAAAAATCTGGACCAATGTAAGCCGCGCAGAACTCAAAGGTGTGGAGCTTACAGGTGGATATGATTTCACTGATAATTTAGGTGTTAAGGCAAACGCAACTTATCTAGACGCGAAAAATAAAACTACAGGTAAAGACTTAACCGAACGACCAGAATGGCTTGCCAATGGCTCTATTTCTTGGGCACCAGTTCAAGATTTCCGTGTAAATGCAGGCGTGAGTTATGTCGGCAAACAAATGTACTCAGCGACTAAAGAATTACCAGCTTATACGACCTATGACGTCACGTTTACATCTCCTATTACGCCACGTTTAACACTGGACTACGGTGTAAAAAACCTGACCGATGTTGACTTGGAAGATAAAAACAAAACCTTTAATACCAAACTTTATGGCCGCAATTACTTTGTGAAAGCGACTTATAGTTTCTAAGTTAAATCTAGACTCAAAGCTTATTCATAGGGGAATAGGCTTTGAGCTTTTTAGTGAGTAAATATCCATAATTTTCAGGTAAATATAGACAAAATAATTTTTAAAACTTTCTATATTTCTAAACTTTAAGGTTAATTAACATGACGACAATATCAAAATCATTATTAAATGGACTACCGATAAAAAAATCGAGAATACATGTTTTTGAAATTTTAAATCAGAACCCACATGGCCTAAGTGCAGATAGTATTTATGCACAACTTAAAAATGAATATAAAATTACGCTAGGCACCATTTACCGAATTTTATCTGAATTTGAAAATCGTAAACTCGTCAAAAGAGTGTTTTTAGGAAAAAGTAAAAGTATTTATAAACTCAGAAAAGACAAAATGAGTTGTAATCTGATTTGCTTAAAAACAGCCGAAACTTCAAGCTTTGAACATGAAAAAGTGAAGGAACTACTGCACGAAATTATAGATATTATTTTTGCAAATACTGGAGCAGACATCAGCAGTGTAGAACTTAACCTCTATACTGAATAAAAATTTCTTTTAAATTTTCATATAAAAATAAAGGACAGCTTCGTACTGTCCTTTATACGTCATTAAATGAAATTATTTGATGACTTTAATTCGGGTCGTAGCCGGAATAATTAACGGCGAATTTTTAGCAACATAGCTTTCAAAGGCATCAATATCTTGACCGCCACCAACACGGTTCTGACCATCCTTTAACACCGTAAAATTGTCACCGCCATCTGCCAAGAAGCTATTGACTGTTACACGGTATACCTTGGTGTCAACCAATGGGGAGCCTGCAACCATAATATTGCTTGCTCTCGGTGAAACAGTTGTATTTGCTGAATATTGATAACTTAACTCTTTAGATGGCTGTAAAATTTTAGGTGAGCTTGCATTTCCACCCGTCCATTGCTGCTCAAGCACATCTCGAATTTGTTTACCGGTTAAGCTCAGCGTCACAATCGAATTACCAAAAGGTTGAACCGCAAAAATATCACCAAAGGTAATTTGATTACTGCTGTTAATCAGTAGGTCGGCACGTACACCACCTGGGTTCATGAGTGTAAAGTCCGAACCCTGATCGCTTGCTTTAAGAGCAGAGGCTTGCTGTGCATCAGCAATCATATCGCCTAACGGGCTTTCACCACTTTCGACTTGAGTACGGCTCACAACGGCAGTAGATGTTCCTACCACACGCCCAGAAATAGTCGTTACTGCTTGACGGTATTTATCTAAAATCGCTTCAATACTTGGTGTCTTACTAAATTTTTGATAAAGATCTGTAAGGTTTACAGTGGTGGTACCTGAAGTATAGGCCTCACTTTGAACCGGAACTTGTTTAGCATCTTTTTTAATGATGTCGCCAGTTTTACCATCTAGCTCAATCTTAATATCGGTAATCAGTGTGCCATATTGACCAGCTGAAGTAAGTAAGAACGGTTTAGCTGGATTTTTAGTTGCATAATCACAAATATAAGATTGATGCGTGTGACCTGAAACAACAATATCAACTGCCGGATTTAAGCGATCTAAAATACCTAAAATAGGCCCACTTAAACCATCACATGTTTTTTGATTAAGCTTAGTACTTGGTGCTGCACCTTCATGGACTACCACCACAAATGCCTGAATGCCTTGTTTTTGTAGTTCAGGAATTAGGGCATTTACCGTATCGGCTTCATCACGAAACTCAACGTCTTTAATACCAGCCGCAGACACAATACTTGGAGTCGCTTTAAGCGTTAAACCAATAAATGCAACCGGAATTCCGCCATAAGTTTTGACCTTATAGGCTGGAAAAATCGTTTTGCTTGCATCGTTTTTCATTGCGACGTTTGCTGCTAGAAAATTAAATTTTGCACCACTAAAGTTTTTATTAATTTGGCAGGGTGCTGTGCTTGTATATTGTTGACAGCCACCATTTTGCAAACGGCGTAACTCATCTGTACCACGGTCAAACTCATGGTTACCCACAGCATTAAAGTCAATTTGAATATCATTCATGACATCAATGGTAGGTTCATCTAAAAATAGTGAAGAAGTCAGTGGGGAAGCGCTAATTAAGTCACCCGCTGAAACAACAGCATTATTCGGATTTTGAGCTCTAAGTTTCTTGATTGCGTCTGCAAAGTAACTCACACCCCCAACTGGAATACGTACTGTCTGAGATGCATCATTTGGGTTAGCTGCATCAACGTAGCGTTTAGGTGGTTCTAAATTTCCATGAAAGTCATTAAAAGCTAAAATATCGACAGTCTGATTACTTCGTGGTGCAGATGTATTTGAATCACTGTCATTGTTATCATTACAACCGGCTAGTAAAGCCATCGCCAGACATAAAGATGTTGTCTTAAATAATATATTTAAAGTCGTCATTTTTTATCAATTGGTGAATTAAGATGCATAAAAAATACGCATACTGTGTGAATATTTGATGAAAACTAAATCTTAATCAAAATCAGATGATCTTTAAAAAAATAATGCTAAGATGATGGTAGATAAGCAAGATCAAAAGGAAATAGATAAGGCGCTAAAATAGATCGTAATTTTTAAGGTTTTCATAAAAAATTCATGAATTTGCAATAAAACAGTTACAAAATGTCCGGTGAATAAAATCGGTTATACATTATTAAATTAATCTTTTTTATTCATGTTCACTTTTTATCAATTATAAGAGTCAAGAATGACATCATTACCTACTTTATCTAGCTCAAACCAGCATAATTTAGAGACATATATTAATAGAGAACTCTCTTTATTAGAGTTTCATAAGCGAGTGCTTGCTCAGGCCAAAGATATTGAACACCCATTACTTGAACGTTTAAATTTTTTAATAATTTTTTCGCGTAATCTGGATGAGTTTTTTGAAATCCGTGTGGCGAGTTTAATCCAGAAAATTAGCTTAATGAGTCAAGCAACTGGACCAGAAGGTTTGCCATTAGCAGAAGTATTAAAGCAAATTTCGAAAAATGCTCATGAAGCCGTTGAAGAGCAATATAACATTTTAAATTATACGTTGTTGCCACAGCTACAAGGCTATGGCGTTCACTTTATTCAGCACGGCGATATATTAGAAAAGCATAAAGACTGGATTAAAGAATACTTTTTTAAAGAAGTACAACCTGTAGTCACACCAATTAGTTTAGACCCTGCGCATCCATTTCCGCGGTTAGTTAATAAAAGTCTTAATTTTATTGTGACTTTGGAAGGTAAAGACGCTTTCGGACGCCAAATTGATTTAGCTATTGTACCGGCACCGCGTTCGTTACCAAGACTTGTTAAAATTCCAGAACATATTTCTGGTGGTGCAGAGCATTACATTCTGCTCTCGGCTATTATTCATCAGCACATTTCCGATTTATTCCCCGGCATGAAAGCGACAGGCTGCCACCAATTTCGTGTAACCAGAAATGCCGATTTAACAGTTTCTGAAGATGTAGAAGACTTAGCTGCAGCTTTAAAGGGTGAATTGTCTTCACGCCGTTTTGGCCAAGCGGTTCGTTTGGAAGTAGCAAAAAAATGTCCTGAAGAAATTGCTAACTATTTATTAGAACAATTTGATTTAGATGCTGAACATCTTTATTACGTCGATGGTCCTGTCAACTTAGCCCGTTTTATTTCAAACTTTGATTTGCCAGATTTACGCTATAAACCGTATCAACAAGTTTTACCAAAACTTCTCTATAGCAAAAAGCCAATTTTTGATGTGTTAAAAGCAGGCGATGTTTTACTTCATCATCCATTTGACTCTTTTGCACCTGTTATCAAGTTCCTTCGTGAGGCTGCACAAGATCCAAATGTCTTGGCAATTAAACAAACCTTATACCGGAGTGGCGCCAACTCGGAAATCGTTCAACTTCTTGCAGAAGCTGCGCGTAATGGAAAAGAAGTTACTGCGGTCATTGAGTTACGGGCACGTTTTGACGAAGAGTCCAATATTGAAGTAGCCAACGTATTGCAAGAAGCGGGCGCGGTTGTGGTGTATGGCATTGTTGGCTATAAAACTCACGCTAAAATGATTTTGGTCGTTCGCCGTGAACAAGACAAAATGAAAAGATATGTCCACTTAGGTACAGGCAATTATCATGCGGTGAATGCCAAAATTTATACCGATTTTGGCCTGCTTACCAGTGATGCTGAAATTTGTGAAGATGTACATAAGATTTTCCAAGAACTGACTGGTATGGGCAAAATGGCGAAGCTTAAAAAACTTTTTCATGCACCTTTTACCTTGCACTCTCAGTTGCTAGAGCTTATTGAACAAGAAATTAAAAATAGCCTTGCTGGCAAAAAAGCACACATCATCATTAAAGTGAATGCGCTTACTGAACCACAGCTCATTAGCGCGCTTTATAAAGCTTCCCAAGCGGGTGTACAAATTGATTTAATTATTCGCTCAATTTGCTGTTTAAGACCACAAGTTGCAGGGTTGTCCGATAATATTCGAGTACGTTCAATTGTTGGACGCTATTTAGAACATACTCGGGTTTACTATTTTTATAATGATGGTGATACAAAAGTTTTTTGCGCTAGTGCAGACTGGATGGAACGTAATTTGTTCTCTCGTATCGAAACCTGTTTCCCAATTGAAAGTAAAAAATTAAAGAAACAAGTGATTGAAGATGGGCTAAACAATTATCTAAAAGATAATCGTCAAGCGTGGGAGCTACAAGCCGATGGAACTTGGGTGCAATGTCAGCCTAAAGAGGGGCAAGAGCTTTATATTGCGCAGCAACACTTAATGAACTCAGCCGTGTAAAACATCCGTCATAGCAGAATATACATCTGCTATGGCCTTTTAATCACCTTTAATTGATAAGGAGTTATTAAAATTTGGACAAAAAACACAATTATCGAACAATATCTTGTGCCACGCTTATCTACAAACGTGACATTTTTAATTAGAATAAATTTTTAATTGCTTTATAAGATTTGATCAAGTGATTCATTTCACAAGATTAATCCTGACTGGAGAAAAATTTATGCAATGGACAAAACCAGCTTTCACTGATTTACGTATTGGTTTTGAAGTAACAATGTACTTTGAAGCACGTTAATTATTTCTATTCAAATCTGTCATAAGCCCTAGTTTTGTTCTAGGGCTTATGTCTTTCTAATAAGATATTAATTTTATGTATATTTATATTTTAGGTTCAGCGGCTGGAGGCGGCTTCCCTCAGTGGAACTGTAATTGTCCTAATTGTCATGGTGTGCGTACAGGTACGATTAATGCCAAAGTACGTACTCAATCTTCAATTGCGATTTCAGAAAATGGCGTAGACTGGATTTTATTAAACGCATCACCAGATATCCGCCAGCAATTATTTGACTTTAAAGCAGCTCAACCTGCGCGTAAATTACGTGACACGGGCATTACCAACGTTATTTTAATGGATAGCCAGCTTGACCATACCACTGGACTGTTAACTTTACGCGAAGGCTGTCCAATGAATGTGTGGTGTACTGAAATGGTCTATCAAGACCTGACCACAGGTTTTCCAGTCTTTAACATGTTGAAGCATTGGAATGGCGGTCTTCAATACAATGAAATTAATCCTAAACAAGCTTTTAAAATTGATGGTTTCGAAAATTTAGAATTTTTACCTTTAATTATTCAAAGCGCTGCACCACCATACTCGCCACATCGCCATGACCCGCATGAGGGCGACAATATTGCTTTAATCATCAAAGATCATAAAACACAAAAACAGTTGTTTTATGCGCCAGGGCTTGGAAAGATTGACGATCAAATCATGCAGATTATGCAAAGTTCTGATTGTGTCATGATTGACGGTACACTCTGGACCGATGACGAAATGCAACAAACGGGTGTAGGTAAAAAAACTGGTCGTGAAATGGGGCATTTATATATTAGTGGGGAAGGTGGCTCTCTATCTTATTTGAACCAACTCAATACACCCAAAAAAGTGCTGATCCATATTAACAATACTAATCCAATTTTAAATGAAGACTCCGCTCAGTTTGCCGAACTAAAAGCAAATGGTGTAGAGGTTGCCTATGACGGCATGCAGATCGAACTCTAAGGTGCGCTATGACACAAACACCTGAAGCTTTAACAACCGAACAATTTAAACAAGCCATTATTGATAAAGGTCAGTATTATCATATCTATCATCCATTTCATGTGATGATGTATGAAGGTAAAGCGACCCAGCAACAAATTCAGGCTTGGGTTGCAAACCGCTACTACTATCAGATCAATATTCCACTCAAAGATGCCGCGATCATGGCAAATTGCCCAGACCAGCGCGTGCGTCAGGAATGGATTCAACGCATGATTGATCAGGATGGTGAATATCCTGATGGTGGTGGCCGAGAGGCTTGGCTACGTTTAGCAGAAGCTGTTGGTTTGAGCCGTGAACAAATTATTTCCGAAGAATTGGTTTTACCGGGTGTACGCTTTGCCGTAGATGCCTATGTAAATTTCGCGCGCCGTGCATCATGGCGTGAGGCAGCAAGTAGCTCTTTAACCGAATTATTTGCGCCTCAAATTCATCAGTCACGACTTGAGTCATGGCCACAGCATTATCCTTGGATTGATGACAAGGGCTATGAATATTTCCGCTCTCGTTTAAGTCAAGCACGCCGTGATGTTGAACATGGTTTAACAATCACCCTTGATTCATTTACCACCCATGAGCAACAACAAAGAATGCTGGAAATATTACAGTTTAAACTGGATATTTTATGGAGCATTTTAGATGCCTTAACACTAGCATATGTACATAATGAAGCACCGTATCATAGCGTGACCAAAGAACGGGTATGGCACAAAGGACTATTTAAATGAATAAAGAGCAATTTGATTTAAATCTTGTGCCGACATGGCGACAAGGTTACCGTTTCCAATTTGAACCCGCTCAAAATGGCTTTGTAATTTTATATCCTGAAGGCATGATCAAGTTAAATGAAAGTGCAGGGGCCATTGGACAGTATATTGATGGAAAAAATAACGTTTCTGCCATTATTGCCCAACTCAAGCAACAATTTGGCGATATAGCCGAAATTGACAACGATGTTATTGATTACATGTTAGTTGCCCAGCAACAGCACTGGATTGATTTTATATGACCAATGGTGTTGGTTTACCCCTATGGCTACTAGCGGAGCTAACGTATCGTTGTCCGCTACAATGTCCATATTGTTCAAACCCTTTAGACTACGCACAGCACAAAAATGAATTGACCACCCAAGAGTGGTTTGATGTTTTCGATCAAGCACGTCAAATGGGTGCTGTACAACTCGGTTTTTCGGGTGGTGAACCTTTAGTGCGTCAAGATCTGGAACAGCTTGTGGCACATGCGCACCAACTTGGGTTCTACACCAACCTAATTACCTCTGGTATGGGACTTACCGAACAGCGTATTTCCCATTTAAAACAAGCTGGCCTAGACCATATTCAAATTAGCTTTCAAGCAAGTGACCCAGTCGTTAATGATGCTTTGGCAGGTTCGAAACATGCTTTTGAACAAAAGTATGAAATGTGCCGACTTGTTAAGAAATATGATTATCCGATGGTTCTTAATTTTGTGATCCATCGGCATAACATTGACCAAATTGATAAAATTATCGAGCTTTGTCTAGAACTTAATGCCGATACAGTCGAGCTAGCAATTTGTCAGTTTTATGGTTGGGCATTTTTAAACCGTCAGGGTTTATTACCAACAAAAGAACAACTCATACGTGCCGAACGTATTACCAATGAATATCGCGACAAGTTAAAAGCGCAAAATCATCCTTGCAAACTTATTTTTGTGGTGCCTGACTATTACGAAGAAAGACCAAAAGCCTGTATGAATGGCTGGGGTAAAATTTTCTTTACGGTATCGCCAGATGGTATGGCTTTACCTTGTCACGCTGCTAGACAACTGCCTATTTCTTTCCCAAATGTTCGTGAGCAAAGCCTTTCCAATATTTGGTATAAATCTACAGGTTTTAATCACTTCCGTGGCGATGCATGGATGCCAGAAGGCTGTCGTAGTTGTCCAGATAAAGACCGCGACTTTGGCGGCTGTCGTTGCCAAGCTTATATGTTAACAGGCGATGCAAGCAATGCAGACCCTGTCTGTGGTAAATCGCCATATCATCAGCTGATTGAACAGGCACGTGCCGAGAGTGAACTCGATTCCTCTCTAGAAAAACTGGTGTTCCGTAACACTAAAAATTCAAAGCAATTTACGGTTCAGCAAAACATTCCTGTTCAAAATATTGCAGATGAATAGCGGTGAGAACGTAAATATGAACCATAGCTCAGTTCCTGTTTTTGATGGTCATAATGATGTACTAACGCGCCTTTGGTTAAGCGATCATAGCAATCCTGCTCAAGCTTTTATTCAGGAACGTTTAGCAGGGCATCTCGATTTAAAACGCTGTCAAGAAGCGGGTTTTGTGGGTGGAATGTTTGCTATTTTCTTGCCACCTTTTACCTATGTTCAGCAGCACCATCCTAATAAGCTTTTTGACCAAACTTCATCTGACTTCACGCAACAGCAAATTGAACAAATTTGTCTGGAACAACTCGATTTAGCAAAACAACTGGCTGAATATTCTAACGATATTCAAATTTGCACAACTGTTCAGGATATTCAGAACTGCTTAGCAAAACAAAAGTTAGCCATTGTATTGCATATGGAAGGCGCCGAAGCATTACAGCACAATCCAGATTTACTCGATGTATTTTACGATGCTGGACTTCGTAGTATCGGGCCGCTTTGGAATAGACCTAGTCGTTTTGGACATGGTTTAAATGCTAAGTTTCCCCATTCACCTGACACGGGAGCTGGCCTTACACACGATGGTAAAGCATTTATAAAACGCTGTGCTGATAAAAAAATGCTGATTGATGTTTCTCATATGAATGAAAAAGCTTTTTGGGATACAGCTGACATTCTTCAACAGCCGATTGTTGCGACTCATTCTAATGTCCATGCTTTATGCCCACAAGCCAGAAACCTAACAGATGACCAACTCAAAGCGATCAGAGACTCTAAAGGCATAGTTGGGGTAAATTTTGATGTGGCTTTTTTACGTAAAGACGGGCAACGTGATGCCAACACACCCATTGATGTACTTTTAGAGCATCTTGAATATTTAATAGATCAAATGGGGGAAGATCATGTCGGTTTTGGTTCCGACTTTGATGGAGCACTCATTAGCCATGAAATTGAAGATGTGAGGGGGCTACACCTACTCATTGAAGCAATGCAAAAAAGGCATTATTCAGATGAAACTATAGAAAAAATTTGTTTTTCTAACTGGTTAACCGTACTAAATCGCATTCTAAGTAAATAATTCATTGCTAAACATATTGAAAATAGCGAATTATTTTGCATTTTTTATTGGCCGAAATGACTAAAAAAAGTACAAATGGTTTAATTGTCAACCATTCGGTAAATTAATTAGAATCGATATTACTAAATGTAAGAACATTTGGTATTTCAGGTCTTTAGTGGTTTTCACGTGCGCCCATTTCTTTATGAGAAGTAGAAATGGGCGTTTTTTATTGCTCAATTATAAAATGTGAATCTCATCACAAGAATGACCAATTAATTGCAAATGATCCCTTTCCCATCTTGACTAAAAGTTCAGCATTAAATACATTGGAATTGTATTTAAAGATAAATAAGATTGCTTAAAGCAATTAATAATACTGCTTAATCCTGAAATACAGTAGAAAGCCTATTCCACTTTTAGAATAGGCTTTTTGCTTTGTATCAAAATTTATTTTTGAAACTATTACAATCTTCAATTAACATAAAAATTAAATACCTTACAAAAGCGGTTCAAATCAAAGCCCTTAAATAACAAAGAATGTGCTATTAATTTAAGTTGATTTCTCAAAAGTTTCTCCGTCAACTGAAGAGGTGCAAAATGTTAAAATCAATTTTAGTACTAGGAACAGGTATTGCTATTGGCATGTGCGTGTACAAGAAGAAGCAAAAAAACAGTAAGAGCTTTAGTACCGATAGCGATACTGACTCATTGATTAGTAAGGATAATAATAAAAACAAAGATGATAATTCACTCGACAATGCTGTACAGGTTTAAAGTTAAATAAAGGGGTTCATACGTGGACCCTTTAAATATGCTCTTATAAATTAAATTTACTTAAAATAAGGAAGCTTTTTTATAAGCTATTTTAATAATAATTCCTATTTTACATAATTATTTCACTATTCATTTAATTATTAAATAAATATGTTTAAAACAAAAAAAACACTTCAAATGCTAAATTTTACATGTTGTAGCAAAACACCCTTTATTATTTTTAACGTTAAGAATAAAAAATGGAGACTAAAATGTCTAAACGTCATATTTTAAAAGAAGTTAATGCAAAAAGTATGTGTGGTATGGAAATTGTGGTCGAGCAAATTTTTGAAAATGCACTTGAAAAAAGTTTGGCTTCAACTGAAATAGAACAAAACTGGTTACCACTTTCCAAGATTGTGATTTCAGACAAAGTCATCAATTTAGATCAAGACAATACTTTTGCTCATCCAAGAACAGGTAAAGTTTTTAAGGTCTTAAACTCTTAAACAATTTGGTTTTAGCATGAATATAAAAGAAATGATTGAGGCGAAACACTTAACTGTTTCGCCTCAATCAGTTTTATGGATTAGTTTTCTTCTTTAAAAATAGTTTCTCTGCGGCTCCCAACACAAAAATAAAGAAGACCGGTACGAAAAATATAGCCAGAATTGTCGCAGAGATCATACCTCCAAATACACCAGTCCCTAGAGCATGCTGAGTTTCTGAACTCGCACCACTTGCAATTACCAACGGAATCACACCACAAGTAAAGGCAAGGGAAGTCATTAAAATTGGACGTAAACGTAGCTTCGCTGCCGCAACCGCCGCCTCAATTAAGCTCATACCTTCTTCTTTAAGCATTTTTGCAAACTCAACAATTAAGATCGCGTTTTTGGCAGATAAACCAATAATGGTAATCAGTCCAATTTTGAAGAAAATATCGTTTGGCATTCCTCTTAACATAATGGCCAAAATAGCTCCAAAAATACCTAAAGGAACAACCAACATAACGGAGAGTGGAATTGACCAACTTTCATAAAGTGCAGCTAACACTAAGAATACGACCAACATCGATAAAGCAATTAGAAATGCCATTTGCGATTCAGACTGTTTTTCTTGCAAAGAAATACCTGTCCATTCATAGCCAATTCCTTGAGGAAGTTTGGCAATCAATTTTTCCATTTCTCGCATTGCATCGCCTGAAGAAACTCCAATATTAGGAACCCCAGCAATACTTAATGAAGGACGGCCATTATATCGATTATATTGCTGCGGCAACTTGTTCCACTGTGGAGTAACCACCTCAGATAAAGACACCAGTTGTCCATTTGCGCCTGCAACCTTCAAGTTCAAAATATCTTTTAAATGCATGCGCGATTGTGCATTGGCTTGAACAATAACTTGCTGCATACGACCCTGATTTGGGAAGTCATTGATATACATAGACCCCATAGAAGTCGAAATAATATCTGAAACAGAAGCAAAGCTAACACCTAAGGTATTTAACTTCTCACGGTCTATTTTCAAACTAATATTGTCACCTTGTGGCAAGCCTTCTGGATAAACCATATAAAACTTTTTGTTTTGAGCGGCCATTTCCATGAGTTTATTTTGCGCCGAAATTAAAGCCGGCATTCCTAAATTGGCCTTATCTTGTAAACGCAAGCTAAAGCCTGAAGAGGTACCTAACTCATCAATGGCTGGAGGAAGTACAGACATCGTTGTACCTTCCTTACTTTTCGCCATTTCTGCATTAACAAAGTTGGTATAGTCAGTTGTAGATTTATCACGTTCACCAAAATCTTTTAAGGTTGTAAAAGCGAGCGCGACGTTTTGGCCAGCGCCACTAAATCCCCAACCCATAATTGAAATATTGCTTTTTACATCGGACTGTTCATTTAGATGACCTTCAAACTCTTTGACAATTTTTTGAGTTCGTTCTGCAGTTGCATCAGAAGGCAATTGGAACGAAGTTAAAAACCAGCCTTGATCTTCTTCAGGCATAAAGGCAGTTGGCCAATATTTCATACCGGCAAAAGTTAAGCCTGTAATCACTACAAAAATAATGAATGTCGGAATCGTATGTTTAACTACTTTTAAAAGAATAACTTCATATTTTTTTGTGACTTTATCAAAGCTTCGATCAAACCATGCGTAAAATCCTTTCTTTTGATGATGTGCATTAATTGGTTTTAGCAAGGTTGCACAAAGTGCAGGAGTTAAGGTTAAAGCTAAAAATGCCGAGAATAGAATTGAAACCGACATGGTAATCGTAAATTGGCGATAGATAATACCAACCGAACCACTTGCCAAAGCCATTGGTAAAAATACAGCCGCTAACACCAAGGTAATACCAATAATTGGGCTGGTAATCTCTGTCATGGCTTTAGAGGTTGCTTCCTTAGGCGATAAGCCTTCAGTTGCCATAATCCGTTCAACATTCTCGACCACCACAATCGCATCATCGACAATAATCCCGATTGCAAGCACCATACCGAACATGGTCAACACATTAATTGAGTAACCTGTCAAAAGCATGATGGTAAAGGTGCCGAGCAGGGCAATTGGTGCCACGATCGCAGGAATTAAGGTATAGCGAACATTATGAAGAAATACATACATCACAA
This sequence comes from Acinetobacter sp. ABJ_C4_1, assembly GCF_044538495.1. Taxonomy (NCBI): domain Bacteria; kingdom Pseudomonadati; phylum Pseudomonadota; class Gammaproteobacteria; order Moraxellales; family Moraxellaceae; genus Acinetobacter; species Acinetobacter sp. ABJ_C4_1. Next base: position 82,107 of record NZ_JBIUCQ010000002.1, on the reverse strand, counting down.
TAAAAACCAGCACCATGGCTTCAAGTAAGGTATGAACTACTTTTTCTATCGAGATTTTAACGAAAGGTGCAGTGTCATAAGGAATACTGAATTGCATTCCTTCGGGTAAGTTTACTTTTAATTCATCGAGTTTCTGCTTTACCGCATCGGCTGTTTTTACTGCATTTGCACCAGGACTGAGCTGAATTGCCGCAGCCGTTGCAGGTTTACCATTTTCTAAAATTGCAAAGCTATACGATTGCGCGCCCATTTCTACATCGGCTACATCCGATAACTTAATATGAGCACCGCTAATATTGCTCTTTAAACTAATGTTTTTAAACTGCTCAACTGTTTCGAGTTGCCCTTGAGCAGATAAAGGCACTGTAATTAGCTGCCCGTTAACTAAAGGGCGGTCACCAAGCCGACCTGGTGCAATATCAATATTATTGCTGCGAATCGCATTGTTTACGTCACTAATCGATAGACCATAAGAAATCAATTTATTGGGGTCAACCCAAATCCGCATTGCTTTTTCAGCACCAAAAGACTGAATTTTTCCGACACCCTCAACACGTTTAAGCTCTTCGACCACATTACGAACTAAGTAATCACTTAAATCGACTTCTGAATAACGATGGTTAGGTGAGTTTAAACCGACCAGCATTAAAAAGCCTGAAGACGATGCTTCGACTGCTAGACCTTGTTGACGAACAACTTGCGGTAAGCGAGCTTCAACCGCTTTAATCTTGTTTTGTACGTCGACCTGAGCCATATCGACATCAGTGCCGGGTTTAAACGTTGCAGTAATTTCAGCGGTTCCTGACGAATCGGTTGTCGCGCTATAGTAGAGTAAGTTTTTTACTCCCGACATTTCCCGTTCAATGAGCGTAATCACGCTATCATTAATCGTTTTGGGAGTAGCGCCAGGATAGCTTGCCGTAATGTTAACCTGAGGAGGTGCAACACTTGGAAAGCGTGCAATAGGCAACTTTGGAATACTCAGTACACCAAATAAAATAATAAAAATCGCAATTACCCATGCAAAAACAGGCCGGCGAATAAAGAATTGAGACATCATTTAGCATCTCCTTGCTTCACCGTATTTTCTGCCGAGGCGACTTTCCATGCTGAAATCGCTAGCTTTTGGTTAGGCTGAATACGCTCAATCCCTTCAACGACAACTTTATCTCCAGCTTTCAAGCCCTTATTGATGAGATAAAATTGTTGATATTGTTGGCCCAGCTCTACAGGGCGTATATCTGCACCACCTTTGGCATTTACAACATAAACTTGTGGGTCGCCGTTCATATTGCGCTGAATAGCTTGTTCCGGAACAAGTAAAGCCTGTGGAACAGAAGCGCGTTCAATATTAACGCGAACATACATGCCCGGTAGTAATTTTCTTTCAGGATTGGTCACTTCAATACGGATGGTGACATCACCCGTTTCAGGATCAACATTAATATCTTCAAAAAGCATTTTTGCCGACACATTATAAGGTTGTCCCAAACTATTCAAAATTTGCACACCTTTTTGATTGTTGGCAGATAATTCTCCACTTTGTAAGGCTGCCTTTAAGCGCTCATATTCACCAATAGACTGTTTTACGTCGACATAAACTCGGTCAATTTGTTGAATGGTAGCCATCGTATTGCTATCAGCTTGGCTGACTAGAGCACCTTCGGTCACAAATGATTTACCAATACGACCCGAAATTGGTGCTCGCACTGTGGCGTACTGTAAATTAAGATTTTGACGAGCCAGCAAAGCTTTCATTTGAGCAACATCTGCAATCGCTTGTCGATACTGCGCCTCAACATTACTTACTTCTTGCTTACTAATTGCATTACTTGGTAAGAGTTGCTGGTAGCGTTCTAGTTGTATTTTTAAACGATTAACTTCTGCTTCAGCTTTGTTTAGGCCAGCTCGATTACTATTTACATCAGCTTCAAAAATCTCCGAGTTTATTTTATATAAAGGTTGTCCAGCCTTAACTTCACTACCTTGTGCAAACAGAACTTTTTCAACAATACCACCTACCTGAGGACGAATTTCGGCTGTACGGAAAGCCTGAACACGCGCAGGTAAGTTTTCACTAAAATTCACAGACTGCGGCTGAATTGCTAAAACAGTCACTTTAGCTTCTGTTGCTTGAGCTTGATCTGTCGCTTGTTCTTTACCACAGCCATGTAAAACAAGACTAATTGAGAATATGAATGGAACTAAAAAATGCTTCTGCACTTTTGTAACACCTAATGGATTTCTAGATGCTGGCATTATTTTTGATGTGTGTGTAACAAAAATCACTAATGTGTGGAAAAAGTGTGGAGATTTATAGAAAAATGCGCGTATCATAAATCAAATTTTTCTCGCGTTTTATTGCTATGTTTGAGTCAACCTTTACGTTTAATTGTCAGGATAAGCTTATTCTTGTGGTAGAAGATGACTATGATATTGGCGATATTATTGAGCATTATTTAAAACGCGAAGGCATGCGTGTCGTACGTGCCATGAATGGTAAACAGGCCATTGAAATACATGCAACTCAGCCTATTGATTTGGTCATACTCGATATAAAAATGCCCGAATTAAGTGGGTGGGAAGTTCTAAATAAAATTCGGCAAAAAGCAGCTACACCTGTAATTATGCTGACTGCTTTAGATCAAGAAATTGATAAAGTCATGGCTCTAAGAATTGGGGCAGATGACTTTGTCGTAAAACCATTTAATCCCAATGAAGTGGTTGCACGTGTACAAGCAGTACTACGACGTACTCAACAAAACCAACAAATGTCTAACCGCAATCTGATTTATAAAAATATTGAGGTTAATACCGAAATTCATACTGCTTATATATATTTAGGTAATAAGCAACAAGCGCTTAATTTAACCCTGACTGAATACAAGATTTTGCTATTGATGCTACCTCATCCACATAAAGTTTTTACTCGTTCTGAACTGATGAATCATTGCTTACCAGATCGTGATGCGCTTGAGCGTACTGTTGATAGCCATGTCAGTAAACTAAGAAAGAAAATGGAAGAGCTAGGTTTAGAGAACATGCTAATTAATGTTCGTGGGGTAGGCTACCGTTTGGATAATCCGCATGAAAAATAAAACCGGCATTAGCAAACAACTGATTATTGCACTTAGCTTTACCAGTCTAATTGTTACGTTGAGTTCGCTCATATTAGGTTATGGTACTTATTATGTTGCGATCGAAGTTGGTCTTATTTCTCTGGAAAAATTAAAAGAAAGCGATGAATTTTTCCACTATTTAGACGGCGTATGGTTATTCGCCGTGCTTTTGTTTGGTACGGCATTTTCAATTATTTTGGGTATCAAACTTGCTCAACGTTTTATTGTGCCGATTAATCTATTAGCAGATGCAGCAAAAAAAATTAGTCAGGGTGATTTATCTGCACGTGTGGACAGCCCTGTGCATCATACTTCCGAAATTGCTGAACTGATGCATAATTTTAATGATATGGCTCAAAAGCTTGAAACTTCTGTACAGAACGCTCATGTCTGGAATGCTGCCATTGCCCATGAGCTAAGAACACCTGTCACAATTTTACAAGGACGGCTACAAGGTATTATTGATGGTGTCTTTAAACCCGAGCCGGCTTTATTTAAAAATTTACTGAGTCAAGTTGAAGGATTATCGAACCTTGTGGAAGACTTACGTACTCTAAGTCTTTTTGAAAACCAGCAACTCAGACTTAATATTGAAAGGATTAATTTTAATGAGACTGCCTATAAAGTCGTGCACATGTTTCAAGAAAAACTACAGACTGCTCAACTTAAAGTAACTTTCAATATTCAGGTACCAGAAGTGAAATGTGATCATAGACGAATAGAACAAGTTTTAATTGCTTTACTTGATAATGCCACGCGATATGCAAATCCGGGCAAGTTAAAAATTTCAACCCAATATCATCAACATGATTGGGTGCTAGAAATAGAAGATGAAGGACCAGGTATTTCAGCTGAGCACCATAAAGAATTATTTAATCCTTTTTTTCGGCTTGAGCAGTCAAGAAATAAAGAGCTAGGCGGAACTGGCTTAGGACTTTCAGTTGTACAAGCGCTGGTGATTGCACATAAAGGGCAGGTTGATTACATCAACCAAAATTCACACAGTATTTTTAAAATTAGCATTCCTCAACAAGAGGGAAATGAAATAACTTAACGCTTTCGTTAACAGAATTTGCATTTCTTGACTCGTGATTAACCTAAAAATGCGTTAAGTTACTTATAGATTTTTAAAGTAAATACTGATTTTTTATGATAATTGAGATAGAAACCCATCCACTACAACCATTTTTACCTGAAAATGCCCGCTTATTAATGTTAGGGAGTTTTCCGCCGCCCCGTAATAAATGGAAGATGGACTTTTACTATCCAAACTTTCAAAATGACATGTGGAGAATTTTTGGCTTAATCTTCTTCCAAGATAAAACCTATTTTTTAAGTGAAAATCAGAAAATATTTAATGAAGAACGGATCCGAAATTTCTTAACTGAAACAGGTATAGCCATTTTCGATACGGCTTATCAAATTAAACGCCTCAAAGGTAATGCTTCCGATAAATTTCTGGAAATTGTGACTCCAACAGATTTGGCTGCTTTACTTCAGCAAATTCCTTTATGTCAGACGATTATGACGACAGGTGACAAAGCCACTGATACCTTAATTTCGGTTTTACCTGAAAACACTGAAAAACCTTTAATTGGGACATCGACATCAACTTACTTTGCAGACCGTAATATTCATTTATATCGGTTACCATCCTCTTCTAGAGCATATCCATTAGCTCTTGAGAAGAAAGCAGAAGCGTATCAAAAATTCTTTAGTGAAATTGGATTCTTGTAATATTCAAAATTACATCATCCATTCAATGGGCAGGTAAGAAACAGCTTTAATCATTGTTCTCTGAAAGCGACTAGTTCCTGGGTCTTTATCATATTCAATAACTTGCCCATTTGACTGATAATCTAGCCAGATAATTTGTCCTTGGCTATTTAGTTTTAGTTGATAGGCTACTTGCGGCAAATGCCGATCTAACATAACGGAAATTTGGGTTTGTAATTGGTTAGACTCAATCACTAAGCCAACTTCGGTATTTAAGTAAGTAGAGCGGGGGTCAAAGTTAAAAGAACCAATAAATACTTTGCCATCTACATCAAAAAATTTAGCATGCAAACTTGATTTGTTTTTACCTTTTGCTGGTATAACACTACCCGTTACAATTTCGTACCAAGTTCTACGTCGCCGTTCTAACACAGGTTTAAACTCGTAAAGCTCAATGCCATTTTTAAGCATTTCTACGCGGTATTGGCTATAAAAAGCATGTACGATCGCAACATCATTCGCAGCAAAAGAGTTGGTTAAAGCACGAACTTTGATTCCTTGAACTCGCAGTTGCTTTAAATAATAAGTACCTTGTTGTGTCGGTACAAAATAAGCCGAAGCGAGTTCTAAGTGCTGCTTAGGTTTACCCATAATAGACATGACTTGCCCATAAAGCATTTCATGTTCAGTTGCAGTACCCAAAATCTTCTTGGGCGAGTCTGCTACAAAGTGTGCTTTAGACCACTGAATAGGGTTATGCTCTAAAAGCTCTTTTAAATAGCTCTGCGCATCATAAAGCTTATCTTCAGTGAGACTATGGTCTTCATGGTGTAATTGTTCATAATGCTCTCTTAAAGCTTTTAAATGATGCTCAGCACAAGTTCCAATAATGGTAGTTGCATTTACACTTAAGGTACTTTCCCAAAAATCGGCAAATACAGCTTGGCCATGTCTTACGGCGTCTCCATAGAACAAAATATCCATATCTGTAAATTGAAACTTACTGCTTGCTTCAAAGTATTCACTACTAATATTTCTACCACCTGTTACTGCAATCGAAGCATCTGCAATAATGAGCTTGTTATGCATACGGTGATTTACTTTTTTGAAGCGAAAAATATAGTCAAAAATGCGTAGATATCGAAACTTATAAGGATTAAATAATCTAATTTCAAAATTGGTATGCTGTGAGAGACTTCTTAATATGCCATCAAGTTTTATGCCGTTTTGATCATCAATTAACAGTCGAACTTTAATACCTCGATCTGCCGCCTTAAGCAATTCATGCAATATGAGGTTACCCACAAAATCATTGGTCCAAATGTAATATTGTAAATCTATCGTTTCCTTGGCATTTCTAATTAAATAGATACGTGAGGCGATACTCATAAATGCATCATCAAGGGCTACAAAGGCGGTAAGACCCTGACGCGTTTTTTCTTCTGCTGCATCATCATTCAACCAGTTATTTGTCTTTATCACTATATCTTTCTCATTAGGATCATATCTATCTGTATAAGAAGGTAAATCAGTAAAACCCCAAGCACTTAAGGCCATATTACTATATTGCTGATATAGCTGATTGATCATGTAAGCATTTAATTTGCATCCAAGTTAGACCTATCAGAGCATTCTTATATTCAATTTATATGTCAAAAATCACAATAACTGTATGATTTTGTTGTATTCAAAAAAACCATAAAATTAAAATTTATATAAAACATTGTTTTAAATGATATTTTCAAACCATAATAACAGGTCTATTCAATGATCATTTTGACAATGTGAGCTGCATTTTACTGCAAGAAATTATTTCGATAATTTATGAGTTTTATCGATAAAATAGTGTTGTAATTCTCATTATTTTTATAAGTTGTGCTTTAATAAATAATCGAGCTGCACAAATTCACATTACTTACAATTAGTTCAATAACAACTACATTAAAACACATGATTTCTATCATACTTCCTTAAAAAGCTGAGTAAGCAACCTCCCAAGAATAGGAAGGAAAAGGAGATAGGAAATGCCACAATATTTAATGATTGCTGAAAAGGTATATAAGAAAATTGAAGAACAAGATCTTTTCTCGGATAGTCCCACGGAACACCTGAATAACTTAATAGGCGTAATCCGCAAAGAGATTAAAGGTACAAAATTTAAACTGAAATATAACTTTATTGACTTCGAAGAATGTCTGACAAAGCCCCTAGATGAATGCACTGTTAAAATTGATATTAGCCTAATGCCTAGCCATAAAAATAAGGATGAATATATTTTATGGTTAGCAGGATTTATAGAAAGAATGACTACAGGTGGAGAGGCTCAACTTCCTCCTATTTCAAAGTTTATTCCTCCAGATTTTAAATTTAACTGTGAATTTGATAGCGCTAAGACTCAGCCATTAGCCGTCCAGACAGATGATGAAGGTGAGCTCATCATTAATTACTTTAAATCAGAAGCGTTCATGAAAATTATAAACGAAGAAAAATAACTTAAAGAATATAGAAGTGTTTCCACCACACTTCTATGTATCGCTGTCAAAATTCAGCGACCGCCTTCTGGGGCGGTTTTTTTGATCTTAACAATCTATGTCGATATGGATCTATTCACATAAGTTTTCACTGTGAACATAACTTACTTGTTCGCTATAAAAACAGATACAGAAATCAATGTTAGTTTTTAATTATCTTCACTCATGAAGGAGATATAAAAATTTTAAAATACATTCTTTTTCCATTGAACCCGAGCTTTTCTCGTATTTTTCAAAAAAGATAGGGTAAAAGGCTCTCTTGTAGACAGTTTAGTCTAGATGTATTCCGAACCTAAAGAACTTTCATATGTGTTGGTTTTTTAAAAGGAGGTGTCTATGCTCCATAATTTTAGACAGTTTTTCTGTATGCACATCTGGGAATACAACTTTGATATTTCACATGATGAAGTAAGAGAGTGCAGGAAATGTGGGAAAATTCATAAAATGAAGAATTCCCATAAAATGACTTAAGATTAAATTATTATACTTTTAATCATATTAAGTAAATTAAAGATAAGCTCAATAATTAAAAAATATTGAGCTTATTTATGATTCATATAAAACCTATTAATTTACTTGGAATATAAATTAAAGTAGATCACAATTTAAAATAATAAATAGTTTCAACTTACATAGTTTTGTATTAAATTTAAAAATAAATAACATTTTAATAAAAACTAAAAACTTATTTTTATAACTTTGATTTTATACTCATATTTTATAAGAAATTAATAAGGAGATAGAAATGCCAAAATACTTACTATTAGCAGAAAAAATTTCTAAAAATATTAAACAAGATCACACGAACAATCATCTGAAAAACTTAAATAATTTAATCATAGAAATAAAAAAAGCCATTAAGGGTACTGAGTTGAAGTTTTTATATAATTTTTTTGATTTCGGAGGTTCTCTTCTTAACTTTCAAGAGGAACTACCTTTTAGGTTCGATATTAGTTTGCTTCCCAACTATAAAAGTGAGGAAGATTTTATTTTATGGTTAGCAGATTTCATTGATCGAATCACTATCGATACAAGTAAAGGAGATTACACAATAAAAAAGAGGTTAGCCATTCCCAGCTCTATTGTTGAAAAACTGATATGTAGACCTTAACCATATAGCTATTTCTAATAAATAAAAATATAAAAAGAACTGCCTTACTTATCGGCAGTTCTTTTTATATTTAAGTGATGACTACTTGATTTCTAAGGTTCTTGTCGAGGTGCAGAGTTCATGTCATGTCTGACTTTACTTATATTTTCATAAATAACTTTACGCATTCTATTTATTGCACCTAAAGGTTTATGCTCAGGTAAAGCATGCCAAGGCGTAAAGGAAAGATTTTCACAAAATTGATTTTGTTCAGGCGTATCAAAGTCTTGCTTTGGAATACGAATAGTCGCCACTTGATAAAAAGGAGCTTCTTTTTCTTTCCATTCTGTCATTGCATCTTCAACTTGCATTTGAGTTGAAGTTCTTGGTTGTATTAAAAATTCCATACAAACCTCTTGCTTCTGCAAGCTATCTTTTAAAGCTTCCCTTAAAAAATTATGGTTTGGATGATCAGGTAGAGCTGTAGACACCGCTGAGCAATTTCTTACAGAGTACTTAACAGCTTGACGGTCACTATCCAAACCGAGTTGATAGGGCACCATAGACCAGTAACGTGCATATAAAGGATTAGAAATTTTAGAATTACGCGCTCCTAAGGCATTCATTGTTCCTTTAAGTCCTAAAGCAAACGGAATATGAAGCTTTCTAAAAGTACTTTCACTATTAATATCATGTATAAAAGACAGATATCTTTGCCCATCATTCACAAAAAAGACTGGGTGATTGATCATGATAAAATCTTGAGTTGTGGCTTCTTTTTCACTTTCTAAAATTTTCTCGCCGGGTACACCTAAAACTTTTATAGCCATGCCACGGGCATCTTTTTCAATATCCGCTTGAGAAGCATCCTTGGAAGCATTCGAAAAGCGAATCCATGCCTCATAGCTTTTATCGGGAACAAATACACCTTTTGCGAGTTGAGTTGGAATATTTTTAAGTACATGAAACTCGGCACGAACACAGCCATGTGCTTTAGGATGTGCATCTCTTAAGGCTTGGCCTGATGAGTATTCTTTTCGGATAGATTCTTCAATAACTGTCGATATTTGTTGTGCTGTCAGCTTTTCATTTGGCTGAAGTTTTTCACCCAAATATGTGTCTGGCTCTGAGTAAGATTTTGCAATACTAGAAGAAATAACAGTAGGTTTAGTATTCTTATAAAATGCGTTATCACTGCAACCACTTAATAATGATAGCGCTGGAGTAAAAATAAGTAATACTCTAAAGTGCCTTAACTGAGAAAAATTTGGCATTCATTGCTCCTTATTGCAAAGTCCACTTTAGAATTAAAATAATGTGTTATTTTCATATTATTTTAAAGACAATAAGAATTATCTACTGTTAATAGATTAAACTCAATTGTTACTTATCTGAACAATATAATTAAAATTATTATTTAATATAAAGCTTCTTAAAACCATTAAGAGCAATATGACATGATAAATAATTCAGAAAATGTACAAAATAATTCTACTGTTTCACCTTATCCCATTACTCAAAATATACTTATTGATCGGTTCAGCCCAAGCTATTGGAGAATAGATGGCCCACAAAGCATGTCTTTTGCCATTACCAATTATGGCAATGGTTTTGAAGCATCTTTCCGCTCACGCATGACCACAGACTTAGCTGGTATTAGTTGGGACTCTTACGACTCTAAAAATCATAAATTGCTAGCTTATGAAACCAAGTATAGCTATTCGGGTGTGATTTGGGACTTTGACATTGAGCTGTCATCGTCTATGCCTGTTTTAAATAATGAGTCATTAACCCCAACTTTAACGGTTTACTATAACGATAATGGGGTAGATAAAATTGCGTATATTGTTTTGTTCAACTATGCGAATAGTCCATCTTCAAGATCTGCCCATATTCATATTAATTGGGATACAGTCAAAGCAGGTTTTTCGGCCACAGATAGCTTTCCTGTGACCAATATTCAGCGAATTTCATTTTCAGCGTTTACAAGTAGCTATAACGCACATTCGTCATTGCCTTTAAGTCAGGCGGAAGATGGTTATATTCGCATTACTAATTCAGTCGTGACAGGTGCAAATGCAAAATTAAATCTAAGCCGAGTGGTTGTACCTCAGCATAATTATGGTTTGTGTACCAGCTATGACGACCATTACGATCTGAATCCACAACGAATCGTCGATAACATGGCTGCTTTGGGATATCACGGTTTTATTAACCATTATTGTGGTATGTCGCACTATCCTGAAATGATCTGGAGAAGTGATATTAATAGATTTCAGATTCCAGATACCTTAGTGACCGGACAAGATGTTGTTAACCCATGTACCCGTAAATGGCATGAGAAATATGCCCAAGCTCTGCATAATGCAAATATGCAACCCGTTTTTGGGGTAAGTTTTGAAATGTATTCGCTAGGAGCAAATGAGTTCTGGGCACAGCGCGACTGGAATAGTAATTTGGGTAAAACAGGCTACCAGCCTCCAAGTTATTTCTTCAGTTTAAGCGATCAAAATGCTTTGGCATACTTACATAAAGTTTTTATTGAGTTTGCAGATACCATGGTGACGGGTGGATGTGATGTCAACATGCAAATTGGTGAGCCTTGGTGGTGGTATAACACTGATACAAACTTACCATGTGTCTATGACTATCCAACTAAGTTAGCTTTTAATGCAGATACAGGCTTATATGCGCCAGACTTAGGAACAATCTATGAGGCGATGAATAAAACAGGAACACCGTATGATGAATTTAAAACATGGTTAAGAAATAAGTTAGGGCAGACCTGCCAAGATATCCGAACAGCGATTAAAGCAAAATATGCAAATGCCCAAGTGTGTCCATTAATCTTTTTCCCATCTATTCGTTCTCCAATACAAACTCTTGCAACTTATATCAACTATCCAAGTGAACACTATTCTTATCCAAATTTTGATTACATCATGACTGAAGCCTATGATTGGCTTTTAGAGGCTAAATTAGATTTAGCTCATCAGGCTGTTTCACAAATACCAACTCAAGATTTAGGCTATCCTGTAAATAAAGTGGCTTATTTATCAGGCTTCGTACCAGATGCATCTATTGCTTATATCTACGGGTTCGATAAAAACAAACCGTATCGCACACCAATCTGGCAACGGATTTTTGGGGATATGAAAAACAATGTGTCTCTAGGGCTAATGAAGCAATTTATCTGGGCATACCCGCAAGTGATGTTTGATTCGATTACAATCGATACTACTCAAGCTCCAGACGGCTTCTTTGTTGAAAATACGCTCTATACACCTATTAGCGATAACACACCATATCCACCGGATATTTACCTATAAGTAAATATAAAGTGTTTAATATAAATGATTTGATCAGAGAAGCTTCTTAACATAAGAGGCTTCTTCTTTTTGAAACACGGGCTTGCTTAGACGTATCTGACTGGCTATGCTGTGATGGATTGCGATGAAAGCCAATTTTAATTCAAGCAAAATTAAGCTTTTGCATTAGCGTTACATTATCTAATTTGCTCGACTATAAATACCGAATGATATAAAGGAAACCCAAAGATGAAATCTCGTGCAGCTGTCGCCTTTGCTCCAGGAAAACCTTTAGAAATTGTTGAAATTGATGTTGCACCACCCAAAGCGGGAGAGGTTTTAATCAAGATTACCCATACTGGTGTATGTCATACCGATGCTTTTACACTGTCTGGTGATGATCCTGAAGGTGTTTTCCCAGCAATTTTAGGTCATGAAGGTGCAGGTGTGGTTGTTGAAGTCGGTGAAGGTGTAACGAGTGTTCAACCGGGTGATCATGTTATTCCGCTTTATACAGCAGAATGTAAAGAATGCTTATTCTGTAAATCTGGAAAAACTAACCTGTGTGTTGCTGTACGTGCCACTCAAGGTAAAGGCGTTATGCCGGATGGCACCACACGTTTTTCATATAATGGTGAGCCGATTTACCACTATATGGGTTGTTCAACCTTTAGTGAATATACGGTAGTAGCCGAAGTATCTTTAGCTAAGATCAATCCTGAGGCAAATCACGAGCAAGTATGCTTGCTGGGCTGTGGTGTGACGACTGGTATTGGCGCCGTGCATAACACAGCTAAAGTACAAGAAGGTGATTCAGTTGCGGTATTTGGCTTAGGTGGTATTGGTTTAGCTGTTGTACAAGGTGCGCGTCAGGCAAAAGCAGGACGTATTATTGTAGTAGACACTAACCCAGATAAATTTGAACTTGCTAAACAGTTTGGTGCTACAGATTTCTTAAATCCAAAAGATTATGATCAACCTATTCAACAAGTCATTGTAGAAATGACAGGCTGGGGGGTAGATCACTCATTTGAATGTATTGGTAACGTCAATGTTATGCGCTCGGCTCTAGAGTGTGCACATCGTGGTTGGGGACAATCTGTCATTATTGGTGTAGCGGGTGCAGGCCAAGAAATTTCAACTCGTCCGTTCCAGCTAGTTACAGGCCGTAAATGGTTAGGTACTGCGTTTGGTGGGGTAAAAGGCCGCTCACAACTTCCTAAAATGGTCGAAGATGCTATGAAAGGTGAAATTCAACTCGAACCTTTTGTGACTCATACCATGCCTTTACAAGACATTAATACCGCTTTTGATTTAATGCACGAAGGTAAATCAATTCGCACAGTCATTCATTTCTAAATGAAATAAAAAAGGGCTGTGATTCAGCCCTTTTTACGCTTAATAGTTTTACATTTTAAATGGCATTACCACATATGTCAGTTGTACCCTGAGGGTAGTTAAACTGTAGCGCATTACGGTCAGTAATGAGTTCAGCAGTTAACTCTTGTCCAAAGAAGTTCGTAGAAAAGATTCCTACACTTTCATAAAGTGTAAAACCCGCATTCTGAAGTGTAGAAGGTAATGTAAATTGATATCCTTCATCGACCCCATTAAAGATAAAACCAACTTTTTTAGTATCTTGGTTAATATATATTCCTAAGCGTTGATACTCATTAGAATTATTTACCATATTCTTATTTTTGTAATACATATTTGTTGGACCATTATTATCACTAACTCGAGATGTTAAGTAATAATTTAAACTAGCGGGATTCTCACCAAAATCAGGATCATAAGTTCCAATATTAAAATTATAAAATGAACTAATCGTATAATTATTATTTGTTGTACCTGTAAAAGTGATATGGGATATATACGACGAGTTCCCAAATGATGAGCTACCCGGTGCTATTGTTGGCACCTTAAGCTCCATCTCTAAAGCAATTATGCCTGTTTGAGGCAATAAGAAATCTCCCATCTCACTTTTTGAAGTCAATTTTGCTTTACTTTTTGCTATATACGCTAAGTAATCGTAATTATCTTCTGCAATCGGATTTATTTTAAAACCGAACTTTTGTCCCTCAATAAGTGGAAACTTCTTCATTGGTAATTCATCAGAATGTTCACTATTCCATAAATCATAATCTTCTTGAGTTGCATCAAAATTATATTGGCAGACTGGGGCAGAATTAAGGGAGTTAGTTTGAGCCAATAGCATTTGAGTTGCCAGCTTTTCATTATTTGTATTGGCTGTAACTTTTTTAGGTGTTACTTTTTGGCCGGGTTCATTACGCAGTGTTGTATTGGTCTTATCAGAAGATACTTCATACATGGCCCAGCATAATGTAATTGCACTAACTGCAACGATACCTATTTTTTTCATAGATGTTCCTATAAAGTTAAGTATTAAGTTCTTAGAAAGTATTGATAAAAAGTTATTATTAGTTTTTAAATATCTGATATTTTTGAGTTTATAAACTATTGAATATGATTAATCATATTCAATAGTTACAGTTGCCATAGCACGAACTTTACCAGGTGTAACATTCGTTGCTGTTTGATAGTAGCGGGCAGTCATTGGTACGTTATATTGAAGTGTCTGGTTAGAAGACAATGTACCTAAAGCGAGCTTGTCTCCTTTTTTGATAACCTGATTTTTATTTTGATAATTCCAAAGTAACTGTACGCGAACACCATTTGCTTTTTCAGAAGCTGCAGCTGTATTCGCTAAAACCTGATTGTTTGTACCATCTTGAGTAAAGTCATAGGTCAAACTAATAAGGTTTTTCTCTTCATAGCCGGTAGGGTTAATACCACCATTACAGAGAATATTCATATCAAAGGTTTGTTCACCTTGAGTTGAACCCACACCTTTAAAACCAGCTTTGGTAACTGTAGGAAGCTGTACAACCTTGTTAATGTTACCTTGTATTTCACATGAAGAGGATGCAATGGTAATCGCATTGGCATTAACAGTACTTGTTAAGAAAGGTTTATCTGGAAAGCCGCGAATATAATAACTACTATATCTACCAGGAACTAAAGTCCCTGAACCTGTTTGTGAGGCAATCTTAATGATTTCCACAACAAAATAGCCATCTGCTAAGTAACGATTACCTGAGATTCCACCACGCTGATAAGGGTAATAACCAGAAAAATTGGTATTATTATCTGCTTCACGATATAGACGAATACCAATACCAGGAATATTGGTGGTATAGATACTATTGCCTAAAGAACTTAATGGATAAGCTTGCGTTAATTCCGCGACTGCAACATCTCGACTATCACAATTATTCGCTTGTGTTCTAGTGCGCGTAATAGGAAAAGTCGCTTTTCTTAAAATAGCACCGACTTGATCACTAGGACGTACAACAACACGTCCCACCGCCATAAGTACATCATTTGCTTCATAATTAACTATATAGCACGCGGCATTAGCTTCGCCATATATACCAAGGCCAGCAGTAAATAGAGCACCCGTTAATAATATTCTTTTCACTTGCAGACAGCCTCCGTCATTACCACGCTTTGTTGCTTGTTTTGCAGCTGGTTACTTACATTGTACTCAACCGAACAACGCTCATTGCTTTCATCACCCCATTTTACATAGAGGCGATCTTGAGCTTGCGGGGTACGTAAGTAAATCATACTACCTTGTGCAACAATACCTACAGCTTCGTCTTTTTGGTTAAAGACTTGTGCAGCAAACGGTAGACTGTTGCCATCTACAGTTTTACTTTTAATATAAACCGCATAACCAGTTTTGGTTGCAAAGTCTACTTTAGCAATTGCGCCAGCAAATGGAGCAATACGTTGACTCGTTTCTTCAAGTTCTACTTTGCTAGACATTTCTTGAGGGTCAAGCGTAATGTCATTAAGACGGTATGGAGTAACATAAGGAACTACCGCATAACCTGCTTTATTTACACTTAGACCAACCGTATTATTTACTTTTGCTCCAGCTGCATCAGGTGCGTGTACAAGTACCATTGTTTGACCTTGTTCAGGGCCAAATAACACACCTTCTGAGTGAGCAACAATACTACCGCTTAAGCTCACCATTGCTTGCTGATAAGAGTCAGCTACGCTATAAGAACCGCCAACAGTTGTATAGTTAGTACGATAACGACCATTTACGTTAAATGTTGGGTTTGTATAGTCTTGATGCGACATTGACGCACCATAACTAAAGCGATCACCCACCATACCACTTGCACCTACTGTACGACTATCTTCAGATGCAGTAATGTTGACATTGACTGAGTTCTTCTTGAAGTTCATTGGGAAAGACAATGTCATTAAGTACTGAGTATCACGTGATTGAGTGTTTGAACCATATTCAACTTGACGGTTAATCGCAGACAAGCCATAAGTTAAGCCATGGTAATTGTTGCTATAACCAATTTGATACTGTTTAGTCGTTTCGCTACGGTTCCAATAATCAACCCATGAACCTACCATGTAGAAGTTACCCCAACCCTCAGGAAGACCTTGGTTTAAGGTAATTTGGAATTCACTACGTTGACGACCAGCAGAATAGGTATTTATGCCTTTATCTTCTAAATCACGAATAAGAAGAGCATCACGCAATCTATAGAAATTTTCAGTTGAGTAACGATAAGCAGCAAGTGTTAAGTTAGTATTGGTTGGAGTAATTAACTTACTATAACTTAAACGGAAACTTTGCCCTGACTGGGAAGCTTGCTTTTCAAAGTCAGCTTCAGAGTGGGTAACGTCAAATGCAATTGCACCAATAGGTGTTGCAAAAGCGGCACCTAGCAATAAAGCTGTATAATTTTCAGAAGCCTGAATTCCGGTATAACCTGTTAAATAGTTGTTAATACCTTGTTGATATTTACCCTGAACCACCCAAGGATTAAGATCAATATCACGGTCACGGAATTGACCCACAGTTAAAGAATAACGGTTCATACCAGGACGTAACATCTGTACAACAGATGCATAAGGCACGGCAAATTTTTGAATCTCACCATTTGCTTCAATAACAGTAACTTCAATCTCACCACCAAAACCAGTAGGGTATAGGTCGTTAATTTCAAAGTTACCTGGTGCTACTGTTGTTTGATAAATAAGTTGACCTTGCTGGCGAACTTCAATTTTTGCATTGGTTTTAGCATTACCACGAATACGTGGAGCATAGCCAAGCATACTATTCGGTAACATTCGATCATCACTTGAGAAATCGATACCGCGATAGCCATAAGAGTCAAATACTTCGCCATTTGTAAAGCTATCCCCAAGTGTTAACACACCACGATATTTCGGGAATGCTCTCTGTAAGTAAGTACTTGTTTCTTCGTAACTTGATTTAGACTGATTTTCCGCAGGGGTATCTTGCCACTGCCACTGACCGTTATGACGTAATTGCCAGCCACCTAAATTTAGTCCGGCAGTGATTCCCATAAATGCATTTGAAGTTTCACTTCTGTCATTAGAATGAGTAAACGTCTTATAAGCACTACCACTATAAGATAAAAAGCCTGCATTAATACCACGATCCCATACACTTGGATCGACATAACCTTGCGCATTTTTTTGTAATGCGACTTGAGGAATTGAGATATCTACACGTAAGCGAGAGTTATCAAACTCATAAAATGCGTTTTCTACCCATTCTTCAATTTTGTAGCAAGTATTATTTTCTTTTTGAAGGGGAGCATGCTTAGTCAAAATCTCTTGTTTTACGCCGTATTCAAGAAGATTCATTCCCGTAAAGCAAGTCACCGCATTTTGCGTTGGATCTACAGCTTTAAAGACCATACGGCGTTTACCAAACCATTGACCATTTACATATACGTCAACGTTGTATTCGCCAGGTAAAACAGGGTTGCCATATTTAAAGCGAGAAATATCAACTTTTTTTGCATCGCCAATTAAAAAAGCAGAATCAAACTCAGCTTCCACAGGAGCACTCGCAGCTGTTTCTTCAGCGTGCACGAATACAGGCATTGTCATTGTAACAACACCAGAAGCCAAGTAATAACAAATATGGCGTTTTAATAATTTATAAGATTCTTGCCGTTTTTTTGGCATAGCTAAGTCCGCCTACTCACATAATAGGTGCTTAAAATTTATTAAAAATATAAATCTGATTATTGAAGTTTTATTGAGTGTTCGACTCGACCACCGTAGTCATTCACATTAATAAAACTCATATCCTGAAGATTGCCGTTCTTAAGCTGAACAGATGCATCAGAAAAAGGCTTAACCATGAGCCCTTCAGGTAATAAATCAACTTTTTTATCACCCACTTTCTGAAAAACAGAAGTCATCGTGATATGAAAAGGTGTTGGATTTTTTACCGTTAAGTTTTGACCAGATTTAACCCATTGAAGCTTATCTGCTGCTAAGTTCGCGTCATCTTTAATCGAAGCTGGGCGATAGAAGAATTTAATACGTGAGCGAATGGCTAATTGCAGAAAATTATCAGGTGTCGTATCTGAACTTTTTGAAGTTGGTCTTGGAGGAATATCCAAAACGTTTAACCACAAAACAGTTTCTTGCTTCTGATTTAACTGAGAAGCAGTGGGTAAAGCAGTGATACGAAAGGTCTGACTTTTTGTTGCTTCAACACGAGAAATTGGAGGAGCAATCATAAAAGGAACTTTTGATTGATCCGGAGTACTTTTTGGGTCGCCTTCATCAATCCAAGCTTGGACAAGAGCTGGTTTTGAACCGTTATTGCTAACTTGTAGCGTAACTTCGCGAGCATCCGAAGGATAAATCACACGAGTGCCATGAATTACAATTTCTGCATGAGAGGCAGGTGCGGCTACCGCTGAAGCAAATGCCAAACCTAACAAAAAATTATAACTGTTCAATTTCATTTCAGGAGTCTCAACCAAGGAAGTTCGGGAAAGCGTTACACAAAAATAGGGTCTCTATAGGAATATAGAAACCCTACCATCCATCAATTATTGATAGATAATTGTGTATTGAACAGAAGTGTTCACTTTACCAGCAGTAGAAGCGCCAGTTGCATAGTATTCAGCATAGTAGTTAAGGTCTGCACTACCAGCTGCTGCAACGTCAACCCACTGAGAGTTTGCTTGAGCGCCATTTGCACCAGCAGCAAGAACTGGGATTACTTGGTTGTTGCTACCTAAAAGTTGAACGTTAACGTTTTTAGCACCAGTAGCGTCTTGGTTAAGTAAACGACCAGTATTGAAGTCAACCGTTGCACCTGGTTCGAAGTAAGTCGCAACTTTACCTTCTGAACAGTTAGCTAATTTGATTTGGAAAGGAGTACGGCCAGCAACGTTACCAGCAGCAGCTAAAGTTTGTTTAGAAACAGTTGGAAGAGTAACTGTGAAGTCTTTACCTGCAGGTGTAACGATGTCACAAGTTTTGTCTGTTACTAAACCATTAATTGTAATTGTACCATCAGCAGCTTGAGCGTTCGCAATCCCTACAACTGAAAGAGCAGCGATCAAAGCAAGTTTTTTCATAGTGTTTTCTCAAAAGTCTGGATAAAAGTTTAATCTGTTACTTTTCCAGAAGTTGGCATCTTGAAAAGTAATGCGGCGATACTAACACTTTTTAAACAAAATGCAAACTTCATCACACTATTTTTCCGTAATAAGAAAAATTTTTGATCATTTAATTTACAATAATGAATACTATTTTTAATATAAATTACTGTTTTTAATATAAAAATTAAATAATAGCTGGCTATAAAAACAACTGTAAAAGAAGCAATACAATTAAGGGAAATTATTTTAAGGAAAATTTAATGAAGTGATTATATAGAACTATTTATCTTTGTGTTTAAAAAACGTGAATAATTTAACATTTTTTTGGAGAAAAGAGCGAATTTTTAATTTTGGCTAGATTGCCGTATGAAAATCGGAAATTCGCTCTTGAACTATACCTATCTATTAAAGATAAATAAGACTTAGTTGATGTGAGCTATCAATGATAGTTAACGAGAACAACCTTTTTATTAGCACTTATGGTTTCGATACTCGTATCCATTTTTTCAGTATGTCTTGCTAAGTTAAAAACATTATCTTTGCTTAAATATTGAGTATCAATAGTCGTATTCAGAGTATTGATTTGAGCACACTCTTTTTCAACATTTATTGTAGAACAAGTATCTTCAACAATATTTCCTTTAATCATTATTGTGTTATTCGCATAACAAAATAGTGGGGAAGTGGAAAGTACCGCTAAAACTACAATTTTAAATATATTATTTTTCATTTTATATATACCTATTTATTAAATAGTTAATATAAGAGATACAATACTTTTTATTTAAAAACAATATGCAAATTCATTTTAATAAAAAATAAATAAATAACATGTGATCTACATCTCATTAATTATTTTATTTATATAAATAGTTATTACTTTACAGGTCTTTTATTAAAAATGATAATCAAATCACATTTTTACAGCAATAATGAATCTTGGTTGCTATAAAATTAAATTACTGATAATAAATGCTTTAATTAAAATATTCTTAATTTTTATAAAAATAAAGGGGTGAACCGAAACAATTTAACAATTTAACAATTTAACAATTAATATTATTTAATATAACAATATATTGTTGTCATAAGTTAATTATATAATTATAATTTCAGCTCCAAGTTTTTTGATAATTATATAAATTAAAATAAAAGGCTTTAATTAATAAAAATAATATTAAATACATTTTAAACAATAACTAAAGCTAGTTAGTATTATTAAATAAATTTTCATCGTATTTGATCTACGCAATAATAATTTTTGAGACATACCGTAGCAGTTGCTTTTATTACTTATATCTAGAAGATAGAGCTCTGGCCTCCTGAAAAATTATTGAATTAAAAAATTAGTTATAACAAATATATTGAAAGTTATATTTGTCTGAAATAATTGTTGATAAAACAACACTAGTATTGAAAAATGATGAAATATAAACATATCTAATTCTGCTGCTTTTGCATAAATAATTGAAAATAAAAAACAAATTAAATTGGCATAAAAGCTGCTCAATGTGACTGATGAAAGTGGAATTATCCTAAGGAATCCGTATGTCACTTGTAGTAGATAAAAAAGAAAATTCTAAAGAATTTGTAAAAAACATCCTGTCTGAAATTTGGGTCACTCGATGTCCAGTGCCTACAGCAACAGGTATTTCATTAAAACGCGGTACTTTGGTTAAAAAGTTTGAAAAGCACGGCATTGATGTTGCTGTCTTGCAAGATGCGCGTAAAGGTTTATCAGTCCATCATTTTGATCACCAATTGCCAGCTCTGTTCCGAGAAGGTGGAAATGTACCTGCATTAGCTGCACGCTCTGAAGGAGCACCCAGCCGACTCATTGGATTGACTTGGATTGATGAGTGGCAAGTTATTATTGTGCGACCTGATTCTGATATTAGCCAGCCAGAGCATTTAAAAAATGCGAAAGTTGCTTTACCGGAATATGCTGACAAACGTGCTGGTAGTATTTTTAGAGCCATGTCATTGCAAGGTATTCGTGGTGCTTTACAACTTGCCAGTCTGACTTTCAGAGATGTGAATTTTATTGAAGTACCTGAGCGTGCAGGATCTAAAGAGAATCGTGATGCGAGCACATATTGGTCAGGTCTAGACGCATTAATTACAGGTGAAGTTGATGCTGTGTATGTAAAAGGAGCATCTGCTGTTGAAGCTGCAACTAAACGCGGCCTTAAAGTTGGAATTGATTTAGATAAATTTGAAGATGTGACTTCTCGTGTTAATAACGGCACACCTCGTCCAATTACCGTCCATGAAGATCTATTAGAAGATCACTTTGATGTGGTAGTCGATTTTCTTGAAGAATTGTTTGATACCGCAGATTGGGCACAAGATCACTTAGATGAAGTTTTGGTCATTCTAGAAGATGAAACGATTGCAGGGGCAGAGAGTGTTGCAACAGCCTATCGAAATAATTTTCATAAGTCTTTACATCCGTCATTAAGTGAAGACCGTTTAAAGCTATTAAAACAACAAAAAGATTTTCTTTGGTTGCATGGTTTCTTAGAGCGCGATGTCGATATTGAAACATGGGTTGATCATCGTCCTTTACTCGAAGTTTTAAAACGCCGTCAAAATAAAAATTTTTAAAGAGGATTTGACCATGACAACACTTATTCAAACACCATTATCTCGTGAACTCAATGACTTTATCGAATTGAACCGTGAAAAAGCTGAATTTGCTTTTGAAGTCTTCCGTGAAACAAGAACAATTACTGCAAATGGAACAGTTAATTTTGTTGAACGTGGACCTGAAAATACCTTAGTCACTTTTAACTATGCAGGACCGTGGTCTAAAGATAAAAAAAGCAAAGTATTGGTGGAGACAATTGATGGTGAAGTTTTATTGGGAAGAAAAAGTGCAGGTGGCCGCTATAACAAGCTTTTTAAAGAGCATGCAGATGTCACCACAATATCTCATGTACATGCGCCGAATTTAGGCGCTTGGGCTCAAACCCATCGCACTTTACCGATTCGTTATGTGCCTGTTCAACGCTTTCATTTGTTTAAAGAGTTGCCGATTTATATTGATCGCCGTCAAGCTGAAGTGGATTTTATTTTAGATCAACTCAAAGTTGATATTGAACATCGGGCCATTTTGGAAGCCAATGGCGGAGCAACTGTATGGGGACGCCAAGGACTACAGGAAACTGCTGAATTTATTTTATTGCTTGAAGAAGGTGCTCAAATTCAGCTGCTCGCTGAATTAGTCGGTGGCAGCAGAGAATACGGGCAAGGGGTTTTACATCAGCAATGGAAAATGAGTGGATTGACTGAAAAAGCAAAATCGCTGGGCTTACTTCCTCTGAATTAGATAAAGATTTAAAAATAAAGATCGAGAATACTATGGCTGTAAAACTTTTATGGTATCTCACTTCTCCAGATGGACCATATCCTTGGTTGGAATCTGGGCGGTGGGATACCGATTATGAACACTTGCAACAGATTGCGATTACCGCAGATCGACTTGGTTTTTACGGTTCACTCATGGGTACAAGTGAGTATGAAACACTTGCTGTTGCTGCAAGTTTAATTCCATTTACTGAACGTTTAAAGTTTCTGGTTGCTCAACATCCCGGAGAAGTCCAACCAGCAGTTTTGGCAAAATATGCGCAAACGTTTGATGCATTTTCTAAAGGGCGTTTGTTATTTAATGTCGTTAATGGAAATGATAAGGGTTTGGCAGCTTTAGGCATTCACTATACTCATGATGAGCGTTATGACTTTAGTAAAGAATACTGGAATGCATTTCAACAAAACTACTTAGGTGATACCTCTGGATTTGAGGGTGAGTTTATTAAAATTGCTCCACGCTTAGAGGGTGGATCTCCAATGTCCAAATGGCGCGGTCCAACTCAAAAACAAGGTGTTCCTTTGTGGGGAGCAGGAACTTCTGCCAAAGGCGTTCAGCATTCTGTTGAATTGTTAGATGTGTATTTAAGTTTTGCGAATACACCGCCGTTACTTGGAGAAAAGTTTAGCAAGGTTGCGGCTGAGGCAGCAAAAATTGGCCGAACTTTAGAATTTGGGACTCGATTACAAATTATTGTTCGGGAAACAGAAGAAGAGGCTTGGCAATATGCTCAGTCGTTACTTGACAAGATTGATGTAAATTATGCAATCGAAGCTGTTAAACGACAGCTTCCTCCAACTGAAAGTTTTGAGAGTTATCAAAGTAACAACACATCTATTCAAAAAAACTTAGAACAATTACGTCAAGGTGTTTTGCCTCAAGCTAAAGATTTTGAAATTTATCCTAATGTTTGGACTGGCCCATCTTTATTTGGTTTCGATATTTTAAACCCAGCCGCAGGAACTGCCTTAGTGGGTAGTGCTGAAAATATTGCCAAACGGATTAAAGAATACGAAAGCTATGGTGTATCAGCCTTTATCTTGTCAGGTTTTCCTTTAATTGGAGAAGCCTATCGGGTAGCAGACTTATTGTTTCCATTATTAGAGCTAGATCATGGTTTTGAGTTACCTAAGCTAAATAAAAATTCATCCATTGATTCCCTCTTGAATCAAGAAGTCGTGGTTTAAGGGAGAAGGCATGAATAAAATTACACGTAGAGAACTCATTAAACAGACTGGATTAGGTGTTGGTGCTTTGGCTGCAATAAGCCTTATAGGATGTTCTAAGCCCGATTCTTCATCTTCTGAAAGCGCCACTGCCGCTTCACTCCAAAATGATACGCCGAAAAAGGGTGGTGTTATCAAAATTGGAGTGATCAATGGTAACCAAGCAGGCAATTTAGATGCACATAAACCTATTGGTATGTCTAGTGCGTTTAGAGGCTGGCCTTTATATGCAAAGTTATGGGAATGGGGCAGAGATATTCAGCCAAAACTTGCCCTTGCTGAATTTGCTGAACCTAATAATGACGGAACGAAATGGACCATTCGCCTTAAAAAAGGACTCGAATTTCACCACGGTAAAACCATTACAGCTGATGATGTTATTTTCTCTTTACGCCGTTTGACCGACCCAAAACTTGCCTCGCCATTCGCAGCTTATCTTTATTCTTTGCAAAGAGATGCAATTAAAAAGCGCGATGAATACACCGTTGAAATTCCTTTTTCTCAAGGAAAGGGATTGGTTGCTTTACCAGAAGCATGGATGAGCTGGGGTGGTATTGTTCCTACAGATTATGACCCAGTTAAAAATGTAGTTGGTGCTGGTCCCTTTAAGCTTGAAAGTTTTACACCCGGCCAGCGTTCACGTTTTGTACGTTTTGAAAATTACTGGAAAGAAAATCAACCTTATGCCGATGCAATAGAAATTATTGATTTTAAAGATCAAACAGGGCGTCTTGCTGCTTTGCAATCTGGTCAAATTGATATTGCATCTGGAGTAAGTGCTGAGCATATTTCTTTAATTCAATCTAATAAACGGCTAAATCTTGTTTCATCAGAAACCGATGCTTGGCAATCATTTGATATGAATACGGCTAAAGCGCCGTTCAATGATCTTCGGGTACGACAAGCTTTTAGATTGATTGCTAATAGAGACGATTTGGTCAAACGTGCTTTAGCTGGGCAAGGACGAGTTGCAAATGACCTTTATTCGTTTAGTGATCCTGTATATGACCACAGTATTGCGCAGCGCAAGCAAGATTTAAATAAAGCAAAAGCGCTACTCAAAGAAGCTGGTTTTAATAACAGTCTAACGGTCGATTTATATACAGGCCCAGATAGCAATGCTGCATTAGTTTTTGCTCAACATGCTGCTCAAGCAGGTGTCATTGTTAATGTTAAACAGGTTGAAGCTGCTACTTTTGCGGATGCAGTAAAACAAGATTGGGCATTTAGTACAGGCTCGAACGTTTCACGTCCTTTCTTATTAACAGTTTTGCAAATTGATGGGCCGGGTGCGGCAAATAATAAAACTCGTTTTAAGAATGAGCGCTTTACGGAACTAGTACATGCAGCATTGCAACAACCCGATTTGGAAAAAAGAAAAGTTCTTGTTCATGAGGCGCAGCATATTCAGCATGAGCAAGGTGGTTTACTCATTTGGGGCTTTAATAATGTCCTTGATGCACATTCGAACCAAATTGGTGGTGTAACGCCTGATCGCACAGGCTTTGCTGCGTGGCGTACAGATGAATTCTGGCGTAGAGGGTAACCGATATGACAATTCAATCCAGCAAAATAGAAGCATCTATTCAACAACCAACAATTGCCAAGTCATTTGAATTTCCTGCATGGTTACCTTGGTTTTTGACACGTTTGGTGTCAGGGGTATTGGTTGTATTTGTTATTAGTCT
Source organism: Acinetobacter sp. ABJ_C4_1 (assembly GCF_044538495.1). Taxonomy (NCBI): domain Bacteria; kingdom Pseudomonadati; phylum Pseudomonadota; class Gammaproteobacteria; order Moraxellales; family Moraxellaceae; genus Acinetobacter; species Acinetobacter sp. ABJ_C4_1. The sequence continues at coordinate 56,563 of NZ_JBIUCQ010000002.1, read as the reverse complement.
CATTGTTTTTATTGCGACACAAGCACTTCCATCTGACCCAGCTCGTGTCATTTTAGGACCAGAAGCACCTGAAGCAACGGTACAAATACTTCGTGAACAATTGGGATTAAATGATCCGATATTGCTTCAATACTGGCATTGGTTGAGTCAATTGTTACAAGGTAATTTTGGACGCTCGATTGATTCCAATGTGCCTGTTTTAGAAATTATTCAGAATTATTTTGGTAATACAGTTGCACTCACGAGCCTCGTGATTGTCGTTACTGTACCGATTTCAGTCGTGTTAGGTGTGTGGCTCTCGCTTCATCGCGATAGCAAACTCGATCGTATTATTGTCTCTAGCTCTATTGTGTTTAAAGCGGTGCCGGGGTTTGTTATTGCGATTTGGTTAATGATGTTTTTTTCAACATCGGTTTTACATATATTACCAGCGGCCTCGTTACTGATTCCTAATGAGTCTCCTTATAGCCAACTAGAGTTTTTAATTTTACCAATTTTAACTTTAGCTTTATCACTCATTCCATATCTGATGCGTTTAGTACGTGGTTCAATGATTGATGCGCTAGAGTCGGAATATGTGACCTCTGCACGACTGCGTGGTATTCCTGAGCGCCGGATTATTTGGAAACATGTTTTACCAAATGCATTGATTCCTGTGGTGCAGGGTACAGCATTGACCATACGAGTTTTGCTGAGTGGTGCTCTCATTATTGAGGTGGTTTTCAGTTACCCCGGTATTGGTAATGCACTTAATGCAGCAATCGAAATGAGGGATATCCCGACCATTCAAGCAATCGTTTTATTGCTCACCATTTGTGTGGTCGTTGTTAATTTAATTGCAGATTTAATCACGACTTTACTCACACCAAAAATACGAACTGCAAAAAGACATAAAGCACGTTCACCAGGGCGACGTCAGGCATTACGTTTATGGAAGTCTGGCCGACCAATTACGGTAAAACCTGTCGATCGTCGCAATGCGTTAAAGAATATTCAGCAAGGAGGTGGGAAATGAGCTCACTTCATTGGTACCAAAGAAACTTTTTTCAAACATTAATCCGTGAAAGACAAGTACGTTTTGGATTTGTAGTCACAGCCCTAGTTTTGATTTTCGCATTGGTTGGACCGTTATTTGTTGCATTTGAACCTACGGCATTGGTCGGCATGACTTATGGACCACCCGAAGGAAAATCATTTTTAGGTTATGACTATATTGGTCATGATGTTTGGTCACGTGTTCTTGCTGGCGGTGCTTCAATTATCTGGATGACGCTAGCTGCCAGTTTGGTCGCATTAGTTATTGGTTCTAGTTTAGGCATATTAGCTGCTTTTGCCCGAAATAAGATTGATCAGTTCGTAACTTGGCTGACTGATGTTTTTATGGCCTTTCCTGATCTTATTTTGGTCTTACTTATTGTTTCGATGTTAGGTCGACAGCCTTGGCTCATTGTTTTAACGGTTTCAATTGCTTTTATTCCAGGAGTCGTGCGTCTTGCGCGAAGCGTTGCACTTAATTTAGTGGAACAGGAATATATCGAAGCTGCCCGAATTCTTGGTTATTCAAAAACTTATATTTTATTCCGCGAAATTTTACCCAATATGTTGACGCCTTTACTTATTCATCTTGGGGTGATGCTGACATGGGCAGTGGGAATGTTATCTGGTTTGGCTTTTCTGGGTTATGGCGTGGCACCTCCAGCAGCAGATTGGGGACTCATGATTAATGAAAATCGCGCTGGTTTATTAGTTCAACCATGGGCCGTGTTTGCTCCTGTCATTTTAATTGCTTTGTTTGCACTCGGAACGAATGTATTGGCAGAGGGCGTTGGACGTGCAGCAGCTCGGATTGAGGAAAAATAAACATGGCAAATACATTTAAAAATACAGTATTGACCGTAACAGACTTAACCGTGGCATTGGTAAACACCGGCAATCATATCGTTTCTAATATTTCATTTAGCTTGAGAGAAGGTGAAGTTTTAGGGCTGGTCGGAGAGAGTGGTTCTGGTAAAACAACATTATCGAGTGCCTTATTAGGCTATGCACGACATGGTGCCAAGATTATTCAAGGCACAATTGAACTGGATGATGAAGATATTCTCAGTTTAGATGATCATGCTTTACGTCAGGTTCGTGGCTATAAAATTAGTCATGTCGCTCAAGATCCTGGAACGGCACTCAACCCAGCATTAAGTATTGGTCAACATTTATTTGAATTATTAGAAGTCCATCAGGCACAGCTATCGAACGCTGAAAAATACCAAAAAGTAGCCAAAATTTTAGATGAAGTGGGGTTACCTCATGATGAGCTATTTCTCAAGCGTTATCCCCATCAACTTTCAGGTGGACAGCAACAACGAATTTTATTGGCCTTAGCATTTTTGCTACAGCCACGTTTGATTGTTTTAGATGAGCCAACCACCGCCTTAGATGTGACGACGCAGACCTTGGTATTGAACATCATTCGTAAATTATGCCGTGAATATAATGTTGCTGCTATTTATGTATCGCATGATTTAACGGTTGTAAAAGACATTGCAGATCGGGTGATTGTTTTATATTCAGGGCGAATTGCTGAAGATGCGGTATTGACCCAACTATTTGAAACCCCTAAACACCCTTATACGCAAGGTTTACTTAACGCCATTCCCGATGTGGCCATTCGTAAATATTTATCTCCAATTGAAGGACATGCACCTTCACCAAATGAGCGTCCAGTGGGATGTGCTTTTGCAGTACGTTGTACTTTCGCCACAGACATATGCCGTCAAAAACAACCTGAATTAACTCAATTAAAAGATGAGTTTGACCCGCATTTTGTTGCTTGTCACCATTCGGATCATGTTGGTGTGATTAATTTTAAAGAGATTGATCATCAGGTTATTGAACGAGGAACTGATCGAGAAGCACTGCTAAAAGTTGAGCATATTAATGCATGGTATGGGCAGCAACAGGCTCTTTTTGATATCTCATTTCAACTCAAAAAGGGCGAATGTTTAGCATTAGTTGGTGAATCTGGTTCAGGAAAAACCACTTTATCACGTGTGATTGCTGGCCTGAATGAAAATGCAGATGGACAAATTACATTAGCAGATGAAGTCTTGTCATTGCGTGGACAACAGCGTCATTTACGACAACGACATAAACTGCAATATATCTTTCAAAATCCTTATAAAGCCTTGAATCCAGCGCATACGATTGGTCAGACCTTAATTAAAGTTGTGCAGCATTTCTTTGGAGCATCTCGACAAGAAGCCATAGAAAAAGTCACACAGGTACTTAAACAAGTCTCTCTACCTATACAAGTTCAGGAACTCTATCCTAGAGATTTATCGGGTGGGGAGCGACAACGCGTGGCGATCGCGCGAGCTTTGCTGTGCCAACCTGATGTTTTGATTTGTGATGAGATTACCTCTGCTTTGGATGTTTCAGTTCAGGCATCTATTTTAAAACTGTTACAAGACCTTCAGCAGCAAGGTGTGACCTTACTATTTGTGACCCATAACCTAGGGGTTGTTCGTGCAATCGCAGATCGAGTCGCCGTATTAAAAAATGGACATATTGTTGAATACGGTGAAACAGACCAAGTGCTTAGTCATCCTCAACATATATATACCAAAACTTTGCTTACCCATGCGCCAAGCTTGTTTAAAAACAACGTGCTTGAGGTTAGCGCATAAAAAAGAACAGATTTTCTGGAGTTAAAAATGAACGATATTAACCAACGCAGTTTTTTAGAACTAGGTAGCGTAAGACATATTCAAAGCGAGCAAGAAGCACTTGAGATTGCAAAAGAGGTGGCAGATCAACTGAATCAATTTGCTCGAGATCCAAGTTATAACAAGACTGTCCCTTATGATCAGGCGCGTTTAATTTCAGAAGCTGGTTTAACCGCGATTATTGTGCCTAAGCAATTTGGAGGCTTAGGTGCCAGTATTTCAACCTTGGTCAATGTGGTGAAAATTATTTCATCTGCCGATGGTGGTGTAGGGCAGTTATTACAAATTCACTTCACTATGTTTCGAGGAATTTTAACTGGCTATGACGATGAAATTCGTGATCAATTACTTGCCGATGTATTAAGTGGAAAACGTTTGGGCAATGCACTTGCAGAAGTGGGTGGCAAAGATAAATTTCAGCATAAAACACGTGTAGAACGAAATGCAGAAGGACAATTAATTTTAAATGGCAGTAAGTTTTATTCTACGGGCTCTTTGCTCGCAGAATGGATTTCTTTATTTGCGGGTAGTGATGATGGACCAGTCTCAATTTTAATTCATCGAGATACACAGGGAGTAGAGTTGCTCGATGACTGGGATGCAATGGGACAAAATAATAGTGTCAGTGGCACTGTTAATTTTAAAGATGTGATTGTTGATGAACGTTATGTTGCTAAGCGGAATACTGGTGGTCTAGGTACGGTTCTACGTACGGGACTCACTTGGCCTCAAATTTTACACGCTGCAATGGACACAGGAATTGCCAAAGGGGCATTACAAGGCGGGATTGATTATTTACAACATCATGCCCGACCTTGGGTAGAAAGTGGCGTCGATTCACCTACACATGAATCTCATATTATTAAACAAATTGGTGAGTTTGCTGTTTTGGTCCGTTCGGCTGAGGCATTGTTAGATCGTTCAGCACAGATTTTTGAACAGCATTTGGCAAATGTAGAAGATGAAGACTTACAAACTGAACTGATTTTATCGGTTGCTGCTACCCGTAGTCAGTCTGATCATGCATCTTTAAAAATTTCGAGTGAAATTTTTGGATTACTCGGGGCAAGTTCAACCTTATCGAAATGGAATCTAGACCGCTTCTGGCGTAATGCACGAACTCATACCACGCATGATCCAATTCGCTGGAGACTCTATCATGTTGGAAATTATTATTTAAATAATATTCCACCAGGAGAATACAACTCAGTGCTTCTGAAGAAACAGGCGGAAAATGTGACTAAATTTAGTAAATAACCCGAGTTCAAAAGTAAATATGATACTCGGAAACGTCATCTGCAACCTGCATGGTTTAAACAAGAGACTGTTTCTACGAGAGGTTTTAATAAATCCAAGAAAAGAACAGGTTTTGCAGATGACAATGCCTTTGGTTACTTTGGGCGAAACCAAAGTAACTCCACCTGAAAGCTAATCCTAAAATTGGATAAAACTCGATAAGACTCCGTTAAAATAATTGTTATTAAAGAGATTAACATTACCGATGCTAACTACTACGATAGTTTACGGTTACTTGAATTTGGATGCTAAAAACAAAAAGGTTGTCATCAAGACAACCTTTTTGTTTTGAAGTATTAAGCTACTTGAGCTTGAATAGAAATATCCTGCGCCAGCCATTCACGAACATTAATTTGTGCAGGAATAAAGTTCCACCGATAGAGAAAATCACTCAAGTCTTGTAAAGCAATAATAGAGATTTCATCAAAGTTAGTGTTCAGTTTCAGATGTGCATCTGCACCGTATGCCGCATGAACCCATTGCTCACTACTATTACATTCTTTTGCCAAATAACGATGGGTTTCATCGGCATGGGCATGTGCCCATTGTTCTGCTTGTAAAACAGCATCGACAATCGATTGGGCTTGCTCTGGATATTGTGTTAGAAAATCCTCATCAACAGTGAGCGTTCTTGGTGTTCCATTATTGGAGCGTAGAATAGGGTCTGGATGTGAGCCAATATCAATAATGGTATGCAGGGCGAAATCATGAGCAATTTGCGCAGCATGTGCACCTTTTAGAAAAATAGCATCAACATCACCTTTAATTAATGCCACGATCTCTGCACTTGCATTAATTTTGTTGCGATTACCATAAAAACTAGAATCATTTTCTTCAGGCTGTTGTTGTTGGGCTGCTAAAATATCTGCTCGTAAACAATCGACCAACTCAAGATCGCTCACCTTTAAATTTACCGTTTTTAAAGCATTCTCTAAACCACGAATCGCCTGTGCACGTGAGAAATCAATAATTGCATCTTGATTCAGTGGAATACCAAAACGTTTGCCTTTTAAGTCTGCAACAGTTTTGATGTTTGAATCGTAGCGCGTTAATAACAATTGAACTTCATCCGCCCAAGATAAGCCAATTACTTTAGTTTTTTGACCCGATGAATATGCCCAGATAGCTGGAATACTACCTCCGTGTCGAACAGAGTTGGCAAGGGTATGGTTAAAATGGGAGTTACGAATATCTTTGGAGTTTGATTCTCGAATTGATTTTATTTCAATCTGCTGCTCATTAAATTTTTCTTTGAGCCAACCTTTTTGAATTGAAATGCCTAGACCAGTTGGTACGGGGCAGCGTGTATACCAAAGTGTGTTTAATGGTTGAGTTTGAAGTGTTGTCATCGTGACATCCTTTTGTGGTTTTCATGCTTTAAAGCAAAATTGATGCCATTCATTAATTTATTGATATTTATAAATTATTTTTAATATCTTTTTTTGTGATGTTGATATATCAAATTTTGTTGCGATTACAACACAAGAATTACGCTGGTGTTTTAAAAACAACACCCCCATAAATAGCGCCATATAAAAACAATATAAAACAATAATTTAAAATATTTTTTAAGGCCATTAATTTGGCATGAATCTCGCAATAAAACGGAATCTTAAATTTTTACTATCTTTTATGTTTAAAAATTATCCATTATTACGAAGTCTGGCTTTATATCGTTTTATGCCATTTCGTTTCTTATTAACGGCGACCTTATTTGTTATTGCGAATATAGGGTTAGCACTTCAACAATATTCAATCGGACATGCGATTGATACCTTAAAACATAGTGAACGAGAAATACTATTTCAGCATGCTATCACTGATCCTTTAAATCCTTGGTTTTGGTTCATTCTACTTGCGAGTATTGCCAGTATTAGAGCTGTTATTCAGTATCTGGCAGGGTTAAGTGCTTTAACCATTGGTCAGCAACTACTGAGTATTTTAAGAGAAAGAATCTTTAGCCAAGTACAGCATTTAGATGTTTCATGGCACTGGAAACATGGCTTAGGAGAAGTATTATCTCGTACAACACGTGATTCAGATAAATTAAAAGAAGCGCTTATCAATTTTTGGCGTCAAGTATTTGAGTCAAGCTTGGTTGTTACCGTAACCGTTGGGCTCTTGTGTTGGTATCATCCTTGGCTCGGCCTAGTTCCCTTATTATTTATTTTTTTAGGGCTTTGGGTTTTATTTAAACTGACCAATCAATTGGTGGTTCTGGACCATCAAGTTGCATCTGCATATGAAAAAGTCAGCGATACCTTGGCAGAAAGCGTCAATGGAATTCGGGTAGTCAAAGCTTTTCAACTCGAAGAGAAACTTTTACAACGTTTTAACCATGCTGTAAATCTATTTATTCATCATTCTATTCAGACCATCAAGACAAGTGCAAAACGGTTACCTATTCCCCAAGTAATTATTGCGGGTTCTTACTTATGGGTCATTGCTTTTGGTGCTTATTTAATTGGTCAAAATCAGTTGCAAGTAGGGCAATTTGTAGCTGCCATTCTCATGGCAAATTTATTGGTGTTTCGTATTGAAAGTATTGGTCAGGTCTTACATATTTTCGCTGATGCTCGCTCGTCTGCAACAAGAATCTGGCAAATGCTAGATGAGAAGTCCGCAATTGAAGATCAACAATATCCTCTAAGGTTGCAATGGCGTGATGAGTTAAGCATTAAATTAGAAAATGTCAGCTTTCAGGATAAAATAACAAAAAATTATATTTTAAAGCAATGCAGTGTTGAATTTCGAGCAGGTGAAATCGTTACTGTTGTCGGTAAAACGGGGTCGGGTAAAACGACTTTAATGAATTTACTCAATCGGTTTATTGACCCAACAGAAGGGCAAGTTTTGATTGATTCTGAGCAAATGGGATGGACTAATATTAAAGATTTGAGCCTATTTGAATTACGACATTTGGTTCAGATCATTCCTCAAGAAAATTTCTTTTTTAGTGGCACACTGGCAGATAACTTAAGAGTTGCTAAGCAAGATGCAACGGAGCAAGAGATGAAAGAGGCTTTACATTTAGCTTCTGCATCTGAACTATTACAAAGACTTGATCATGGCTTAGACACGTTGATTGGAGACAAAGGCGTTACCTTGTCTGGAGGACAAAAACAACGACTTGCTTTGGCCCGTTCTATTTTAAAAAATTCGCCAATTTTAGCACTAGATGATTCTACCAGTGCCTTAGATGCCACTACAGAAAAACAAGTTTTGCAGCGTCTATCAGCACTTTCTGATGATGGAAATCATTTTAAGAAAACAATCATTATTAACTCTAATAAACAAACCACGATTGCTTTATCTGATCGCGTTATTGTGCTTGATCAGGGTCATATTATTGCCCAAGGCTCGCATGCTGAATTGGTTCAAGACTGTTTGTTTTATCGAGAGTTGATGGGGTTTCAGTTAGAGCAGCAGGAGATTGATGCATGAATACCAGTGTTAAAAATTTCCGCCCATTTACAAAATCAGCTGATCTACAAATTGAAGAAAATTTGGCAAATACCTCAATTCATAGAGGAATGCTAAAAAAACTTATTCCTTTAGTTTATCCCATTCGTTACTTGCTGCTTGCTTTAATTGCAGTAGAAATTTTACAAGTGATGAGCGTTTTTGTCCGGCCTTGGGTGGTGAAATATATTTTAGATTCGGGCTTTCAACAAATTGCTGGAAAAATGGTATTGAATCAGCCTGTTTTGTTGATTGCGATTAGCATTTTAACCTTAAGTTGGATTTTTCGTTTTGCTTTAGCTGGCGTATCAAAATATCTTTCAGGCCGAGCAGCTTTGAAAGTGATTAATGGTTTAAGACGTTCGTTATTTCAGCATATCCAAAGTTTAAATATCGGCTATTTTGATCGTACCAAGGCTGGCAGGATTATTTCACGGGCCGATCGTGATGTCGAAACGCTAGAGCCTGTTTTAATACAAGGGCCACCAGAGTTACTTTCGGCAATTTTGCGTTGTGGATTAGCTTCAGTACTGCTTTGGCATATCTATCCACCTTTCTTTTGGTGCTTATTTGCGACACTACCCATTTTATTTGGAATGACTGCTATTTTTAAAAAGTCATCACAAAAACATTGGGGACGAGTTGCGGAGGAACGCAGTCGATTTACTGCTCATTTGGTTGAAACAGTAAATGGAGCAAAAATCATTCAGCAGTTAAATTACACTGAAACCAATCAATCTCGTTATCAAGAATTATTAAAAGACTTTAATAACTCTATTATTTATGGCAGCAAGCGGACCAGTTGGTTTGCTCCTTTTACAGGTTTACTTTCCACTCTAGCCACTGCTGGATTTATTGTGATTGGTAGTTATGCTTATAGTGATGGCATGATTAGTATAGGGCAGTTTGCAGAAAGTATTTTCTATGTGTTTTTATTCTTAGCGCCGTTACAGGAACTGACCGATTTATTTGAACGTTATGCCAATGGAGCAGCATGTGCGCAGCGAATATTTCTACTTTTAGACACTCAATCTACGATTCAAGAACAACCGAATGCTGTGAAGCTTGAACAGTTAAATGGTCATATTCGTTTTCAGTCGGTAGATTTTGCCTATACCCACAAACCTGTTTTACAAAACTTTAATTTGGACATTGAAGCTGGAAAAATAATTGCGATTGTAGGGCCAACTGGACATGGCAAAAGTACCATGGTTCAGTTACTAACGCGATTTTATGAACCCCAGCAAGGTGGAATTTTTCTAGACCGTTATCCAATACAAAGTATTCATCTTGCAAGTTTAAGACAGCATGTGAGTATCGTTTTACAAGATAATGTTTTATTTAGTGGATCTATTTTAGATAACTTACGTCTAGTTCTACCTGATGCTACAGACCAGAAACTTATCCAAGTTATTGAAGACTTGGGAGCGGATGAGATATTGCAACAACTGCCGCAAGGCTATTTCACCGAAGTGGGAGCGCTTGGTAAAAATCTTAGTCATGGACAAAGGCAACTTGTTTGTTTAGTTCGAGCTTATTTGGCAAACCCCAAAATATTAATTCTAGATGAAGCCACCTCTGCAATCGATATTTATACCGAGCAAAAAATACAATATGCGCTCAGACGCTTATGCCAAAATAGAACCTGTATTGTCATTGCACATCGGCTGAGTACCATTCGTGAGGCCGACAAAATTGTCGTGATTGAAAATGGTCATGTCGTAGAAGAAGGTTCACATGAGCAGTTAATACAGCAGCAGTCAGCTTACTTTCAGTTATATCAGTCATATTTGCAAAACCAACTTGTTTGAACGATTTGCAAATTTAACAACTGTAGTTTTATAAACATTTTTTTGAATCATTGTTTAAATTTAAACAATGATTCTTTTATTTAACTCCTTAATATATTGATAATAAATAATAAAATATTTGGCATCGGCTTTGCTATATCGGTCTAGATCGTTAAGGAAGCCAATATGCGTACATATTTTTCTCAATTCATTCTTCACTCCTCAATTTTTGCACTGAGTACACTCACTGCCTCAATTACTTTGGCAAATGATCAAAAGAATTTGCCAGAGAAAGAGGATGCCATCACATTACAATCTGTAGTTGTTACAGGCTCTAGACGAGCAATTAGTAATTCTCTGGATGCACCTGCACCCGTTGATATTTTAACTGCCAAAGAGTTACAAGAGACTGGTGCAACTGATCTTGCAGCAGCATTAACACGGCTGTCTCCTTCAGTGACTTTACCGAGTTCTCCTGCAGGTGGGTTTGGGGCATCGGTTCCGCCAAGTATTGCACTTAGAGGATTATCTGCTGATCAAACTCTAATTTTAATTAATGGAAAACGTCGTCATACATCCGCTTATTTCACCCGCCAAGCCTATGCAGGTGGAAGAGGCGCGGCGGTAACTGACTTAAGTTTAATTCCAGTGAGCGCAATTGAACGCATAGAAATCTTGCGAGATGGTGCTGCGGCACAATATGGGTCAGATGCAATTGCCGGTGTCGTTAATATTATTTTGAAATCACGAGATCATGGAGGTGGCGTAAGCTATCAAACGGGTGGCTATACTCAAGGAGATGGTGAACAACATAAAGTTAATCTTTGGAAAGGTTTTGCACTGCCTAATGATGGTGCTTTGACGGTTGCATTAGATTTAGGCAAACGTGAAGCTGCAAGTAACACGGCACCTGATACGCGAACTTTTTATGATGGTTCAACCAAGGCTCAATATACAGAACAAAATACGCCCTATAGAAAATGGAAATTTGGCTCCCCCGAACAAAAAGATCAAATCAATGTAACTGCCAATCTAGATTTGCCTTTGACAGATGACGTTGCACTTTATGGTTTTAGTAGCTATGGACACCGTAAAACAATAGGGGAAAATTTTTATGAGCCACCAACAACCAAAACAGTACTGAATCAATCCAGCTACTTTAAAGAACGTTATCCAGATGGACGCTCGCCATTGAGCTTAGTCACTGTAGATGATTTTGCAACGACAGTTGGAGTAAAAAAAGGAGAGCAGAAGTCAGGTAAATATGATCTTTATGCGACCTATGGACAAAATAAAGTCAGCACAGAACAAGGCAATGGCATTAACCCAAGCTACGGGCCAAATTCTCCTTCAAACTATGACTTGGGTGAAAATATTTTTTCGCAATTAAATACAGGCCTAGATTATAGCCGTGATATTGCAATTGACTGGTTAGCAAGCCCACTCACGTTGTCTACAGGGGTTTTATATCGTTGGGAGCAATATAAACAAAATGCAGGTGATCCGATTGCCTATACCCGCGGCCCATATTTTAATCCAAGCACAACTTTGGGCGTTGGAGTTCCGGGAATATATGCCGGAATTACAAACCAAGATGAACGAAAAATTAGTCGTGATGTTTATGGTATCTATCTAGATTTAGAAGCAGATATTATTAAAGACTTGAATGTCGGAGCAGCAGTCCGGAGTGAAAAATATTCAGACTTTGGTTCGACCACAAACGGAAAATTATTTGCTAAATATGATGTATCGCCTAAATTTACGGTACGTGGTTCAATCAATACAGGCTATAGAGCGCCGTCATTGGCACAGCAGGGCTATTCGGCTTATAGCGTACAAACAGTGCAAACCCCTTCAGGTTGGCAAGATGTTCAACAAAGAACTTTAGTTGCAGGAAGTGAGGCGGCTTTACTCATTGGCGGAACTTCTCTTAAACCTGAGAAATCGACGAATTATTCTTTAGGTTTTGTTTGGAAGCCACTTGTTAATACATCGGCAACTTTGGACCTTTATCAAATCGATATTAAAAATCGTATTTTGCTTTCAGACAATATTACTGGAAGTGTAATTACCAATGCTTTTGCCAATACACCGTATTCAAATATTGCCAATGTGGCGTTCTTTAATAATTTATTAGATACACGTACTCAAGGCTTAGAGCTCGCACTTAAACATGATTTAAACCTTGAACAATATGGCAAGTTAAATCTGAACCTAGGTCTGGCATATAACAAAAATGAAATTACCGAAACTAGAGATTCTATTACCGCAAAAGGTGAACGAATTCCTGTTTCAAGTATTGCAGGACGAAATACACAAAGTCTCATTGAGTCTGCTGCACCGAAAACAAAGCTAACGCTTGGCGCATTTTGGTCAAATCAGGCATGGAGCGTGAATACGGCTGTCCGTCGCTACGATAAATGGACCACTTTAAATAATACCAATACTGCACTAGACCAAACCTTTGACCCTCAATGGATTGCAGATTTGGATATTGGCTACAAAGCGGATGCATTTGTGAAAGGCCTGAAATTCAATTTAGGGGCGATCAATTTATTTAATAGCCATCCTGATCAAGCCAAAGATTCTTCAGTCGGCACCATTGTCAAATATAGTTTTAATGCACCTGAAGGAGCATTTGGAACGTATTTATATGGCCGCGTAAGTTACGAATTTTAAATCAAAAATGATGAGACAGTTTTTAAGGTAAATAACAATGCAACATACTTTTTTATCAACTTTATGCAAGTTTTCTTTAATCACAACGATGTTAACTTCAAGTTGTTTGGCGACCGCTCAAAAAGCTCCAGCGCCAGAAGATAAATATGGAGATGGCCGAGTTTCCGAGTTTTATACATGGAAATCAGCTATTCCTGAACAGGCAGGAAAATTATTAAAAACAGAAGCGATTCATAATCCTTATATTCGTTTGGCAAATGACAGTCAGGCTATTCGGATTCTCTACAGTTCTACCAGTGGTAAAGATAGCAAAACACCTATTGTGGTTTCAGGAAGTATTCACTTACCAAAAGGAACGCCGCCTAAAGAAGGTTGGCCAGTGGTGTTATGGGCACATGGTACTGTAGGCTTAGCCGATGCTTGTGCGCCGTCTTGGAGTGGACGATCATACCGAGATGTACAATATTTAAACCGTTGGCTTAAAGAAGGATTTGCGGTCGTTGCTACAGATTACGAAGGGTTAGGTGTTGCAGGACCACACTTGTTAATTAATAACCCAATGCTGGCTTATAGTATTTTAGATAGTGGTAGAGCTGCTTTAAAAACCAAGTTGCCACTTGCCAATAAGTTTGTGATTGTTGGCCAATCACAAGGAGGCGCTGGGGCTGTTGCGGCTTCTTCCTATTCGGCAACGTACGCACCTGACTTAAATATTAAGGGTTCAATTGGTACAGGCGTGATTTATCAAGATCCTGAAGCGACGCCTGAAAAAAATCAGTTAAAGTTAAATCCTTACGAAGTCAGCCCATCACTGGCTTATGGCATCTATAGTTTTTTAGTGACACAAAGTTTATATCCAGAAATTAAAACCGACGATATTTTCACGCCTGAAGCTGCGCCTTTAGTTGAACAAGCAAGAAATGCCTGCTTAACAAGTTTTATGGGAGATATTCAAACCGCAGGGCTTTCGCCAGCACAAGCATATAAACCTAATCCGCCGGCAAGCTATAAAAAGCTGCAAGAGAAACAGTCAAATGATTATGGTTATTACCCTACATTAAAAATCAGTCATCCATTATTTATTGGGACAGGGGCAAATGACCGAACTCCAGATGCTCGTTCTCAAATGAAGCTGGTGGCAGATGCTTGTAAAGCAGGTACTGTGGTCGAAGGTCATTTGTATCATGGCTTAGGACATAGCGAAACTGTGAATGCCTCATTAAAAGATTCAGTTCCGTTTGCTAAAAAGGTGATTGCGGGAGAGAAAATTCAGGCTATTTGTAAACCTGACTTGCAATAAAAAATGGAATAAAGATTTTCTCACTGAAGAAAATCTTTATTAAAAAAAGCCGCTCTTCAAAGATATTGAATGAGCGGCTTTTTGCTTTAAATGTTTAAGCGATTTGTTTTAATTTTTTGGCTGCCTCTTCACGTACAGCGGGGATAATATAACGACCATAATCGACCGTATCATAGATCGGATCGTAGCCCCGATTTAAAAAAGTCGTTACCCCTAAATCTACATAATCGAGTAATGAGGCAATAATGGTGTCTGGCGTACCAACAAGGGCAGTCGTATCGCCATAAGCCCCTACAGCAGTTGCGGTTGGCATCCATAATGCGCGGTCATGTCGATCGCCTTGCTGGGCTGCTGCTAATAAGCGCTGTGAACCGATGCCTTTGATTTTATGTCCCGACAATGTGCCGTTATTTTGAAAAGTTGGATTATTTTGAATATCTGCAAGAATCTGTTCTGCTCGTTGCCAAGCAAGTTCTTCGGTTGCACCAATAATAAGACGTACAGATAAACTAACAGGAGGCTGTGGTTTATTGGCTTTTTCTGCTGCGAGCTTCAATTTAGTAATTTGCTCTTTTACTCCAGCCAGTGGTTCACCCCATAGTGAATAGAGATCTGCATGGCGGACTGCAATATCATAAGCAATGTCTGATGAACCACCGAATGAAATCGGGATTGTACCGTTGACAGGCTTTAACGGGCAAAAAGCATTATCTAACTTAAAGTATTTACCTTCATAACTAATCGGTTGATCGCTTTTCCAAAGTTTCTGGATGATATCTAGATATTCACCCGTCCGTTCATAGCGCTGAACTTTATCAACAATATAATCACCTTCTTGAGGCTCCGCTGTAATTCCCGTAATTGCATGTAATCGGATTCTTCCACCACCTGTAGTATGGTCAAGCGTAGCAAAAGAACGTGCAGCAAGATTTGGAGTGAGGAGTGCAGGACGATGGGCAATCATAAATCCAAGACGTTCTGTATGTTGGGCAAGGTATGCCGCGATTTGTGCACTGTCTGGGCTGGTTGGCCCGCTAGCAATTAAGACTTTATCAAAACCCGCATATTCATGTGCCCGTGCGTGGTAACGTAGATATTCAAGGTCAATTTTATGGCCAATTCGTGTTCCTTTGGTTTCAGACCATTGGTTAGGGAAAACCATACCTACAAATTCGATGCTCATTATTAAACCTATTTTGTGGATTTTAAATGAATGAGCAAAATAAATGCCAAACTTTATACCTATATAAATCAAATATAGGAATGGATTATAATTTTTTAGAGTATTTGGATTTAATCAAAAACACAACATTGTGTTTGAGAAGCAACATATCATAAAAAAAGAATTGTGTTTATTTTTAATTTATAAGAGAAAATATTTTCAGAATAAATTAGATGAATTTTGGATTAAATATATTTATTTGTTATTTATTAAAAAACACACTGAAATGTAATATAGCCTTTTAGAATGCTTATATCATAAGTTTTATGGGGTAATTATGAAGACCTTTTTAGATAATGATTATAAAGTAATTACTTTGCCTGATAATGGTGTTCCTGTAAAACCAATAAGAGCAAAAGCAATTATCTTTTCAGATCAGAACTCCCGTAAATTATTAAATCAAGTTGAAACGATTGCTCCAAGCTCTGCTAGTGTCATCATTCAAGGAGAGTCTGGGACAGGTAAAGAGTTAATTGCACGCGAAATTCATTTGAAAAGTGATCGTAAAAATAAGCCTTTTCTTGCGGTCAATTGTGGTGCTTTGGTCGAGACTCTTGCCGAGTCTGAACTGTTTGGCTATGAAGCTGGTGCTTTTACGGGTGCAAACAAAACTCGAGCTGGTATTTTTGAAACAGCCGATGGGGGTACTTTATTTTTAGATGAAGTAGGTGAGTTGCCTCTATCCTTACAAGTTAAGCTGTTAAGGGTGTTGCAAGAAAAAGAAGTCGTACGCGTGGGTGGTCGAAAACCAATTCCAATTAATGTCCGTATTCTATCGGGGACACACGTTGACCTACGTAAAGCGGTAGCAGAAAATAAGTTTCGTCTCGATTTATATTATCGCTTGAACGTGGTTGTGCTTAATATTTTGCCACTGCGTGAACGTAAAGGAGATATTTTACCTCTGGTTGATTTCTTCTTAAGTTCATACTCTCAGAAGCTCATTACGACTAAGCCAAATATCAGTGATAGAGCAAGAAATGCGCTGCTGAACTATAGCTGGCCAGGCAACATTCGTGAGCTAGAAAACAATATTCACTATGCTTTGCTAGTGAGTGGCGGTAAAACAATTGATCTTGAGCATTTAAGATTTTCTGAGGAAACGGGTTCAGCGGTTTTACCAGATAATGATCTTATTCAAGAGTTTGAAAGTATATTGAAGCGTCTTTTTCAAGAATATGATGGGGAAGCATGGCATATTATTGAAGATAAAATAGTAAATACTGCATTTTCAAGTTGCTGGAATAATCAGGTTAAGACAGCAAAAATGCTAGGCCTATCGCGTAATGTTTTACGTAATCTTCTATCAAGATATAACTTACTACCTAATAAGAATGAAAATGAAATTGCTTAAGGGTTTTACATAGAAAAAACATCCATTTTTTAATGGATGTTTTTTTGCGTTGTGAATTTTGTGACCCATAAACCCAATTCAAATAACAACCACATTGGGACTGCAAGAGCAAGCATGCTAAAAACATCAGGAGGGGTAATAAACATCGCAATAAAAAAGAAAAATACAATGATGTGCTTACGATGTGCTTCTAGCTGTTGAATAGAAATAAGGCCAATAAAAATAAGAATATAAGTTAAAACTGGAATTTGAAATGCCAGACCAAAAGCAAGAAAAAGCTTCAAACAAAAATCTAGATAGCTATTGATATCCGTCATAGGTAACACATTATCAGGCGATGCCAAGACGAAAAACTTTAAAGCGAGAGGCAAAATTAAAGTATAGGCAAACACAATTCCTAAATAAAATAGAAGGTTACTCGAAAGCACTAGTGCTATACCGAACCTTTTTTCTTTTTGATAAAGAGCTGGAGCAACAAATTGCCAAAATTGATAAAGAATAAAGGGAATGCTTAATAAAATCGCAAAATAAATATTGAGTTTAAATGGTGCTAAAAATGTACTCATCACATCTGTTGCAATCATGGTGGAATTGCTAGGAAGTAATGAAATTAAAGGATGAGCAAGAAAATGGTAGTTCTTCTGAGCAAGCGGAAGTAGTAATAAAAAAATCGCTAAAACAATACCAATGCTATAGATCAGCCGTTTTCTTAATTCTTTTAAATGTTCGCTATATTTCATTTCAGTGAGGCTTTCACTGACAATATGTTCCGTCATGCGGCTTGATCCTCACTGAATTTATTGGCTGTTTTAAAATGAGCTAAAAATGGTGTCTTTAACTCATCTTGTGAACGGGTATAGATATAGTCATTGATGCGCTGTACTTTGTTTTTTTGTTCAATAGAAACAGTTGTTTGTACGTTTTCAATTTCTTGTTGCATGAGAGCGAGTTGTTGTTTGAGCTGCTCTTCATTTTGTTTTATTTTTTGCAGCTCTTCTTGCATGACTCTCTTAAGTTCGATCAGGTCAAGTTCGTTTTCAATATCATTTTGAATTTTACTAATTTGGTTTTTAACTGCTCTGTATTTGAGGAGGACTGATCTTAACGTGTGAGGAAGTTTTTCAGGTCCTAAAATAATAAGCGCAATAATTGCAAAAGCTAATAACTCTCCAAAGCTGATATTAAACATAATAATAAATCACTCATATTTTATTTTGTTTTTCATTATGCGATTCAACTGGACTAATATCTTTGTATTGCTGGTTTTGCAATAACTTCTGATCATCAGAATTAACTGAATCTTTAAAATCTTTAATTGCACCACCTAAGTCTTTACCTAGATTTTTTAACTTTGAAGTTCCAAATAATAAAACAACAATCACTGCAAATAGTAAAATATGCCAAATAGATAAACCCATTTTCTCTATCCTATATTAATTAAATGTAAAGAATATTAATATCACGATATTATCTACTTTCTAAATCATATTAATATCGATCAATATTCAAATTAATTATGCTGTATGATCTAGCATATTAAGTGCCTGATTGCGGAAACCAAATAAAAGTTCACTTTCTTTATGTCGAGGATGTGTCAACGGAACTTGAATAATTTCTTTAATTTTTCCTGGTCGGGCTGACATGACAATTACACGGTCTCCAAGATAGACAGCTTCTTCAATATCGTGGGTGACTAAAATCATGGTGATTTTTTCGTGTTGCCAGATACGCTGAAGCTCAGCTTGTAAGTGACTCCGTGTGATGGCATCTAAAGCGCCAAACGGCTCATCCAAAAGTAAAATATCGGGTTTATTGACGAGTCCACGAGCAATTGCAACACGTTGCGCCATGCCACCCGAAAGCTCATGTGGATAAGCCTTTTCAAAACCCTTCAGCCCGACAATTTCTATATGCTCATTTACCCGTAAATTTCGCTCTTCACGGGTGAGTGGAGTCTCTTCAAGTGCTAAATGGATATTTTCAAAAACAGTAAGCCATGGAAGTAATCGGTGTTCTTGAAAGATAAGACCACGTTTTAAATCGGTACCTTTTATTTGGGTTTGATTCAATAAAATTTCACCGTCATAATCTTGATCTAATCCAGCAATAAGACGTAATAGTGTTGATTTTCCACAGCCACTGCTGCCAACAATCGAGATAAATTCGCCTTGCTCAATGTTGAGGTTAATACCATCTAAAACGGTCAAAGTATTTTGATCACGTTGAAAAGATTTATTGAGTTTTTTAATAGAAAGTAGTGAGAACGACATATAAATTCCTAACAATATTTTTAAAAAGACAAATTAGGTACGCCATTGCAGCAGGCGTTTTGAAATAAGATGAATACCTGCCGTCATAAAGGCCCCACAAAGGGTAACCGTAATGGCACAAACCAACAGAATATCCATTTCGGCATTAATCTCGGCTTTCATCATTAAGTTGCCGAGTCCCGCACCCGCATTGAATAGCAATTCACTTGCTGTAGTGGTGATCCAAGTAAAGGGCACGGCTAAATTTAGACCAGTTAAAATATGGGGTAGGGCTTGAGGAAGGTGTATTTTTTTAAATTTTCGCCAGAATGAAAATTGATAAATACGTGCGATTTCATCGTATTTTGCATCATTGTGGCTAAGGCCCTGAAATGTATTAATCACTAATGGAAAAAACGAAGCAAGCGCGATAATAAAGATTTTTGCTTCTTCTCCATTACCAAACCATAAGGCAATTAAAGGTGTTAAAC
The DNA here is from genome assembly GCF_044538495.1 of Acinetobacter sp. ABJ_C4_1. Classification (NCBI taxonomy): domain Bacteria; kingdom Pseudomonadati; phylum Pseudomonadota; class Gammaproteobacteria; order Moraxellales; family Moraxellaceae; genus Acinetobacter; species Acinetobacter sp. ABJ_C4_1. The sequence goes on along the minus strand of NZ_JBIUCQ010000002.1, from coordinate 37,001 downwards.
CCAGTAACGGAACTTGTCGAATACTGTTAAATAGTGGAGAAACTAAAGCATTTAAAACCTTTGAATAAGCAAGCAAAGTGCCTAAAAGTAATCCGCTTATTGAACCTAAGATAAACCCTATTCCAGCTTTTTTAAGACTTCCCCATGTGTTTAGCCACAATTCACCGGTTTCAAGCAATTTAATAAATGCGAAATAAATGTTTTGCAAAGGAACAAATGCATAGGCATGACTGGCACCTAAGCTTGAGTTGTATTGCCATAAGCCTAATAACAATAATGGCAGTACTAAGCCTTGTACTAAAATAATTGGCCGTTGCCATGTCTGTTTTAAAGTAAATGAACGCTGAGACATTATTTATTTCTCCCCCGAACTGAGCGCAGGCGAGATAAAGCGTTGTTCCACTAAACGTAAAACTTTATCTAAACCAAACCCGACCACGCCTGTGATAAACACACCAACCATCACAACATCTAAGCGCAACATTTGACGTCCTAGTTCCATCATTTGCCCAATACCCGTTCCAGCTGCCAGTAGTTCAACGGCAACTAAAATCAGCCATGCACGACCAAGTGCAATTCGTAGTCCACCAATTAACGGCGGGAGTATGGATGGAAGAATAATAAGCCTGAGCCAAGCTCGTGTTTTAAGCTGATAGATTTGTCCTAGTTCAATATATTTTTTGGGAATATTTTTGACTGCATCGGCCGTTGCTAATGCAATTGGAAAAAAGCAGGCTTTAATAATCAGTAAAATTTTAAATAATTCACCAATCCCAAAAACTAAAATAAAAATAGGAATAAGGACAAAGATCGGAATTTGATAAAAAACGTTAAATAAAATATAGGTGTAATTGCGAAATAAAGTATTCGCCCCATAGGCAACACCAAAAGCAATTGCACTGATTGCTGCAATAGAAAATCCCAAAAACAGACGAGAAAGACTATCTTTGAGATGCATTTGAAGTTCACCACTTTGTAACAACGCAATGAAAGTATTCCAGACAGTTTTAGGCGGCACCAAAATTTGGGTTGGGAAAATCTGTAAAGAACTAATCAAATGCCAAATGAGTAATACTAATAAGGGTGAAATCACAGAGAGCAGCCCATACACCTTTTTAGAAGAAAATGTCTTACGGAGTGGGGTTTTAAATAAAACGTTATTTTGCTCAATAAGTGGCTTTACTAGTATTTTCATTGTCTAGTTTCCTTGCTTATTTGAAGCATGATTCGTCTGTAAATTTTGAATCGCTTGACGGGTAAACTTCGGATTCAACAGTTCATCTGCTTTGATTGGAGTTTGAATAAGCTGATTTTTCACTGCATGATCAATGACTTTTGAATAATGCTGTTGCAGAAAGTCGACTTGATAGTCTGGAGACCAGTCTTGTTGCCATGTGCTTGCCGTGTTCTGGCTTTCACGTTGAATCACACTAAGAGGTTGGCCAAACTTAGTTTGACTTTCCTGAAACTCATCTTGATGGTGCGCAATCCAATCCATTGCACGTACTGTCGCATCAGCAAGTAATTGTGTGGTATCTGGATGTTGCTCAATATAACTTTTGCTACCCCAGAGTTCGGCACGCATTTTCCAATCTGCGGGCAAAGATTGTGACGACCAAATAATTTTACCCAAATGGCGATCTTGTAAAGTAAGTGCATCACTTAAGGTAAAAAAGGCATCTACACTTTTGGCAGATAAAGCGGCAGCCCCAGCTTGCGGGTTTAAATTCACAATTTGAAAGTCTTTTAGGCTTAATCCTTTACTTTGTATGAGTTGCCCAAAGTTAATTTCCCACGGACGGCCACGATGTAATGCAATTTTTTTACCTTTTAATTCTTCAATAGATTTAATAGGTGAATTTTCTGGAACAATAAGGTAAACGTTATTACCGATACCTCCAGGTACAACAATTTGTGTTTTAACGCCTGTTGCATTCAGGACTACAGCCGGAAGGTTCCCATAAAAAGCAAAATCGATTTTATTATTTAGAAAACTTTCATTAACCAAAGTCGCTACAGCAGCAGTGGTCACCGGTTCCCATTTCAATTCAATGTGATTTTGCTTTAATGCTTTTAGAAAAATTTGATCTTGTGAAATGAGTTGTGGCACACCAATAAAGTCCAAACTACCCGAAGTGCCATTGGCAACGACAGCAATTCGGAGTTGTTGCTGTTCAGACTGTTTTGGGGTGGTATCTTCTGTTTTTTGTGCGCCACAAGCAACAAGACCCAAAAAACTAAAACCTAAAACTAAACGTGGAAAAATACGCATATCATCATAAGAATTAAAAAATATAAGGGTATTGAGCAAGAACCACGCCAATAAAATTATCTTAAATAAATCAATAAATTATAATTTTTTATAATTATTGTTGAGGTTAAATGCCGCCGTTGTGTTGTGATTGGGACACTCTTTAGCGTTTAAGTGTTGAAATATCAACACAGCCTTTAAACTCGATTTTTTAATATCCATATAAAACAGCAGCATAGCTAAAAGTTAATTTAAAAAAATAACGGCATGATTCCTGCTCATAAGACTTTTAACGAATTAAATATCGTCAAATCTTTAAATTATCGAGATTCATTATGTCAGTTGAGTTTTTATGGAGAATCCCTGTTCATGGGGATGGTCGTCGAGCACATCAATTACACACACGCGGAGAATGGAATCAATTAACTCCAGCAGTTCAATCTCCACAACGTGTTGCACCGCAACATGAAGATCAGTTATTTGCTTACTATGACTATGTTGAGCAAGTGGCGAAAGCAGCCGATATTGTTGGTTTCCATGGCGCACTCATTCCTGCTTTTCCACATACTGAAGAACCATGGGTGTTAGCGTCTGCATTGGCCAGAGAAACTAAAAGACTTCGTTTGCTCATCGCAATTCAACCTTGGTTTATTCATCCTGCTTATGCAAGCCAAATGGCTGCAAGTTTGCAGCGCTTGAGTCAGGGACGAGTAGAGTGGAATGTGATTTCAGGGGGAGGTGGTGCACAACAACGTGCGTATGGGGATTTTATTGAACATGATCAACGTTATGCACGAACCAATGAGTTTTTAGAATTTGTGAAAGGTTATTCACACCACGCACCTTTCAATTACGATGGAAAGTTTTTCCATGTTGAACAGGGCGGCCTGAAATACCCGATGAATCAATATGAAGTTCCACGCTTATGGTTAGCAGGTGCAAGCGATGCGGCTTTACAAGTCGCAGGCCGTCATGCAGATATTCATTTAACTTGGGGCGAACCTGTAGACCAACAGAAGAAAGTAATCGAACAGGCTCAAAATTTCTTTGAGCAGAATTCGCCGGAACGAAAAGTTAAATTTGGCATGCGTATTGATATTTTAGCGCGACCAACCCAAGAACAAGCCTTCCAAGAGCTTAAACAAATGTATGAAACCATTACTGTCGATAGTAATGCTTTTGAACGCAAAGACACTGAATCTGTTGGAGCGAAGCGCCAGCAAGCCTTAGCACAGGGCAACCGTTTTGAAGACCTATTTGTGAGTCCAAATGTTTGGGCGGGAATGTCAAATGTACGAGGTGGCCCAAACTGTATTTTAGTCGGGAGTTATGAGCAAGTCGCAGAACGTTTGCAAGAATATATTGATATTGGGGTGGGACATTTTATTTTAGCCAGTAACCCACATTTAGAAGAAGCATATCGAGTAGCTGAAGAAGTCTTACCCTTAGTAGGATATAAATTAAAATAATAAACTTAGATCCCTTTGCGATATCAAAGGGATCTTGTTGTTTGAACAGCATAACACTGTCTGAAAACCAACATCTTTTGTATTAATCATTTGAAAAATACAAATTAAATTAATAAAAAATAATAACTTATAGTTTTGGCATGGCTTGTGCAATTTACGACTTAATCTTTTATTTTTAGTTTAAATTTTTATGCGTGATCAAATCTTTAATCCCCATAAGCGGGCTTTGCTCTTTGAGCAATTTGCGACAGTTGCAGCCACAACTGAAATTGCAGATCCATTTGCAAAGCATGATCAAGACTTTATTCAACCTGCTCCAGTGAAGTTGAATAAAGTCTTAATCGCAATTATTGCGGTTGCTTCAGCACATCTTGGAATTTGGTATGTCGCAAAACAATTGCCGACACCAGCTTTAGATATTCATAAACCAGAACCTGTGGTGATTGAAATCGTAAAACCGGTTGAACCACCTAAAGTGATTGAACCCAAAATTCCACCCATTACTGAAAAACCAAAAGTTCCACCTGTGGTGGAAAAACCCAAGCCAATTCCTAAACAGGTTGAACAGCCCAAACCTGTCCAAAAAAGTGTGGAGCAACCTAAGCCAGTTGCAAAAGTGGTAGCTGCACCCACTCCACAAAAAGTTGCAGAACCTGTGGTCACAAAAGAAGTAGTCACAGAACCGGTTAAAAAAGTGGCTGAGCCTGTAAAAGCGTCAGATGACAATTTACCTGTGACTGAAGCCAAAGGTTATGCCGGATATCTCAGTAACCCTGCACCTGAATATCCTGAACAAGCTTTAGAACGTGGTTGGGAAGGCTCAGTCATTTTACGGGTCAAAGTATTAGCAAATGGCAGCCCGGATACAGTCAGTGTCAAGCAAAGTAGTGGCAAAAAGCTTCTAGACAGTGCTGCCGTAAGAACAGTAAAGCAATGGAAATTTTCACCTGCGCTAAAAGGGAAAACCCCTGTAGAAGGCTGGGTCGATGTTCCAATTCATTATCAATTACCGAAATAAAATTTAAATTAAGAGGATATTTTCATGTCAGATATTAATTCATTGATCCATGACGGCACGATCTGGTTATTAGTTGCTTTCTCAATTGTGACTTGGGTGTTGATTGTGGTTAAAGTGGTCCAGACACAACGAGCGACAAAACAAAGTAAGCTTTTTGTAGAAGAGTTTTGGAAAGCAAAAAACTTATCAGATGCAGTAACTAAGTCTGAACTGGGTGAAGGCCCAGCAGCACGAGTGGCTAACACAGGTTTTCAGACTTTAATTGAAGCAGATGAAAAGACGCACCAAGACTTACAAAACAGTTGGAGCCGTCAGGACTTATTAGAGCGCCATTTAAGTAAACAAGTTCTAACTGAGCGCCGCCAATTAGAAAAAGGCTCCGCTTTACTGGCTTCTATTGGAAATAACGCCCCATTCATTGGTCTGTTCGGTACAGTATTTGGGATTATCCATGCATTACAAGCGATTGCTCATTCAGGTAATGCAAGCATGGATGTCGTGGCTGGACCAATTGGAGAGGCGCTGGTGGCAACAGGTATTGGTATTGCAGTTGCTGTACCTGCGGTGCTTGCCTATAACTACTTTGTGCGTAAAGTAAAAACTATTGGCGCAGATCTTGATGATTTTGCAACGGACTTCGTGAGTCTAAATCAAAAAGCAGGATTCCAACTATCAACTGCTAAAAAAGGTACGACTGGTAATACGGCGCTTAAAGATAATTCTGCTAAAGAAGTGAAAGAGAAAGGAGTGTTTGCATAATGGCAATTTCTACCTCTCAAGAAGACGATGTCGTCAGTGAAATTAATATTACGCCGCTAGTCGATGTCATGTTGGTCTTACTTATTGTATTCATTGTGACAGCTCCTTTGTTAACAAATACGGTGAAAGTAAACTTACCAAAAGCGGCTCCAACTCAATCGACAGATCAAAACAAAGCTGTGGTGATTAGTGTAAATCCACAAGGTGAAATATTCCTTGATAAAGATAAGGTTACACTTGCGAACTTTGAACAAGAAATAAAGTCACGCAAAAGCAGTAACCCTAAATTAGCATTAAATTTAAATGCTGATGAGACCGTACCGTATGGAACAGTTGCAAAATTATTGGCAAGTATTGAACGTGTAGGTGTAGATAAGCTCTCTGTGATTACAGTGCCTAAATAATTCCCCCCGTAAAAAAAGCTGCTTCGGCAGCTTTTTTTATATGGTGAGTATTAAGCTTTCCAGAGTTTTTCAAAGCGCCATGTCGGAAAAATTGTATGTTCAGGAGCTAAACCACCAATATTTTTAGCTGCTGCGTCAATCGTATGGCTAAATCCCCAAATGAGCATTCCACCACGTTCATGTTGAATTTTTTGTGCTTGCGCTAAATGGATTTTGCGTTTGGCTAAATCAGGCTCTGCCAGTGCTTTAAAAAATAACTCACTATATTCAGGGTCTTTAAAGTTCACACGGTTGGTGGTGGAAATTGGAGCATCGTTAACAACGGCCGTCGATAAATATGGCGTGCCGACATTGGTCGCATTACTCGATAACTGCCACTTACTGCGGTCAGGGCCATTAAATGTTGCAAAATCGACTTGTTTAACTCGAATATTCACATTGGCTTGTTTTGCTTGCTCGGCAAAAATTAATGCAGGTTGAGCACTACTCACTGGGGTAACAAGCTCTACACTTAAACCATCTTTAAAACCTGCTTGGGCTAATAGATTTTTTGCCTCGGTAATATTTTGTTGGCGCTGCGGCAAATTGAGAAAGGCAGGGTCTTGCGGTGAATAAAGATCATTGGCGATCCGACCTTGCCCATTTAAGCCTCGCTGTACCAACTCCTCTCGGTTTGCAATCAAACGAAATGCCTGACGCACTCTAGGGTCATTAAACGGCGCTTGTTGAGTATTAAAGTCAAAACTATTATGCGTATTGGTCGCAGAGCGTATAGTTTGAATGTGTTTTGCTTGCTCCAAAATTTTAATATATTCGGGTGAAATCGCATTTGCGACATCAATTTGTCCAGCCAATAAAGCATTTAATCGAGAAACCTGATCTTTAAAATCAATCACTTCAAAACTATCTGCATAAGGTTTGTCTGCTTTAAAGTAATTATTAAAACGAGTAAAAACAGAACGCTGCCCCGGAATAAACTCTTTGACTTTATATGGACCAGCTCCGACTGGATTATGAATAGGGTCGAAGTCAGTTGGTACAATTCCTCCAAAGTTTACCCAAGTTTCGGGCAATGCAACAAAGCCGGGAATCGTACTAATAAAAGGAATACGAACGGTATATTCATCTAGTTTTTGAATACGATCTCGGTCAATCCACTGCACCAGATTGCGAAATGGTGAAGCGAGTTTAGGATCTGTTAGACGTTTCACTGAAAAGATCACATCATCTGCCGTAATGGTTTTACCGTGATGAAATTCTAAGCCTTTGCGTAAACGGATGGTCCATTCACTTGCATTATGATTAGGTTCGGCAAACTCCGCTAAAGCAAGTCGGGGCAGCATATTTTCATCCCATTCCCATAATTTATTATAAATAGCGAAACCTCGTGTAATACCACTTCCTGATGCTGAAAGATGAGGATCTAGACTGCCTGATTGTTGTCCTCCAATCAGCCCCAAGCGTATAACTCCTCCATGCTTTGGCGTTGCTGAAGAGACACTTTTTGATTCGGTACTATTATCTGGAGAGGGGCCACAACCTGATAAACTGCCCAACAAAGAGACGCCACCTAGCGCCGTGAGACTTTGTGTTAAAAATTTTCGACGTGATAACTGAAATGTTTGATTTGTCATTATAAATACCTGATTAGATCTTCATCTTCTAAGGTATTGCAGAATAAATGCCAATATTTTTATATAATTTTAATATATTTATCAATCATTTATATAATTATTGTTTTTGGTGACTGTCTCTATTTCAACAGCTTTGTTGAAAAAATAAACATGAATAGAATTAATAAGTAAACAATCAGAAGTTAAAAGCAATTTAATCAAATGGTTAGATTGAATTATTTGGCGATTCAATGGTTGGCATAGGCTTTGCGTAACGCATTGTAAATTTACTTTACTGAGTGTGATATGAGACAGCCTTTTCAATTAAAACCTTTAGTTATTGCGCTTAGCGTATTAGGGGCGACTTTACCGTTATATGTTTTTGCCGAGGAAACACCACAACAAGCAGGTGATTCTGAAAGTGATGTAATTACTTTGCCCGATGTAGTCGTTACTGGAGCAACCAAGAAAACTACCGTTGTTCCTAATCGCAAAGTTACCTCAATTTATGGAACGGATAGCTCTGTATTGGATACCCCGCGTGTAGTATCCCAAGTATCAGAACAACAATTTAGAGAAGATGTTATTCGCAGTGCGGATGATCTCGTCAAATATGCACCGAGTATTACGCGAGGCGGGGGACAAAATGCTAACTTTGCTCCACAAATTCGCGGACAGAACTCGGAAGTTTTTCAAGATAGTCAACGCATTTACAGTACTCGCCATCCGACCAATCTCAATGCTTATGAAGGAGCCGATATTGTGGCAGGACCTACAGGTGTAATTTTTGCGCCGACTTCAGGTTCTGGCGGATATATTAACTACCTGACAAAAAAGCCTAATTTTAATAAAGCCGAAACCAATATCTCTGGGACTGTAGGTTCCATTTACTCAGGTAAAGGCGCAGAGCCTAATTTCTCTGTCAGTATTGATCATACAGCACCCATTTCAAAAGAATTAGCATTTCGCGTGAGTGCAACAGCACAAAAGACAGATGACTATTATGACAATGTGAAAAATAACTTTAATGCATTTTATGGGGCACTTGCTTGGCGTCCAAATGATCGTTTAAGGGTAGATTGGAATATCAGTTACGATGACTATTATGATTTTAACGTGACGCATGGCTGGAATAGAGCATCGCAGCAATCGGTTGATAATGGCCTTTATTACAAAGGTAGGGCTACGCCTATTATTCAAAACGGATCGACTTTTTGGTCTCCAGTATTTGAATCAGGTGCGGCAAATTCTAAAGTCATTGGTTGGCAAACTCGTCAGAAGAACGATAAAAACCAATATGTTGCTGTTGGTGGAGTTCAGACCACGCCTTTACCGGACTCAACTGCGGATCAAGCAGGAACCATTAAAGGTTGGGTCTATGATCCATCAATTCCTGGTAATGAATTGGTCAAGCTAGATGATAATGTTTCAGGACGTAGTGAAGATAAAAATAGTGCCAAGCGATTTAGCACTCAATTAAAAGTAATTAAAGATTTAAATGACCATTGGTCTATTGCAAACAGTACGCTCTATCAAAATAACAAAGATTTAGGCGACTCTGTTGGAAGCTTCTTTACAGATTTAGATCATGAGTTAATTGATAACCGACTAGAATTTTTAGGTGACTATGATTTTGAAATAGGTGGCGTAAAAATTAATAATAAAAGCAGTACCGGGGGAACATATCGTCATGAGAAGTTTACGTCTTTAGCTGCAAATAATAGTTTTAATATTAATCCTTATGATTTAACCAATGATCCATCGCAGAAGAACCCTGGTGATTTACTAGGGTTGATTAATAATAGCGGTTCAACAGGAGGTTGGATTGGACAAGCCGGAGTGCCTCAATATTCTCAATATTTTGGCTATTTAAATTTGCCGCGCATGTACCCAATTGGAAATGGTTTATATGCTGAAAAAGGTGGCTTTCCACCGAATGGTGGAGGCGCTGTCTATACGGGCTCTGGTTTCTGGGATACGTTGAGTGTGTTCACTCAACAAAACTTTACCTTTAACGATGTATTCGGTATCAATTTAGGAATTAACCATAGTTCTGTAAGAGCAAAACTTGAAAACCCACTTGTTTTAACCCCAACAGATGTCCGTTCGTCGAGTGATAAATATAGTCTATTGAGCTATCAACTGAGTACGTTTATTAAGCCTACTGCGAAAAGCACACTTTATTTTACCTATGATAAAAGCACTGCATTAAATACGGGAGTATTTGGGCCTTTCTTGATTTGGGGCGCTGGAAATCAACTTAATCCTTTAGCTTTTGACAGTCAAAGTGAGCTAAAAGAAGTAGGATTTAAATATGAACCTATTACTGACCAGTTATTTTTAACCCTAAGTGGATTTGAACAAAAACGAGATTTATCGCCTGATACCAACGGCAATATGGCTCGCTTTGAAATAAAAGGTATTGAGTCATCATTAAGATGGCAACTTCAAAAAAATATAGCGATTGGGGGCAATTTCACTTATTTAGATGCTGAATACAGCTCTATTGTACCTGCTGGTTTTTCACCATTTGGCTTTCATGCGGACAATGCTACGGTTTGGGGAGACAATAATACTTTAAACCAACGTAAAGCTGGACGTTATGATGCAGCAGGAATTCCCAAATACTCTGCAAGTGCTTATGTAGATTACCAACATCAGTCTGGTTTTGGCGTCAACCTTTCAGGATGGTGGACAAGCTACTGGTACACAAACTTAAGTCAAACCGTGAAAGTACCGAATAACTATAATCTGGACTTAGGTCTTTATTATCGCCAGCCACAGTGGACGGTGGGTCTTAACATTCTTAACTTAACCAATGAACGAAATTTTGTGAATGGTTTGGCAGGGTCGAATAGTGAGTTTTTACAACCAATGCGACCTCTGACTGTACAAGGCCAATTTAGTTATAAATTTTAAAACCAATCAATCATTTCCAAGAATCTTAGAAAGCCATACGTCTGTATGGCTTTATTATTAATACGGGATATAAAACACGTTAAATCGTGAATGTTGAAATAACAACAATAATACCTTTCAGACTGTCTATCTATCAGCAGCATTAAGTCATTTTTATTTTTAATTTTTTACTAAGCATTTGAAATTATTTAAATAAATTAAATGGCATAGAAGTTGCCAATATAAGAATAGATTTATTTAAATGGAGTCACCATGTTTAAGGTTACAAAAATTAGGCAGAGTATTTTAACTGCTATGTGGGGAGTAACGGCGAGTGTTTCGACATTAGCTTTAGCGAACGATGATGCTGATGCAATTCCTGCTGAGCAACAAGCTCAAGTGGTAAATGCTAAAGATGTAAAAAAATTAGGCGATGTCATCGTTACTGCACAATATCGTGCACAAAACATTCAAAAAGTTCCGACTGCAATTAAAGCGGTTTCAGGCAAAGATTTGGCTGCGAAAGGCTCAACATTTATTGGCGATGTTTTAACTTATACGCCCAATGCAGCAGCTGAAAACCCAGATGGCGATAGCCGACCACGTTGGTATATTCGTGGTTTAGGAACTGGCGATGTTGCAGCCTCTACAGTTTTTCCAGTCGGTATTTATGCAGATGGGGTTTATTTAAATGCGCCTGTTGCTGGTGCTGGAGATTTATTCGATTTAGAACGTATTGAGGTTCTACGTGGTCCACAAGGCACGCTTTACGGTAAAAACACCACGGCTGGTGCGGTGAATTACATTTCACGAAAACCTGTTTTTACAGATAAACCGACTGGTTATGGAACAATAGGAATAGGCGACCATAATCTTCGTACTTTTGAAGGCGCCGTGAACGGGGCTATATCAGATAACGTTGCCGTACGAGGAGCATTCTATTCAGAAGATCGCGATGGCTATGCAAAAAATTTAGCCAATGGTGAAAATTACGGGGATGTAGATAAAAAATCATTCCGCTTCCAAATATTAGGAAAAATTAATGATGATTGGAATGCTTTAGTCAATCTACATAGCCAAACTTATAATGGTCTTGGCAATAATGGCTCTTTAAGTATTGGAAAATACTGGGGTGTTTATGAAAGACCACAAGGCCGTGATACAAATTTAGATTTACCTGAAAGTAATAAAATCCAACATGATGGCGCTTCACTCACATTAACAGGAGATTTAGGCGGCGGTCATACTTTTACATCCATTACAGCTTTTGATAAAACCACTCAAAAATCTATTTCTGATGGTGACTATACGCCTTACGATGTAGCAAGAAGCTATAGCGATAATGAGTGGCGCCAATATAGCCAAGAGTTTCGTGTTTCTTCTGATGCTGAAAAAAGACTTAGTTGGATCGCAGGTTTTCACTTCTTTAATGAAGACTTAGACTCAACAGGCGTAAGTGCGCGAGTAAATAAAACATTACCGAATGGTGCTCCAGCTCAAACGGCGGGCACTCCAGCTTTCAGAGATATTACCTATAACCAGACCACACAAAGTTTTGCCTTGTTTGGTAACAGTACCTATAAATTTACCGATAAATTTAAAGTAACAGGTGGTCTACGCTGGACAAGTGAAGAAAAAGATATTGATCTAGATCTTGTTCAAATTACCTCGGGCGATTACACCAAAGGCAGTTGGTGGCAAAAGGACGGGTACAGTAATGCGGTTTATAACCCAGCGCCGAATGCAAATGGTTCAACAAGTCGTAAAAAGAGATGGAATGAGCTGACTTACGATATTACGCCAGAATATGAAATCACTCCTGATATCAACACATACTTCCGTTTTGCTCGAGGTTTCCGTTCAGGCGGCTTTAACACCGGACTTTCAAGTAGCCTGACGCAACTTGCAGATGTTAACCCTGAATATTTAAATAGCTATGAGCTAGGTTTGAAGTCTAGCTTGTTACAAGGCAATTTAACGGCTAATGCCAATATTTTCTATTACGACTACAAAGATATTCAAACAAATTTATTGGTTGCAACAGAAGGGCAAGGTGGAGGAGTTACCTCAGTTCTGGCAAATGGACCTAAGGCAGAAGTAAAAGGTGCCGAATTAGAATTAGATTATTTAGCGACCGATAACTTACGCCTACGTTTCGCAGGCGCTTATTTAGACAGCGAATACACCGACTTTGTTGATAAAAACCCAGTAACCAATGTCGTAAATGCTGACAATACAGGTAACAGCTTGGTTCGTTCTCCAAAATACACCATCGGTTTAGGGGGTGAATATACCTTTAATCTTGATAGTGGAGCACGCGTTATTGTGGGCACAGATGCAAAATATCGTGACCGTGAGTTTTTCTTAGTCAATCGTCAAGATTATTCTGTTGACCCAATCTTGAGTCAAAAAGGGTACACCTTATGGAACGCGAACGTTGGGTATATCAGCGCAAATAATAAATACCAAGTTAATGCTTACGTTAAAAACTTGCTAGACGAAGAATATCAAGTTCATGGGCGACCAAATGGTCCTGCTGGACAATATGTCTTAACCTATGGAAACCCACGTCAAGTTGGTGTTTCTCTCACTGCAAAATTCTAAGCTTTGCTTTACGGAGAAAATAATGGGAATTGAATTTTTTACACGTTTACCGCTTCATGGCGAAACAGAATTTTTACCCGGTGACCCACGTAATCGCGGTGATTGGGCCAATATTGAAAATGTCGAAAATACCGGAGCGGTTTCGAACTATGAAGTAGGTGATGACTTTACCTATATTGATTACTTAAGTCAGGTAGCACGGGCAGCAGAAATTAATGGTTTTGCTGGTGCACTCATGGTGAATGCACCAACGGGTGAAGAGCCTTGGACAGTATGTTCATTGCTGGCAAGAGAAACCAAAAAACTTAACTTTGTGACTGCATTTCAGGCTTATCATTTTAGTCCATATAATGCTGTACAAACTGCGGCAACCTATCAGCGTGCAACGGGTAATCGACTGGTTTGGAATATTATTAATGGCGGCTCTGAAGTCATCCAACGTCAAGTAGGCGATGACTTACCTCACGATGAACGTTATGCACGTGCTACTGAGTTCCTAGATGTTGTAAAAGGATATTGGAATAATCCTTCATTTCACTATAAAGGGAAGTACTATTCGGCAGAAGGCGGTGGTCTAAAATATCCACTGAATAAAGCAAGTCTTCCAATTATTTGCACAGCAGGTTCTTCGGAAGCTGCTCGTGAGTTTGGAGCCAAACATGCCGACTATTATTTAATGCGAGCTGAAAAACCAGAAGAAATTGCCGCATTGATTGCAGACGTACGTGCTCGTGCAAAAAAGTATGGTCGTGAAAATATAAAATTTGGTCTATCAATCGATACCATTGCTCGCCGTACTGAACAAGAAGCATTGGCAGAAGCTCAGCGCTTTCTCGATGAAGCTGCTGAAAAGCAACGTTTACACGCGGCAGCAGCCCATGCGGGTTTACGCTCAGCGCGCGTATTAAGCTTCGAAAAAGAGTATGCCGAAAAAGATGGCAGTAAAAATGTCAGTGACTTTTTTATTCATCCAAATGTTTGGTCAGGGTTTGGATATATTGGAGTGCCACCTGGTGTTGCTTTGGTAGGGAGCTACCAACAGATTATTGAGCGTATTGAAGAATACAATAGCATTGGCATAGAGTTATTCTTCCTTGCAGGCTATCCACATCTTGAAGAGTCATATCGTCTTGGTGAACACGTTCTTCCGCACTTTAAAAAGCAACGTGCTCGATTACAGCCTACAGTAGCTAGCCCAGAGTTTGATATTGCGCTTTAAAGTTTAAGTGTTCTAAATAAGCCTGATTAGTAAGCTAGTTGGGCTTTTTAAAATTTTGTTCCTTATACGCGTTTGATCTTTTATGAAAGGTCTATACAAGAATTCTTATCTTTATCTCTTATTTATAAATATAAATATTTTCTGATCTTTGTACCTGTGTAGACAGTTAAACAAAACATCTCTCTTTACACTCATCCAGAGCATAACACCAAAGATGATCACAACACGTCTCATATTAGATCTACATGACACGGATAAATGATCATCAGGTATACGTTTAGTTAAACATTCTGAGAAATCTATAACAGCAGAATGTATGGATATATATCGAGATATGAAAGAAATAATTTCGCAAAAAAACTCATCCGGGATTGTCTGGAAAAGTACCAAGAAACCATGGTTCATTTCTGTTGGGTATTTTAACTCGCTTGCGATCTATTGGATTGTACCTCTTTGTTTATTCTTACTGTGGTGGGTAGCGTCAAACGAGCAGTGGATGCCTGCCCAAATTTTACCTACCCCAAAAGACACATGGCATTCTTTCGTTGAAATCGCATCTCAAGATCTATGGTCACAGCTTGCGATCAGTCTTGAGCGCTTTGGTCTTGGCCTATTATCAGGTGTGTTAGGTGGCGTATTTCTAGGTGTTTTACTTGGCTATAGCCGCATTGCGGAACAATACCTTTCTGCAACGTTTTATGCGCTGGTCATTATCCCAACACTCGCTTGGTTGCCTTTGCTCATGATCTGGCTCGGCATCGAAAATAGTTTAAAAATTTTCATAATTTTTAAAGCTACGATGGTGCCGATTGCCTTACATACTCAGGCAGGGGTACGTGACATTCAACCCAAACTCAAAGAAATGGCAGCAATCTTACAGTTTAATCGGCTAACCTTGCTCACAAAACTTGTACTGCCAGCCACACTTCCATATTTCTTTACGGGTTTAAGACTAGCTGTTGCAGCAGGCTGGACGAGCTTAATTGCTGTTGAGTTGTTGGCTTCATCGGAAGGTATTGGATATTTAATGGTGACAGGTCGTCAGCTATTTCAGCTTGATATTGTTTTTGTCACGATTTTTGTTATTGCGTCTGTAGGAATTATTTTCGATTTTATCCTGCATCGAATTGAACGTAAGTTTGTGTTCTGGCCACATGCTGCTTTAAGTGCTCATACTTTTTACAAAAAAAGCAGAACAGATATTTTGAAATCGTGGGTTTTACCTTTGAGTTTAGTGGTGCTTTGGGCAGTGAGCAGTTGGTTTAACTTAATCTCGAGTCAAATTTTGCCTGCGCCGTGGAAAGTATTAGAGGCACTGTGGTCAGGCATTCAAGATTTCTCACTCACTACCGCCATGTATTACAGCCTTTATCGTGCAATTTTGGGTTTGACTATTGGCGGGTTAATTGGGGCGTCTGTAGGAATTGTGGTAGGGCTATTTAAACCTATTGAAAATCTGTTGGCACCTACACTCAATACATTACGTCTAATTGCCATTTTTGCTTGGATTCCGCTACTGACAGCTTGGTTTGGGCTCGAAGATTTATCAAAAATTGTTTTCATTTCAATAGCGACATTTTTTCCGATGTTTATTGCGACATGGAAAGGCATGTCGAGTATTCCAATGCAGCTTGTTGAAGTCTCAAGCACTTTAAGAATGACATTGCTTCAACGCTTAACGCTTTTGATTTTACCGAGCATTGCACCTTCAATGTTTGCTGGGTTTCGATTGGCATTGCTCTATTCGTGGATGGCATCTTTTGGAGCTGAATACTTGATGGGCTCTGGAATTGGCATAGGTAGCTACATGATGGCAGCACAGCAAAACTTTGAAATGGAGCGTGTGATAGCAGCAACCGTTTTGGTCGCTGGTTTAGGGGCGATTCTGGCATGGCTGGGCAAAATAACTGAAAACTACGCAACATCTTGGCGAAAAAATTGAGGTCATACCATGACAATTACCCTTAATACAAATACTGAAAAACATCACCAATCTTTTCAAGCTAATACTCAAACACGTGTGGCATTTCACCATGTCCACAAGTCTTTTGTCGTTAATCAACAACCTGTCAAAGTTATTCACGATTTTAATCTAGAAATTAAAGAAGGGGAGTTTATTGCGATTGTAGGTAGCAGTGGCTGCGGTAAATCTACGCTCTTACGTCTTTTGGCAGGACTAGATCAAGATTTTGATGGTCGGATTTTAATTGATGGTGCCGATGTAAGCGGGATTGGTGGCGATCGAGCGGTAGTCTTTCAAGAACATCGCTTATTTCCTTGGCTTACCGTTGAGCAAAACATTGAGCTGGGTTTATTAAATGAGGCGTTAACTTCACGTGATAAAGATATTCTGGTCCAGAAAGCAATTGAGTTGATTGGCTTAAATGGCTTTGAAAAGGCCTACCCACACCAACTATCTGGCGGGATGTCTCAACGTGTAGCTATTGCTCGTAGTCTTGTGGTGCAACCACGTATTTTTCTGTTAGACGAACCGTTTGGTGCATTAGATGCATTAACACGGCATCAAATGCAAAATGAATTGTTACGCATTCAATCCCAACAAAAAATGACCACTGTTTTTATTACGCATGATGTGGAAGAGGCCGTAACTCTGGCAGATCGTGTAGTGATTTTAAAACCTAAACCTGGTCGTGTTGAACAGATTATTCCCGTCAACTTGCCGCGTCCTCGAAATCGTTCAAGTTTTGAATTGCATCAATTAAAAGAACAGATTTTTCGGATTTTGACCGAAGACAAAATTGATTAATAGGAGTTATTGATGAATGAATTTAGTCAAGGCTCGATTAGAAAAGCATTTTTATTTGAGCAATTATCCAATCAGGTCACCCATACAACGACGGTTAATGATCCTTTTAGCCATAACGTAGATGTTGGAAATGATCCTGCTGGGCCAAAAAAGAATGCTTTGGCAATTGCGATTGTCGCCGTTGCTGCAGCACATTTGGGAATCTGGTATATCGCCAAACAACTTCCTACACCTCAGCTTGATGTTAAAACACCTGATCCTGTGGTGATAGAGATTGTCAAACCGCCTGAACCACCTAAGGTGATTGAACCTAAAATCCCTCCAGTGGTGCAAAAGCCAAAGATACCGCCTGTTAGCCCAAAGCCTGAGCCTGTACAAAAGCAAATAGAGACACCAAAACCAATACAGAAACACGTTGAGCAGCCTAAACCTGTTGAACAGCATAAGGCAGTAGAGCAACCACGGCCTGTAGCGGAACCCTTAAGTAAAAACGTGGTGGCGGCTCCTGTTCAGCAACCCGTTTCAAAACCCGCTGAAGCACCTGCGAAAGCTGCTGATGACAACTTGCCTGTTACAGAAGCAAAAGGCTATGCAGGTTATTTGAGTAATCCAGCGCCTGAATATCCTGAACAGGCTCTCGATCGAGGTTGGGAAGGTTCAGTCATCTTAAGGGTAAAAGTCTTGCCAAATGGCAGTCCTGATAGCGTGACAGTCAAACAGAGCAGCGGCAAAAAAATACTCGATAGTGCAGCAGTGAGAACCGTAAAACAATGGAAATTCTCACCCGCGTTAAAAGGGAAGACACCAGTCGAAGGGTGGGTCGATGTTCCTATCCACTATCAGCTCCCAAAATAATTTTTAACTTAATATTGATCTATAAGGAATTTTAACATGAGTGATATAAACTCCCTGATCCACGATGGGACTATCTGGTTATTGGTTGCTTTTTCAATTGTGACATGGGGTTTGATTGTCATTAAACTGGTTCAAACCCAAAAAGCCAACCGCCAAAGTAAAGCCTTTGCAGAAGAATTCTGGAGTGCCAAAAATCTGCAAGATGCGATTCAAAAATCGGAAGTAGGGCAAGGACCAGTGGCACGCATTGCAAATACTGGTTTTAAAACACTTGCCGATGCAGATGACGATACTCATCAAGATTTACAACATAGCTGGAGTCGTCAAGATTTACTCGAGCGTCATTTACGCAAACAAATTTTGTCTGAACGCCGCCAGCTAGAAAAAGGTTCTGCCTTGCTCGCATCAATTGGTAATAATGCACCTTTCATTGGGCTATTTGGCACAGTCTTTGGGATTATCCATGCTTTACAGGCCATTGCACATTCGGGTAATGCCAGTATGGATGTCGTTGCAGGGCCGATTGGTGAAGCACTAGTTGCAACAGGCATCGGGATTGCAGTGGCTGTTCCAGCGGTACTGGCATATAACTATTTCGTGCGTAAAGTAAAAACTATCGGTGCAGAACTAGATGACTTTGCGACCGATTTTGTCAGCCTAAACCAAAAATCAGGTTTTCAGCTTAAGACAGTCAAGGCAAAAATAACAAATACGAGCACTCCCGCCAGCGAGTTAAGCCATACCCACAATAAAGAAAAGGTATATGCATAATGGCCATTTCAACATCAGAACAAGATGATGTCGTCAGCGAGATCAACATTACCCCTCTAGTGGACGTAATGTTAGTTCTGTTGATTGTATTTATCGTCACGGCGCCCTTACTGACCAATACTGTTAAGGTAAACTTACCCAAGGCTGCACCAACGCATGTGACAGATCAAACCAAGGCAGTAGTCATTAGTGTTAATCCAAAAGGGGAAATTTATCTGGATAAAGACAAAGTCACTCTTGAACACTTCGAACAGGCCATTCAAACGCGTAAAGCGGCCAATCCTAAACTGGCTCTGAACCTCAATGCAGATGAGACGGTTCCTTATGGTACGGTTGCCAAGTTACTGGCCAGCATAGAACGAGTAGGCGTTGATAAACTATCAGTTATTACATCACCTAAGTCTTAAGTTCTATCAAAATAAACAAGACGAAAGAAAATCAAGATCCAAATTTGAGATCTTGATTTTTATATAATTGTTTAATCTAAATTTATATTAAACTTGAATTTCACGATTAGGTTGTATGGTCTATTTTAGAGCTTCAATTTGATGGTGAGATGGCGAATGACAACACTTGTTTATAACGATAAAAGAAGAAATAACTATGATCATTTTTTAGATTTATTAGATCAAACTCATATCAATCGTTATCAAGATTTCAACATTACCTTTGAATATAAAAAACTGGCTGAACAAATGCTCTCAGAATGTGAATTTATGGACGCATGTTCTCTTGAAGAAAAGCAGAAGTTATTTAATGAAATTAAGATAAAACATCTTTATCAGGGGCAAGTACTATATTCGAGAAATCAAAACTGTCGTGAACTCATTATTGTTTTAAGTGGTGTACTCAAATTAGGTTGGAATTCATACGACGGGAAATATCTTATTCATCGTTTTATTCCTACAGGCGCACTATTAAATATTGTCTATCTTATTTCTGAATCTGCCTTAGAACATGAATATGTTGCACATGAAGCAACTGTGATTGCGACCATTCCAGAGCATATCTTTAAGCACACCATACAGCACAATTCACGCATGCTATATCAGGTTTTAAAATTGGTATGCCAAAGAACACGGCTTTTAGACAATGATATCTATCACACATCTACACAACCTTTAAAGGTACAAATTGCGCGACAGCTCATCTATTTAATTGAATTTTTTTCGACTCAAACTCAAAAAGGCATCGAGGTTTTATTAAAACTCTCACAAGAAAATTTAGCTGAGCTTTTAAAAATATCGAGACAAAGTATCAGAAAGGAAATTCAGTGGTTTGTTGAAGAAGGCATTATAGAAACAAAATACAATCATATCTCCGTAAAAGACATCGATAAATTAAAAGCCTTACTGCACTAAAGAGATTATGACGAATTATGAATAATTTTTCATAAATGCAGAAATGCTATGTAATTTTTGTTGCAGAATTTAAAGGGGGTAATTTCTAAACTCATATCATCAATGATGAGAACGATGATATGGCAGATTTATTAATAAGAAAACCAGTGAGTGAGTTAATCGATGTAATTCCTTTATCAGGTCGTATCGGTGCACAAATTAATGGTGTTGAATTATCTTCAAACCTTAACCCTGAGATCTTGAATCAAATCAGGCAATCATTGCTTGAACATAAAGTTATTTTTTTCCGTAATCAGGAACATTTAACCGATCAAGAACAGGAAAAATTTGCCGAATTACTTGGGCAACCTATTTCACATCCTACCGTTCCAGTGGCAGAGGGTTCGACTTATATATTTGAGCTTGATTCCCGTCATGACGGTCGTGCAGACGTTTGGCATACCGATGTCACCTTTGTTTCAAATTATCCAAAAATCAGCATTTTAAGAGCGGTAACTACTCCCAATCGAGGAGGCGATACCACATGGGCAAATACAGAAGCAGCCTATGATGAATTGCCTGAGCCATTAAAGCTCCTTGCCAATCAGCTCCGTGCGATTCACACCAATGATTTTGATTATGGTGGCTTTCGCCCTTCCGCAAGTGATGAAGTCGTAAAACGCCATCAAAAAATCTTTGCTTCAACGGTCTATGAGGCAGAACACCCATTGGTCAGAATACACCCAGAAACAGGCAAGCGAACTTTAATTTTAGGCCAATTTTTTAAACGTTTTGTAGGTCTGACTGCTAAAGAGTCCAACAAGCTATTTGAAATTTTTCAAGATCGTATTACCAAACCAGAAAACACGATTCGCTGGACGTGGAAGGACGGAGATGTCGCTATTTGGGACAACCGTGCCACTCAGCATTTAGCCGTCAATGATTATGGTAATGCTTTGCGTATTATGCGACGCGTTACGTTGGCAGGCGATGTTCCTGTTGATATCGATGGCAAAGCGAGTAGGCAAATTAAGCCTTCTACGTCTTAAGTGTCTAAGCAATACAACGCTGATTTATCAATAAAAATGTGGAAAATATAATGAAACCATCAATTTTTAAAAAATTGATCTTGCTGAGCTTATTGGCTTGTGGACATGCCAGTTATGCTGAAAGCCTTAAAACAATCCGAATTGGTTCTCCCGATTTGACTGCTGGTCAGAAACACGCGGGTGGTGGAGTTGTTGATGTGCTTTACAACAAAAAATGGCTTGAGCAAGAACTTGCAAAAAACAATGTCAAAGTGGAATGGCATTTCTTTAAAGGTGCTGGGCCAGCCATTAATGAAGCATTGGCCAACAATCAACTGGATTTCGCCTTTTTAGGTGATTTACCTCCAATCATTGGTAAAGCCAATGGATTAGATACCCAATTACTTGTTCCAACGGCGCGCGGCATCACCAATTATCTGGCGGTAAGATCTGATCTTCCAATCAAAAATTTTGCTGAATTAAAAGGAAAACGCGTTGGTTTGTTAAGAGGGACAGCAGATGAATTGTCATTTGTGAGTGCATTGAACAGCCAAGGTTTAAAGCTCAGCGATGTGCGAGTGGTCAATTTAGACTTTAACGCCGTCAACGCTGCTTTGGCCGCAAAAAAAATTGATGCGTCATGGGGACCTTCTCGATTTTTTGCGTTACGTGACAAACACATCGTTAACTTGCCTATAAGTAGTCGTCAGTTAAATGGTGCAGGATCTACTCAAGGTGTGTTCTTAGGTCGTCAATCGTTTATTCGACAACATCCAAATGAAACACAACAGGTTGTGACTCAGGTTGTAAAAGGGCTGAATTGGCTCTCAAATGAGCAAAATCGAGTACCACAAGTCGCACTCTTTTTTACCCAATCTGGCTATCCAGCATCCATCTATGCTCAAGAACTCAATGGTGTAAATCTGAAGTTTTTATATTCACCGTTATTTGATGGCTATTACACCCAACAATTGCAGCAAAAAATTACTTTGGCTACGCAACAAGGGTTGATACGCAAAAATATTGACGTCAAAAGCTGGATTAATCCGTCATTTGTAAATCAAGCACTTGAACAATCAAATTTAAAGACCTACTGGAAACCAACTCAGCAGTACGAATATTTGAAATCAGTGAAATAAGCGCCGTCTTTTAAAACTTAATTATGGGGTAAATAATGTCGATATATTCGAAAAGTGTAGCGCGTGATCCGTTCACGTCAGCTACTAAACAAAAAATTTTAAATTTAAGTCTGCTTTCGCTGAGTATCTTGTCAGTTTGGGGGCAAGCTCATGCAGAAACAGTCTCAAATACCACACGTTCTTCTGAGGATGTGGCTCAATTAGAAACAGTTGTTGTAACAGCAACACGCCGTGAAGAATCACTTCAAAAAGTACCTGTTGCCGTTTCAGTTATTAGTGGAAAGGAACTCGATAAGCAACAGCGAAACTCACTTGAAACATTAGTAACACAAGTACCGAGTGTTAACTTTCGGGCTGGAGCTTCCAATAAAGATACTTCTTTATTTGTTCGCGGTATTGGAACTGTTACCACTTCACCGGGTGTTGAACCTTCCGTCTCTACAGTGATAGATGGCGTTGTGTACAGCCGACCGGGGCAAGCAACACTCGATTTGTTAGATGTGGATCGTATTGAAGTTCTTCGTGGTCCGCAAGGAACACTTTTTGGTAAAAATGCATCGGCAGGTGTAGTCAATATTGTGACCAAAAATCCGACCAGTGAAACCTCTGGTTATATTGATGCCTATGCCACTAACGATGGTGAACAACGAATTAAACTAGGAGCATCTGGTACATTAATTCCTGAAAAATTAACTGCCAATGTCTCGGCGCTATTAGGTAATTTTGATGGCAATGTAGACAACCTTACAACAAATCAAGATGTTAATGGCTATAAAAATTATGGGTTTAGAACCAAATTTGAATATACGCCTACCGATAGTTTAGTTTTAGGCTTTACTGCCGATTATCTGCATAAAAAAGGAAGTGCCCCAACAGGTATTGTGGTTAAAAATACCGATGCCAATTATGCAGCAGCATTATCGCCTGTTGTGGCATCTCCAACCAATCGAAGTACAGTTGAAAATACTCAAGCGTCGACTGATGATACCAATCAGGGTGTAGCGCTTACCGCAGACTGGACATTAACCAATCATCAATTATCATCCATTACAGCCTTTCGCCAATGGAAAAACACACAGATTGGTGACAGTGATCAGCTTGCTGCTCCGACACCAAATTTTGCCGGAATTGCCGATTTAGGCCATGTTAACAGTAAGCAATTTTCTCAAGAAATTAGAATTAAACCGCTCGATCATGGTTTTTTTGATTATGTCGCGGGTCTATATTTTTCAAAGAACAAAAACGATGAGACTTATCAACGCGAGTCAACTTGGTACAACAATGCTTCTAATGCTTATGTCGTAGATTTTGGTAAGGCAATCTATAACACAGACAGCACCAACTATGCTGCATTTGGCGAAGGTACCTTTCATTTCACAAATCGGTTGAGATGGATTGCTGGTTTACGTGTTACTCGAGATGAGTTGTCTTATGATCACAGCCGAGTTTCAACTGTTCCAAGCAGTGTAGGTGTCCGAAATGCCATTCGTTCTTCATTTAGCAGTGATGGATCGACCAGTGAAACTGGAGTTTCAGGCCGCATTGGACCTCAATATGACTTTACACCGAATATATTGGGCTATTTTACCTATTCGAGAGGTTATAAAGGTCCTGCATATAACGTTTATTTTAATATGCAGCAAAATGATACGCCTGTCATTGATCCGGAAACGGCTAACTCTTACGAACTTGGTCTCAAATCTCAATGGCTAAATAATCGTCTGCGTGTCAATGTGGCGTTATTTAACACTGATTATGATAACTATCAGGCAAATTTTAGAACCCTCGATCCAAATGGTTTCCCGATAACCCGCTTGGTTAATGCAGGAAGTGTCTCTACCTATGGGGCTGAAATTGATTCGGTATATAAGATTAATCCCAATTGGGCATTAAACTTTTCAGGTGCCTATACACATGCACGAATTGATGACTTCAAATGTCCAGCTACCGATACTTCGTGCCCAAATGTAAATGGTAAGCCGCTACCATTTTCTCCAGATTGGAAATTTAATACTCAGCTCGATCGCTATTTTACTCTAGCAAATAACAAACAAATTGAACTTTCAACCCAATATGCGTGGCAAAGCAAAGTGCAGTTCAGTCTCGACCAAAACCAAAACACCATTCAGGGTGCATATGGACTTTTGAATGCGAGCATTGCTTTAGCTGATACTGCTTCTGACTGGCGATTGGCATTGAATGTACGAAATATAACGGATAAATCATATGCAACCTTACTGAGCACCAATGGTAGCCGTATTACTCGTCAAGTCCCTAGAGATGATGAACGCTATTTTGGCATTTCATTCCGTAAAAATTTCTAAAAAGTATGTCTAGTACGCCTCGTTTTTTTCGAGGTGTACGCCCATCCATTGGACTGATTAAAATGAGTAATTCTTCGTCTACAAGAAAGCTTCACCTTAATTTATTTTTAGACGGTTATGGCCATCATTTGGCCAGTTGGAGACATCCAGCGAGTCAATTAAACCTAAGCCCCTATGAGCGCTACTTAAATGCAGCAAAAATAGCTGAAGAGGGGAAATTTGATGCCATTTTTTTTGCCGATAGTCTAGCTGTTGATCCAGCAACTGCGACATCAGGCAAAATTCGCGGTAACGAGATTGAGCCTCTTACATTACTTTCAGCAATCGCGACACAAACCCGTCATATTGGACTCATTGGGACAGCCACAACAACCTACAATGAGCCATATCATCTCGCAAGAAAGTTTGCCTCTTTAGACCAGATTTCTGCTGGACGTGCAGGCTGGAACCTCGTCACTACAGATTTTGCACTTGAAGCGAAAAATTTCAGCACAAAGGAACATGTCAAACATCAAGACCGCTATGCACGTGCTGAAGAATTTCACGATGTCGTAAAAGGACTTTGGAATAGTTGGGATGAAGATGCAGCTATTCATGATAAAGCCACAGGTATTTTCTTTAATCCAGATAAGGTACACACGCTCAATCATTGCGGTGATATTTTTCAGGTAAAAGGTCCACTCAATATTAGCCCAAGCCCACAGTCTCACCCTGTGGTAGTTCAGGCAGGCAGTTCAGAACGAGGCAAAAATCTGGCAGCTCGTACGGCAGATGTCATTTTTACTGCGCAATCCAACTTAGCCGCTGCACAGCAATTTTATAGCGATGTAAAGCAACGTCTTGAAGACTTTGATCGCCAAGAACATGAGTTAGTGGTCATGCCTGGCGTCTATGTGCTTGTTGCTCATACGAATGAAGAGGCTAAGAAACAGCAACAGCTTTTAGATGAGCTCGTTGATGATGACATTGGCCTTGGGCTTTTAGGAAGAATGTTGGGCAATTTTGACTTAAGCGGTGTTGATATAAATCAGCCTTTAGCTTCCTTAGATTTATCTGAAACCCAAACGGGGCAGCAAAGTCGCCAGCAATTAATTCAGGCACTCGGGCAAGAGCAGGGTCTAACCATTAAACAGCTCTATCAACGTATTGCATCGGGACGGGGGCATTTTTGTTTGGTTGGAACGCCAGAATATATCGCCGACCAGCTTGAAGAGTGGTTCGTTAGTGATGCAGCAGATGGGTTTAACATTATGCCTGCCGTCATATCAAACGGAATTAGGGACTTTGTCGATCTAGTTATTCCCATCCTTCAACAGCGCAATTTATTCCGCAAAGAATACGAAGGTCAAACATTAAGACAAAACCTCGGCCTCTTGGCTGATGCCGAATAGAAGGACAAAGTATGTATCTCGCAAATTCAGAACGATATCAAACATTTAAATATCGAAAAATTAAAAATAGCGGTTTGGTATTACCACCATTATCACTTGGTTGCTGGCATAACTTTGGAGATGACACTCCAATTCAGCAACAAAAATCGGTACTTTACACGGCGTTTGATCATGGAATTAATCATTTCGATCTAGCCAATAATTATGGAACACCCTTTGGAAGTGCAGAGGAAAATATTGGGCACTTTTTAAAAACTGATTTCAAGCCATATCGAGATGAACTTATTATTTCCACAAAGGCAGGCTGGGACATGTGGCCTGGACCTTATGGACAAGGTGGTAGCAGCCGAAAATATCTGATGGCTAGTCTTGATCAGAGCTTACAGCGACTGGGGCTTGATTATGTCGATATTTTTTATTCACATCGTTATGACCCAGAAACACCGCTTGAAGAAACAGCCAAGACACTTGCCGATATTGTGCAACAAGGTAAAGCTCTCTATGTGGGGATTTCTTCTGGATATACACCAGAATTAACTTTGCAGTTGATAGAATTGCTTCAGACCTATCACGTTCCACTTACTTTGCATCAACCGATTTACAATTTTTTTGAACGTCAGATTGAGCAAGGTTTAACAGAGACCGCTAAACAAGAGGGTTTTGGTGTAATTACGTTCTCACCACTGGCCCAAGGCCTATTGGCTGGACGATATCTGAATGGTGTACCTGAAGACTCACGTATTGGGCGTGGTAGTCGTTATTTACAGTCAGAGCATCTCGTTTCATTGAAGCTACAGCAAATACAGCAGTTAAATGAAATAGCAAAGTGTCGAGACCAGACATTGGCTCAATTGTCATTATCATGGGTTTTACGTGATGAACGGATTACATCAACAATCATTGGTGCTAGTCGACCAGAGCAGATCATCGAAAACTTAAAAGCATTACAAAACACTGTGTTTAGTGCAGATGAGTTGACTCAGATTGACGCTATTCTAAATACGCCATAAAACTCTATACAAAATTTGCAGCATGGCTTTCAAGGAGCCAATGCTGCAATGATTGAGCATTTTATTTGTTAAAAGCTAAGTTTCACGGTTGCACCAATGGTACGAGGCTGACCTAAACTAGCGAGAACAATACCATTAGAAGAGTTCCATGTATTAGTTACATAGGTTTCATTGGTGAGGTTTTTTACCCATAATGCAACATCCAGTTCATTTTCACCAATACGATGTCGGGCACCTAGACTCGCATTTGTTAATCCATAGGCTTTAATGACACTGTACGGGTTATTATCTAAAGAGCCATATGACCAATCTCGCCAAGCATAACTACCCGAAA
Source organism: Acinetobacter sp. ABJ_C4_1 (assembly GCF_044538495.1). Classification (NCBI taxonomy): domain Bacteria; kingdom Pseudomonadati; phylum Pseudomonadota; class Gammaproteobacteria; order Moraxellales; family Moraxellaceae; genus Acinetobacter; species Acinetobacter sp. ABJ_C4_1. The sequence continues at coordinate 9,807 of NZ_JBIUCQ010000002.1, read as the reverse complement.
CATAGGGCTGCCAGTTATTATGCTCAGCTAAGTCATAACGGAAATTGAAATTTGCAATCCATTTCGGTACGCCATATACACGCTCTCCAGACAGATCTTGTGTGTTTACGCCTGTTGGAATGCTGATATTGGATGGAGCAGGGGCATTTTTATATTCTGTATAGGTAGTATCGTTAAGAGAACCATTAAAGTTAAGTGTAAGGCGACGAATAGGTTGATAGGTTGCATCGAGTTCGATCCCTCGGCTGCGTACTTTACCTGCATTTGCCAATACACTCACAACAGAGTTACCGACTTGTTCATAGCTTGTAGTTTGATAGTCAGAAACATCAATCCAGAATATATTGCTATTGAGCTGTAAGGTATTATTAAGAAAATTTTTTTTTAATCCAATTTCATAGTTATCTGCTTTTTCAGGATCAACCTTTAACGAGTTAGCACCAGCTGTTGGTGCAGAACCAATGCTTAGGTTAAAGCCACCTGATTTCTCACCGTGTGAATACGTTGCATAGGCCAGTGTACTCGGATTTAAACGATAGCTGCCAGTCAGTAAGCCAGAGTAACTTAAACCATGTTGCTTCAGTTCACCCGAGTCGTATGCTCCGAGCTGGGCATTTAGTAAATTACGCTCTGCCGCACTTAAACCCGAAACTGGTGTACCCCCAATAGGGTCGGTTCTATAGATACTAGCAGATTTATCTTCATAGGTGACTCGTGCACCTGTGGTGATGTCTAACTTCGGTGTCGCATGCCATGTACTTTGACCAAATACTGCTGAGCTTTTTGTCTCAGTTGTTCCATATGAATACGAATCTCGATTATTCAAAATATTCGATTGACCATTTGCAATTAAGGTTCTTACGCTCGGAACGTTATAAAGATAGAATGCGTCAGCCGTATCTCCATATAAAGAGAAAGTCGTATTGTCTAACTGTTGCTGAAAGTAATATAGACCTGTTACCCAATCCACTTTTTGATTTCCAGCAGAGGTTAGGCGTAGCTCTTGAGAGTACTGTTTATCTCGAACCGAAACACCAGCATTAGTCAATGCATTTGAGCTAATAAAATCACTGTTGGTTGGAGTGAAGTTCCAAAAGCGGTATGCACTAATCGACGTAATTTTTTTACCGCTATCTAGCGACCAATTGGCCTCTGCCGATCCACCACCTTGCTCAACAGACATGTGTTGTGGGGCATCTGAATGAATCTGTTTGTCTTTCCAGTTAGTGTAAAGATTTTTAGCACCTGACTGTGTGGCATTTTCTAAGTAACGATTGTAGTTATTTCCATATACAGTACTGTTAAACGTTGGCCCAGCGTAGTACACGACCATCGCGCCTTGATCATCATCTTGTTTATTGTAATCTGCAATTAGACGTAAATTAAAATTCTCTTGCGGCTTCCAGAGAATTTGACCGCGGACACCTTCGCGATCTGTATTGTTATAATCTTTACCATTATAGGTATTATGAATAAAACCATCTTGAGTCGTTTTATAAAAAGAGAGTCGGCCTGCCACATTTTCGGATAGTGCATCTGAAAACGTTCCTTTAGCTTGCAAATAATTGCGTGAGCCAAAAGAAATTTCAGCAGAATGGTCTGGGTCGAAGGTAGGCTGTTTTGAGCTAATGTTTAATAAGCCCGCCGTAGTATTTTTACCAAACAAGGTCCCTTGTGGCCCGCGTAATAATTCGAGTTGAGCAATATCTAATAAATCAAATACAGCCATGCCCGGGCGACCTAAGTAAACATTGTCCAGATAGACCCCAACACTCGCTTCCAAACCATCACTGGCTGGGTTATTACCCAAACCTCGAACTGCTACACTCGATTGACGTGGGTTTAAGAAAGCAACATTAAGGCTGGGTAGGGCTTGTTGTAGATCTTCAAGTTTACTGAGTTTTTGTGTTTCCAGTGTTTTGGCACTTAAAATACTAATGGGTGTTGGAACATTTTGTGCTTTTTCTTCACGTCTTCGTGTCGTCACAATAACATCTGCAAGCTGAATGACATCATCTGCTTTACTGTTTGACTGTGAATTTGACGTACTGGCTTCCGTTACCGCTGTACCTGAAGTAGTGGGAATGTCTTCGGCATAGACAATAGATGAATATCCTGCACACCCTATAAGTGAAATAAACAGACTTTGCGTGATTTTATTTAAAACTAATCTTTTTCTCTTGAAATGAAAGGTGTGCTTTTGAACTGACATTAATGACTCCATTTGTGTTTTCTTTGTGATGATTTTAATTTTTATGTAATTGAACACTGTCATTATCAGTACAAACTTAAGTTTATATTTTGATGATCTTATCTTTATATTTAATAGTAATTTTTTAAATATAGGCCTTTTAAAATATTGTTCAGGTGGCAAATGTAAAAGCCAGCATGAGGTGCTGGCTTAGTTCAATCTAAATACTAATCTCTTCGTTATCTTTATGCTTCAAATGGTTCTAGCTGATCATTCTGTAATAATCTTCGTTGTTGCACATTTTCAATCACACCATTTTCTTTCACATAAGTTGCCCATTCTTTGAGTAATTCATCGAGCTTTTCTGGATATTGTTTTGCCAAATCCTGAGTTTCGCCTTTATCATCTTTAAGGTTATATAGCTGCCAGCGATTTGGGCCATTTGGCGCAGGGATAAAGAGCGCTTTCCATTCTCCTTTGCGCAGAGCCTTTTGACCAAATAACTCCCAGCCTGTGACATGATCTTCACTGTGAATGTGATCTTGTTGTACTTGCAAGTATGGCAAGATAGAACGACCACGCAGTGGTACCAATTGACGACCTTTATACACCTGACCAGGATGCTGAATATTTAAATAATCTAACAGGGTTGGTAGTAAATCCATGACTGTCAGAAACTCGTGACTGATCTGATTTTGGCGTTTAAAACCTGCGTAGTGAATGAACGAAACTGTTCTAATTCCACCTTCGCTAGTATGAGCTTTATATAGGCGAGCAGGGGCAGTGGCTGCTTGTGCCCAATGTTCTCCGTACCAAACATATGAGTTTGCTCGTCCAATATTATCAATACTGTTGTCGTAATATTGCTCGATAATTTCATTAAGTTGGCCGCCAAAGACGGGCAGAGCTTCAAGTTGAGCACCTTCTGCACCATTGTCTGATAGAAAAATAACAATAGTATTGTCTAATTCCCCTCGATCTTTGAGGTATTCCACCACACGTCCAACGTTTTGATCCATACGATCTACCATGGCCGCATAGACTTCCATAATTCTTGAAGACTTATCACGTTGCTCTTGAGTAAGATTTTCCCAGAATGGAGTTCTAGCGAGGACAGGGTGAATCGTTGTTTCCGCATCTACCAATTGAAGTTGCTTGAGTTTCTCAAGGCGCTGTTCACGCAATTTAACGGGGCCATCTGCATAACGTCCTTTATAGCGATCGATATCTTCCTGAGGTGCCTGTAAGGGCCAGTGTGGTGCAGAGAAAGGCAAGTATGCAAAAAAAGGACGTCCTTGGCGTGCTTCATCATCTTGTAAAAAGTCTAGAAGGCGAGTGGTAAAATAATCTGATGAATAAAACCCTTGAGGCAGTTCTTCCGAAAACTCATCATCTTCTGCATAGAGCCCTTTTGTTGACTTAAGTAAGCGTGGAATTTGGTCTTCTGGAATATCCGCTTCAAATAGATAATGATTAGCTGCACCTGGTAATAATGCAAAAGAACGTTCAAACCCTTTTTTAATTGGAAAATATTCTGGTTTTAGTCCCAAATGCCATTTTCCAGACATAATGGTGTAGTAACCCGCATCTTTTAATAATTCTGGTAATGCGGCAACTTTGTTATTTAATACACCTTCGTAGCCTTCTTTACCTTCGAGCTCTGGGGTGAGGGCCTCTGCCATGGTCCCTAAACCAGCTAAATGATGGTCAGTGCCTGAAAGTAGCATCGCACGAGTGGGGGAGCAGGTTGACGCCGTATGAAAATTAGTCAGTCTTAAGCCGTTTAATGCTAATTCATTCAAATGAGGTGTATTGATTTCTCCGCCAAAAGCACCTAAATCTGAAAAACCTAAATCATCTGCCACAATTAATAAAATATTAGGTTGATTTTTGATATTTACATCTGTCATGTTTCATCCAACAAAGCGACTAAAATGCTTAGTGTAAATATGACAAATTTTTATTCTGTTTCTATTCTGACATTTATCTCCTAATAAAATCATATCATTATGACAAAAGCAGATATATCAAAGGAACTTAGTGGTACTGTTGAACTGATGAGTCTGTGCAATATCGCTTAGCTTTTCAAAGTCCAAAATAAAGATTTGGTTATATTTAACCTCAATGATGTTTTGGTTCGAAAGCGCTGCTAGTTCTTTATTAATGCTTTGTCTTGAGGTCTGCAAAAGTTCTGCCAGATTTTCCTGACTCAATTTGAGATTCAATAAAATTTTATCTTTATCCTGATAGGAATGATAATCCACTAGAAAAACTAGTTTTTTAGCGAGACGTGTTTGCAATGTTTCAGTTGAATAAATGAAATTTTGTTCACGATTTAGTTGTGTTCTTACACAGATTAATTTCAACACCATGAATAAAGCATCTGCGTTATTTCTGATGACATCCATAAACAATTGGCCAGGAAGATTGGCAATTACCGTTCTACCTTGTGCAATATGGTCGTGAAGTAGGGGTTGACCCGTTACGATCGGAACAATATTGATTAATGTACCTGAGGGCACAAAAATATCGGTGTGATATTTACCTTGAGATGTGCTCCAGCCAAGTTTAAGTGCGCCTTCAAGCAAAATATTGATATCAGTGCACGGATCATTTTGATTGTATATCGTTTGATTATGATAATACTTTCTTATTTTTAAATGCTGAATAAGCGTAGATTTCTCTGTATTAGATAAAGATTGGATAACCTGATAGTTTTCTAAAATACGAATACTTTTATGAATAAATTCATTGGTTATAATTTGATGATCCGAAGATTGTCCGCCGTCAAAATCATTCTGATATTTTGAGATAGGATTCCTAAACTCGATAATTGATGATGCTTTCATGATAAATCAGAGATATAAACTAAGATTTTAAACAGCTTATCAGAGTTAAAATTTATTCAAATTTCAAAAAAATATAATTTCATATTTAATTTTCATATGTGCGTGTTATTAATTATTTAAATATCAAAATATTTTTTTACGTGATGGATTGTCTCTGAAATAACAGAATAAGCCGCCGTTTCTGATAAAAATTCAGTCATATATTATGACAGGAAATTAACATGACCACATTTATTCAGAAACCAGCACAACAACTACACGTTAAAAAATTAACTGGTCGAATTGGGGCTGAAATATCAGGCATTCATTTAAGCTCTAAGCTTGATTCATCCACAGTTCAGTTTATACACGATGCGCTATTAGAGCATAAAGTACTCTTCTTTCGTGGCCAGCAACATTTGGGGGACACCGAACAAGAGAAATTTGCAGAATTGTTTGGTTCACCCGTTAAACATCCAACAGTACCAGCGGTGGATGGCACAGATTTTATTTTTGAACTTGACTCACAAAAAGGTGCACGCGCCAATTCTTGGCATACTGATGTCACTTTTGTGGATGCTTATCCTAAAATTAGTATCTTGAGAAGCCTAATCATCCCTGAAACAGGTGGTGATACAACTTGGGCAAATACGGAAACTGCTTATGAAGATCTTCCTGAGCTTTTAAAGCAATTTGCTGAGCAGTTGGTAGCTGTACATTCAAATGAATATGACTATGGTGGACCAAAACAAAATGTCGAGCCTGAACAACTAGAAAGACTGAAGAAAATTTTTGTATCTACCAAGTATGAGACAGAGCATCCAGTAGTCGTATTACATCCAGAAACGGGCAAGAAAAGCCTCTTACTTGGGCATTTTTTCAAACGACTTGTGGGGTTTAGTCAAAGTGATTCGCAGCTTTTATTTAATATTTTACAAGAAAAAGTAACGCGACCAGAAAATACAGTGCGTTGGCAATGGCAGGAAGGAGATGTGGTGATTTGGGATAATCGCTCTACACAGCACTATGCAGTTAACGATTATGGTGATCAACATCGCGTTGTACGCCGAATTACACTTGCCGGTGAAGTAACGACTGGTGTACATGGCTTAAAAGGTAAAACCATATTACCCAAAGATTTATCAGCAGAACAACTCGAAAAAGCCAAGCTTCACGCCGTTTTAAATGCCAACTAAAGACTATTTTAAACATGCAAAACGTCACTGTCGTTAAGCAGTGACGTTGTATATGTTGTTGAGAAAAACGATATGGCCACACTATCAAAACGTAATCGATTTATCTGGATTATTCCTGCATTTATTTTTGTCGCTTTGCTTCTGTTTATTTTCAAACCATCTTCATCAGCACCATCAAAAACAACGAATCAGACTGAAAACATTGTAAAAATTAGAATTGCAGTACCTGATCTAAGCAGTAGTGAAAGACATAGTAGCGGCACACCATTAGTTGATTATATATATTTAAATCAGTTACTTGAAAAAGAATTTGCAAAGAAAAATATTCAGGTTGAATGGCAATTTTTTAAAGGTGCAGGGCCAGTAATCAATGAAGCCTTGGCTAATAAACAATTAGATTTTGCTTTTTTAGGTGACTTAGCAGCCATTATTGGTAAATCGAATCAAATCGATACCACGTTACTGGTAGCAACTGGACGGCACATAGATGCTTATTTGGGTGTTTTGCCAAATAAAGGATATACCAGCCTCGAACAGTTAAAAGGTAAACGAATAGCAATTTTTCAAGGAACTGCTATGCAATTATCGTTTGATCAATATATCGAGCGATATGGCTTTACTGAAAAAGATTTCCGCATTATTAATTTGGATCCTGCTGCGGCCAATGCAGCACTTGCTGCTAAGCAAATTGATGCCAGCTGGGGTTTAATGCCAATTCTAGCGCTCAAACAGCAGAAAATTGTAGAGGTTCCGCTGAGTACTGGGCAGAGACAAGATGGAGCTGGCACAATTCAATCAGGTTTGGTGGGTCGTAGTGAGTTTATTAAACAACATCCTGAAATTGTCCAAACCTTAGTAAATACGGTTTTACAATCAGCACATTGGGTTTCACAGCCTGAAAATCGCGACAATGCCATTCAACTTGTCACTAAAAATGCAGGATTACCAACAGAACTCTATGCATTGAGTCTACAAGACAAAGCCTTAAAAACAGTTTTTTCACCACTTTTGGATGAATATTATCTTGGGCATCTACAAGAAGGTGTAAAGACTGCATTAAAGGCCAAGCTGATAAAACGCGATGTTGATGTAAAACAATGGCAAAATGCTGAGTTTGTAGAACGAGGGATTCAACAGTTGAATTACGTCAATTATTGGAATTCTTCAAAATAAAATTATTAAATTAATTTAGCTGTGCAAAAAGACCTTAACAAAGGTCTTTTTTATAAACCTCATATACGCATCTAAAATAATTAATAATTCTTTGTAGAGGCAACAAGTATAGCTAAACGTACAACAACAGAATCAAGGACTTAATAGTGAATTATAAAACTATTCGTATAATGTGATGTCCAGATTATGTTACTAAGCCCCAGTGAGAAAATTACAGAGTCTCACGGGGCTTTTTAACATCAATCTGCATTATGCGATCTCGATGTTCTGAGAGGTTGGGAAGGAGGAGGGACGACGACTGACCAACCGAGCAGAACACGGAGAAGGGGCATCCGGATGTAAAAAAGTCCACCATCTCTAGTGTGGACTTAACTCCCGAATTTGGGAATTTTAATCATCTTTCCCCAAGTATTTTCTTCTGTATTCAAGCACATCTGCGGCTGTTAATTCCTTGATGTGCTTTCGAATTAAAGCGTGAATTACATCACTTTCTTTAATCTTCATTTTTTTTTCAATCATGATATCTAGGGTCTTCTTTTCGACCATTTCTGATTCTTCTTCTCTCAATCTCTGTGATATAGCCATTTGTAACACCGCTAAATGTAATAAGTGACAAATAATAATAAAATATGTTGATTTGTCACATGTGATATTGTATAAATCGCATTAAATGTGATTTGTGACAAATAACAAATGTTAGATAAAATCGTTATGCACATACCTGTTGATGCTTCACTTGTCGATATTGACAGTGAAGGTCGGTATTGCGTTTTCGGTTTTGATTTGCTTGATATCGGTTTGAAATTTGGTTCTTACGATGTCTTTAAAGATGAAGACGGTAATACTAAGTGTCAGGTTTTAAATCATCCATATTCAAGATTGCCTACTTCTTATACGAAGATGGCTTTTAAGTTTTTTCATGAAGGGAAGAACTATCCATATGTAGAACTGAAAGCTAGTCCTGCGAAGATTCTTCAAGGTCACAATGTTTTCGGTTCTGATTGGATAGAGCAGGGAGCGCTTGAAATGCTTGGGTATCTTGCTGAATCACATCCGACGCTTTACGGCATGTTAGCCATTGGGGAAACTGAAATTAAGCAACTTGATGCAACTTATTCAGCACGTTTACGTGATGACAATCAAGTTTCTCAAGTTATTGACTTTATGAGAAATATGTCTTCAAGACATATTCGTAAATCAGAAAAGCAAGTTGTATATAAGAACACTGTTTATTTTGGTTCCGAACGCGGTAAGCGTTTTGCTCGTAAAGTTTACGGTAAGTCATGTGAGTTTCAGGCTCAACTTGATGAACAAATTAAGCTTGCAAAAGCGAATGATAAATCTGCTCAGCGTGTCGTTAAAGTTATGTCTGATCCTGATTTATTGGCCTTTACTAAAGGGCTTTTGCGGTTTGAAACAGGCATTAAAGCCTATGTTATGAAAGAACTCGGTATTCCGACTAATTTATTTCAACTTATTCGTTATCAACGCGCTAATCCTAATTTTTTACGTGATCTATGGATCAAGGCTAATTCTGAAATTTTTAAAGCCCTTGAGGGTACTGCAATGAAAGCTACTGACCACGATACTGTCTTTAATCATTTATGTTCTGTATACGCTAAGCGAACGGCTTTAGGTCGTGTTTCGCTTACTAAAGCCCGTAATTTATTTACTTTCTATACGAATCTTGAAGTACATGGCTTTGAGGTTTTAAAGAAGCGTTATTCAGATACGCGTTTTTATGCAAATGTTGCTGATTTAGTTGCAGCTGGTTACTCGAAAGCATTCTTGCAGAATCTGCATGTTGAATCTAAATCAAACATTATTCCATTTCTTAAACTTGTCGAAATTAATTTCGAAAATCAAGTACCTGAGAACTTTAAAGAACCAATTTCTACATTTAATCAGCGTGAATTACGCATCGCATAAGGATTTTTATCATGTCAGCACAAATTATTTTTAATGCCAAGTTACTCAAGATTGATGTTAAGCCAGATCCTAAGACTGGTCAGCCTAATATGCGTCTTATTTTTAAATCACAGAAGTTTGACCGTGGTTTAGAAGAAATGGTTGATTGTTCGCAACCAGTCAAAGTTGATCCAGAGCATCAACACTTATTAGAGTTTTATAAGTGTTATACGAACAAAGATATTTATTTGCCTGTGTCATTGATAGCAGTTGATGGCAACGTTTATTACCGTACGGCTGGTGATGGCAAGGTGTTACAGCTAGAAGAAAAGAAAGCGCCAGAGCTAAAAGCTTAATGTTATCAAAAGCTTACTTATACGATACTTCGTATAATGTGATGTCCAGATTATGTTACTAAGCCCCAGTGAGAAAATTACAGAGTCTCACGGGGCTTTTTAACATCAATCTGCATTATGCGATCTCGATGTTCTGAGAGGTTGGGAAGGAGGAG